>NZ_JAVRCA010000026.1:0-42682 GCF_034530995.1 Nostoc sp. DedQUE04 | reverse complement strand
TCGGTCTGTTATGCCAATACATCGGTCTGTTATGCCAATACATCGGTCTGTTATGCCAATACATCGGTCTGTTATGTTAATACATCGGTCTGTTATGCCAATACATCGACCTGTTATCTTAAACTATCCTTTATAACCTTGCTCTATCTGAAAATTTCATCTTACTGATAACTTTTTTTGTTGTAATGGGTACGTTAAATGTACAACTTACTAAGTATGCATATATGCCTCCCCAAAATACAACAAACCGTTTGCGCCCTCAACTGATTAGTCAAGATATTGACTCATTCCACGGTTTACAAACCGTCAGCACTTACAACACAACTCGTGCTGATGCTTCATCTGCTAATTTACAAGAAGCTTATCAGGCAATGTTAATTTCTCAACAAACCGAAACCGAGAAATTAGCTTTATACCGTGCTGCTGCTGATGCTGCGCGATTAGCAGAGTGGGAATTTCATAATGCCGTATTAGCGATGAAAGAAGTTGTGCGCGGGCAATATGGCTCAGATAGCGATCAAGCTCAAGCTGTGGGATTGAAGAAAAAATCAGACCGCAAGCGTCCTTCTCGGAAAAAGCAAGTTGCAATAGCGTAACCGCCTGCTGGAAGCGATCGCATTTGCAGTATTCGGCGTTGTATGCAATTAATCTCTTGCGCTCATATCTTGCATTTGCTGATTGCTCGAACGCTCTAACTCCAAATCTTCCCAAGAAACTGGATCTTCTACAGGTTCCAAGTGAGTTGTAACGTGGGTTGAAGGCAGCACCCGAACAATAGCAAGCTCAATTGCTTCGCATAAATCATGCCCTTGTTGCACTGTCCAAGATCCAGGTACAAGAACATGAAAGGAAACAAAGCGACGGGTTCCAGCAGCGCGGGTTCGCAAGGCATGAAACTGGATGTCTTGACCTTTGTACTCGTTAAGGATGCTCTTGATTGCGTCAATTTCTTTTTTAGGTAAAGCTGCATCCAGTAAGGCGCTACTGGTTTCCCGCAGTATACGAAATCCTGTCCAAGTAATATTTGCTGCTACTATCAGTGCAATAATTGGATCGAATACGAGAGCGCCTGTTAGCTTGACGAGTAAGATTCCAACTACCACACCACCCGAAGTCACCACATCAGTAAACAGATGGTGAGCATCAGCCCTGAGTGTGATGGAACGCAACCGCCGCCCTGCCCGTAGCAAGATAAAGGCAACAACGCCGTTGATTGCGGTTGCAATGAGGGAAAGTGCCAACCCTAATCCCAACTGTGTTAACGGTTCTGGATGCAGCAAGCGTCCCCAAGCTTCAACAGCAATGCTGATAGCGGCTATTACAATCAACGCACCTTCTGCACCACTGGAGAAGTATTCGGCTTTAGAATGCCCAAAGGCGTGTTCGGCATCGGCTGGTTTATCAGCATAGGTCAATGCCCATAGAGCAACCAATGCTGCGACGAGATTTACAATTGACTCAATAGCATCTGAAAGCAAACCTACTGATCCGGTTAGCAGGTAAGCGCCAAATTTCAAGGCAATAGTGATGATTGCTGCTGCAATCGATAAGAAAGCGTAGGAGCGGGCTGTTGGACTACTCATCTCGGTCGCGGACGTAATTACAGTGATTCCGAGCTAAGAGTACCAAATTTTACTTGAGCGGTCATCAATCTTGAGTCTTCTACTGATTGGTATTTCAAGACGCGATAAATTTAAGACGCGATAAATCGCGTCTCTACAAGTGTTGCGATCGCCATATCTACAGCAGTTTGTCTAAGGTAATTGGCAAATCGCGGATGCGCTTACCGGTGGCATGATAGACAGCATTAGCGATCGCCGCCGCAGTGCCGGTAATGCCAATTTCACCAATTCCTTTGACGCCAAGCGGGTTGATATGTGGATCTTGTTCATCGACAAACAACACTTCAATATCAGGAACATCTGCATTAACTGGTACGTGATACTCAGCTAAATCATGGTTGACAACGCGTCCTCGGTTGGGGTCTGTTAGCGTATGTTCCATTAACGCCATGCCAATGCCATAAATAATCCCACCGATCAGCTGACTGTTGGCTGTTTTAGCGTTGAGGATGCGTCCTACGCCAAAAGTTCCCACCCAGCGCGTTATTCGCACTTCGCCTAAATCAGGCTCAACGCGTACTTCGGCAAACTGCGCTCCAAATGAGTGCATTGAGAACTTCTTTTGTTCCTCTCCAGGTTTGGCATCTGCACGCGCTTCGAGCATTTTCATCCCATGTCGTGCCAAGATTGCCTGATATGTTTCGCTGGCGGAGGATTTATTTTTTAAGAAAAAGCTGCCATCTTGAGCAATCACATCCTCAGCCTTTGAACTATAAAGCGGCGATTTTCGATCGGCAAGTGCTAGTTGCAAAAGCTGACTGCGTGCTTGATTTCCCGCTAAATGCACGGCTGAACTGACACTGGCGGCAGTTTGGGAACCACCAGAAATGGGGGTTTGTGGCATCTTGGTATCACCTAGTTCAAACCGCACTTTCTCAACTGGTAAACCGAGTGCCTCAGCTGCAACTTGAGTCATCACAGTATAAGTTCCCGTACCAATATCTTGCGAACCGCTTCGCACCACGGCTGTACCATCTGCCATAATTTGAGCGATCGCTGATGCTGGGGAACGGTTGGTAGGATAAGTAGCTGTCGCCATACCCCAACCAATCAAATAATTACCATCTCGCATCGAACGGGGCTGAGGATTGCGCTTTTGCCAGCCAAACTTTTCTGCCCCCAATTTGTAACACTCTCTCAGTGACTTGCTCGACCAAGGTATTCCTTTACTAGGATCGACTTCAGCATAGTTACGCAAACGCAACTCTACCGGATCGATATTGAGTGCATAAGCCAGTTCGTCCATTGCCGATTCTAAGGCAAACGACCCAGAAGCTTCGCCTGGGGCCCGCATATAGGTTGGTGTTCCTTGATCGACCTGAACCAGATGGTGGCTAGTTTCGATATTCGGGCTAGCGTAGAGCATTCGGGCGCTTTTACCAACAGGTTCGATAAATTCATCGAAAGTTGAAGTCTGGGAAGTGCCGACGTGTCGCAAAGCAGTCAATTTGCCATCGCGGGTTGCACCGAGAGAAACTTGTTGAATTGTCTCCGGTCGGAAGCCCACAGGCCCATACATTTGTATCCGTCCCAGAACTAATTTCACTGGGCGATTAACCTGTCGTGCTGCCATCGCCGCTAGCGGGACGTGCGACCAAGCCGACCCTTTGCAACCGAAGCCACCGCCCACAAAGTAAGACATAATGCGGACTTTCTCAGGCTCAATTCCTAATACCCCTGCAACTTTTTGTTGAGCCTGAAAGATTCCCTGAGTTGCGTCATACAGCAGCAGTTCATCGCCTTGCCAAACTGCTGTTGTAGCATGAGGCTCCATCGGATTGTGATTTTCGACTGGCGTGGTATAGGTTTGCTCGACGCGGACAGCTGCCGCCGCTAGTCCCTGGCTGAGATTGCCATGCTCTAAATCGGGCGGTTCCTCTCTAGGGATTTTGCCTTTAGGCAAGTATGCCTTAGCGAGATTGTCCCGCATATTAATGGTTGGTTTCTCTTCGTCATAGCGAACTTGTACCAGGGAGGCAGCATACATCGCTCGTTCAAAGGTATCGGCAACCACAACACCAATATGCTGACCGCTATACAGCACAATGTTATCTTGCAGGACTTGCAGCTTGCGACCGCCGCCCTTTTCTCCAGAAGCTTTGGGCGCGTTGAGGTGGGTAATTACTGCTAATACACCCGGTACTTGTTCCGCCGTTTTGGTATCGATTTGGGCTATTTTACCTTTGGCGATCGCACTTTGAATTGTCACGCCATAAGTCATTTTGGCGACCGGAAACTCAGCCGCGTAACGTGCGCCACCAGTCACCTTCAGGTATCCATCAACTCGATTTAGCGGTTTGCCGACAACTATATTTTTATCCCCAGTATTCATGCCATCCCTCCCACTGTTGTCAGCGCCTTAACAATTGTGCGTTTAGCCAGTTCGACTTTAAAGCCGTTGTATTTTTGAGGTTTAGCACCGGCGATCGCAGCCAATGCTGCTGCTTGAAATGTTGCTTGGTTTGCCGGCTTGTTCAGAAGCACTTTTTCCGCTTCCAAGGCACGCCAGGGCTTTGTGCCAACGCCACCAAGGGCAATGCGTGCCGAGCGAATAATTCCATTTTGAATATCTAATGCTGCTGCAACCGATGTCATCGCAAAGGCATAGGAGGCGCGATCGCGAACTTTTAAATAGTGCGATCGCCTTGCGAAGTTTAAAGCAGGTAAATCAACGGCAACAATTAACTCTCCGTGTTCTAAAACCGTCTCCCTTTCTGGCGTTTCGCCAGGTAGAAGATGAAAATCTACCAGCGGGATACTGCGCTCTCCTCTCGGCCCGCAGGTTTGCACAACGGCATCGAGTGCCACCAATGCCACAGCCATATCAGAAGGATGGGTGGCAATACAGCGATCGCTACCGCCAAGAATTGCATGGATGCGGTTATAACCCTCAATTGCCGGACAACCTGAACCAGGAACGCGTTTATTGCAGGGGAAGGCGGTATCGCGGAAGTAGTAACACCGAGTACGTTGCAGCAAATTTCCGCCGACACTTGCCATATTTCGCAGTTGCGGTGATGCCCCAGACAGCAACGCCTCTGCCAACACTGGGTAACGCTCCTGAATTATCGGATTATAAGCAACCTCGCTATTGCTTGCCATTGCTCCAATCCGCACACCGTTACCCTGCATTTCTATCTTGCTCAGTGGGAGTGGGTTAATGTCAACCAACTCTCTTGGATTCTGGACATTCAGCTTCATCAAATCGATGAGGCTAGTACCACCAGCGAGATACGAAGCTTGGGCATCTGGAGTAACCAACGCCACGGCATTTTCTGCCTGTCCTGCTTTCTTATAGCTAAACGGCTGCATCTTTTTTTCCCTCTAAGACATCGCGGACAGCAGCCACGATATTTGGATAAGCACCGCAACGGCAGATATTGCCGCTCATCAGTTCGCGAATGTCGGCATCTGACTTGGCGTGTCCCTCGTTCACCAAACCCACCGCCGAACAAATCTGTCCTGGCGTGCAGTAGCCGCACTGAAACGCATCGCGGGCAACAAACGCGGCTTGCATCGGGTGCAGATTATTTCCTTGTTCCAACCCTTCAATAGTTGTAATTTTTGCGTCGGTGTGCATAATTGCAAATGTCAGGCAGGAATTAATTCGTTGCCCATCAACCAGCACCGTGCAAGCACCACACTGGCCATGATCGCAACCTTTTTTAGTACCAATTAATCCTAGATATTCCCGAAGTGCATCAAGTAAGGTAACACGCGGTTCAATTTGCAAACTATGAGGTGTTCCATTCACTTGTAGCGTCACCTTCACAGTTTCAGAAGTGGAAGTTGCCAGCATTGGGGTAGTTTTTTTTACTTGAGTTTCTGCTACAGCTTTCTCTACAAAATTAGCGATCGTAGCCGCTACTGTGCTGAAGACCATTAATTGACCCAGCTTGCGGCGTCTTAAGACAAACCTCATTTGTTCGCTCCATTCTGTTTTTGTTAAAAATATTGAGTAATTATCTATGCTGAAATTATTGATAGAAAACCAGAGTTACTAAAAAGCATTTTCTCTAAAAAGACATTGTTAATAGAATACAATTTCGTCTTGTTATGTCTCTCTATCAGAAGATTTATGCCATAAGAGGTTGTTTGAAAAGTCATAGTTGATGTATGAAATATTTTTTACCCCACCCTAACCCTCCCCTTAGAAAGGGGAGGGAACTAGATTTCTTTTTCCCCCTTTCTAAGGGGGGATTAAGGGGGATAAAAATGTGATAAAATCATAGCCCAACACTTTAAAACAACCTCTAAAGTGCAAAGCACAGTAAAAAGGAGAACAATATTCTTGTTCTCCTACGAATGCTTTATATTCCATGTTATTGAAAGCGGCTATAGGTTTTTAACGAGCGATCGCAAATCAGTTTTCGTCTCGCCCGTGAACTTGCGCAGGTGGACTGGTTGCTTCAACAGCAGTAAATGATTCTAAAATTTTATAAGTGTGGCTGGCTCCTTTTGGTACTATCCAAGAACTGCCAGGTTCTAGTAAAATCGTTTGCCCTTCAAGATGCAATTCTGCACGACCAGTAATTACATAACCAACAGTTTCATATTCCCGTGCTGTTGGCTCTTTAGGTTCGTTCGGTTCCTCATTTTCCCATAGGCGCATGGAAATGGTTTTGCCAGATGCAAGATATTTCTGACCAAGTTGGCCTTTAGGGGAATGGCTAGAGTCTACTTTGATAACGGTTGTATCAGACATATTTTCTACCTCTTTCTAGTTTTAACTTTGGGTATTGGGTATTGGGCACTTGTACTGAGCGGAGTCGAAGTATTGGGCATTGGGCACTTGTACTGAGCGGAGTCGAAGTATTGGGCATTGGGCATAGTTATTTTCCTTGTTTCCATTTCCCATTCCCCATTCCCTACTACGGTTTGAGTACAACTTTGATGCATTTATCTTTCTTGTGTTTAAAAATTTCGTAGCCGTGCGGCGCTTGTTCTAGAGGTAAAGTATGGGTGATAATAAACGTTGGATCGATATCACCGTTTTGGATGTGTTCTAGCAAAGGTTTTAGATACTTGTGGACATTCGTTTGTCCCATTTTGAAGGTTAATCCTTTGTTCATGGCAGCACCCATTGGGATTTTATCTAAAAAGCCACCGTACACACCCGCAAGTGATACGTGACCACCTTTAGCAGCAGATACTATTACTTGCCGTAATGCCGTCGGACGGTCTGTTTCTAAACGTACTGCTTGCTTTACCTGGTCGTACATCGCCATAAAATCTGTGCCGTGTGCCTCCATTCCTACTGCATCAATGCAAGCATCGGGGCCACGACCGCCAGTCATTTCTTTGAGTGCTTCGCCAATATTCACTTCTTCGTAGTTGAGAACTTCTGCTTTGCCGTATTCTTTAGCCATTTGCAGACGTTCGGGAACGCGGTCAAAAGCGATCACCCGTTCCGCACCTAGCATATATGCGCTTCTGATGGCAAATTGTCCGACTGGCCCACAACCCCAAACGGCGACAATATCACCGGGTTTGATGTTGCAGTTCTCGGCTGCCATGTAGCCTGTGGGAAAAATATCTGTTAGAAATAGCACTTGCTCATCCGTTAAACCATCGGGAATTTTGAACAAGCCTACATCGGCAAAAGGTACTCTTGCATACTCTGCTTGACCGCCAGCGTAACCGCCGAATAAATGAGAGTAGCCAAATAGACCTGCTGGCGAATGTCCCATTTGCTTTTCTACTAACCAAGCATTGGGGTTAGAGTTATCGCACAGCGACCATAAATCCCGATTGCAGAAAAAGCAGCTACCGCAAGAGATGGTGAAGGGAACAACGACGCGATCGCCTACATTCACATTTTTAACTGCACTTCCAAGTTCTACGACTTCCCCCATAAATTCATGACCAAGGATATCGCCCTTTTGCATGGTGGGAATATAGCCGTCGTAAATATGCAAATCTGAACCGCATATTGCTGTGGAAGTAATTTTAACAATAGCATCACGTGGGTTAAGAATTTTAGGGTCGGGAACTGTTTCCACCCGCACGTCGTTTGCTCCATGCCAGCAAACTGCTTTCATAATTATTTAGTCCTTAGTTATAATTCCTGGATCGTTCGTATCAAGATAAATCCTGGATTTGTCTTAATTTTGAGACGCGATAACTATCGCGTCTCAATAACCGCTAAAAAGTTATTCAAGTATTCGACTCAAGATTTACTAACCCTTTAGCTGCTATCTCTGAGTTAGTTACTAGAAGGAGTGCGATAATAACCTTCTCTACTTCCTTCATATGATGAAGTTTTATCTGCACTTCTGTTTGTACTAGGATCAAAAAACTCTTTTGTAGCTTCAGGAGGTTTTTCATCCAAGTTTAATTTTTCGCGGATATTATCAACAGCACCTTTGATTGGATTTTGTGATTTTTGGGTATTATTAATTTGGGTATCGTTTCTAATTTCACCTTGCCCATTTGGTGCTCCTTGGTAATAAGTACCCTCTGGACTTTTAACATCAGCTTGTGCTACATCAACGTAGCTAAAAGCCTGACCCAGTAAAAATATAAATCCTGCTAAGAAAACTACAAGGACTTGAGAAATGCGAATATTTCGTAACCAAGAACTTAGTCGATTCATAAAAAACCTCAATTGCATTATGTAAGGTGGACAAATTCAAAACACTGAATGACTATTTGCCATTTAGGGTTTAAGAACAACTTTGATACAGTTATCTTTTTTTTGTTGAAAGATGTGGTAGGCGTGGGGTGCTTGTTCTAGAGGCAATTGATGGGTGACAACGAAGGATGGATCGAGTTTTCCATCCAAAACCATCTGCAATAACAAATGCATATATTTCTGTCCATGCATTTGTCCCATTCTGAAGGTTAAGCCTTTATTAAAGGCTGCACCCAATGGTATTTTGTCTACAAAACCACCATAAACGCCCATAATTGAAAGAGTCCCGCCTTTACGACAGGCGACCATCATTTCCCGCAGAACGTGGGGACGGTCGGTTTCCAATCTGAGCTTTTGTTTTGTCTGGTCGTAGAAGTCTTCTAAACCAACGCCGTGTGCTTCTAAACCAACAGCATCGATGCAAGCATCGGGGCCACGACCACCAGTCATCTCTTTCAACGCTTCGCCAGCATTAACTTCTTCGTAGTTAATCACTTCTGCTTTGGCAAACTTTTTCGCCATTTCCAGGCGTTCGGGAAAGCGATCTATTGCGATCACTTTTTCGGCTCCCATCATGTAGGCGCTAATCATGGCAAACTGTCCAACAGCACCGCAACCCCAAACGGCTACAGTATCACCCGGTTGGATATCGCATAATTCTGCACCCATATAACCTGTGGGGATAGCGTCGGAGATGAATAACAACATCTCATCCGGCAAATCTGGCGGAACTTTGACGACACCCACATCAGCAAAGGGTACACGGATATATTCGGCTTGTGCGCCTGCATAACCACCCAACATATGGGAGTAGCCATAAATAGCTGAGGTGATATTGCCAAACAATTTTTCTTGAATCCAACCTTTCGGATTGGAGTTATCGCACAATGACCACATATCACGTTGGCAATAATTGCAATTACCACAGCCAATTGTGGAAGGAACAACAACGCGATCGCCTATTTTTAAATTGTTGACTCCTCTGCCAACTTCCACGACTTCCCCCATGAATTCGTGACCAATAATGTCACCCTGTTGCACTGTGGGAATATAGCCGCCATAAATATGTAGATCGGAGCCACAAATCGCCGTGGAAGTAATTTTAATAATTGCATCACGCGGGTTAAGAATTGTCGGATCTGGTACTGTCTCTACCCGCACATCATTAGCACCGTTCCAGCAGACTGCTTTCATAATTATTAATCATTGGGCATTGGGCATTGGGCATTGGGCAAAGGACAAAGAACTACTTACGTCCAGAAGGTTGACCTTCAGTTGTGGCGATTTCGCCTGCTTCCATTAGCATTTTGAAGCGGCGCAATTCATCACCAATTTGTTGTTCTGGTTCTTCACCAAAAAGTTTAGCTACGGTAGCTGCCAATGCTCCGCCTGGTGGGTTATACTCCAAAACAACCTTGACTTCCGTGCCGCGATCGCCTGGTGCTTTTTTGAAACGGACAAAACCAGAATTCTCAATGTCTGCACCTTCTACTGAAGCCCAAGAAATAAATTCATTTTCCCGGTCTTCGAGAATATCTGCATCCCATTCTACGGTATTATCCAAAGGTGCATTGGCAATCCAATGAGAACGTTTTTCGTTGTACACCTTGACAGATTTGAGATGCTTCATAAAGGTGGGCAAATTCTCAAAGTCGTGCCAAAAGCGATACAATTCTTCTGCCGATTTATTGATAGTTACCGTCTTTTCAACTTTGATCGGCTGGTTTAGACCTATTGCTTCCTGTGCTTTCTGGATTGTGCTTTGCTTGGTTGCACCTTGATAAACCAAACCACCACCAGCTAAAGCCGTCAGCGCTCCTCGCAATGAACCTTGTCTTAAACCCATCAGCACCATCGCACCGCCACCGATAAGGGAAGCCCAACGCTCTACTTCACTAGCCTCTGGCTGGTTTGTACTTGATTTATCCCCTGATGTTGAAGTCACTTTTTATATCTCCATTACTGTAAATTCACCATAGAGGTGCAAATACCCTCTTCTTTCTTGTGTGTTATTTGCGCCTTTTCGGTAGCCATCTACGTTCAAAAAACCTTACATTGACACAGCAGCCCCTGTTGTCGGCTTAGGAGGCTGAATCTGAGCGCCTATCCGCGCTCGATATAGTTCTACCAATCGTTGCTCATATTTCGATGAATTTTGGTAAATTTGTTTGAAAATAGCTGTTGCTACAGGGTCAGTGTACATTGCACACAAATTGCCAATATCGCCGATACCGGTTTGCACATCACCTAGAGCAGAACGTAACTGATATATATCATCACTTCCTGTCATGGCAGTTTTCACTTTGGCATACTGATTGGCAATATTTGCCCCTAAAGAGGGTTTTTCACCCAATCGGTCAAGATAAGTTTCTAGTTTTTCAATGTGGCGCTGTTTATGAGCAATTATTTCTTGGAAAACTGATTTTACTTCGTTATCTGATTCCTTTTCAAAGTAGTTCTCAAATGCTTCTAAAGAATAACGTTCACCAGCAAGAGCAGTATTTAAACCTTTGGCAATATCACCTTTAGTTGAGCCACCCCAAGCATCAGCCAACTTCCACCATTCAGCACTTGTGTCTTTTTCATTTGGCAATGCAGCATCTTTGCCACCATAACCCAAACGGCTTAATATCGCTGTAGTGAAAATTGGCAAGTCTCCGGGTTCACGAGATGTAATCAAATTTCCGTCAACTACCACTGGCTCATCTAGATAATTTGCACCAGCGTTAATCATGTCCTTGGCAATAGCGCTAAAACCGGTGGCTTGCTTACCTTTGAGCAAGTCACCTTCAATCAAAACTTGTGGGCCGTGACAAACAGCAGCGACTAATTTTCCTTGTTGTATAGCTTCTTGGACAAAGCGGACTGTGTTGATGTTTCGCCGCATTTGATCGGGAGCCATACCACCGGGAATCACCACTGCATCGAATTGGGCTGCGATCGCTTCCGTTGTGGTACCATCGGCTTGTATGCTAAGTTTGCCGCGTTTCCCCTTATATTTTTCATTCATTCGGGAACCAAGGACTACTACCTCTATTCCTGCTTGTTTCAATCCATTATATGGAACTGTAAATTCTGCATCCTCTACTGCTTGTTCAATGAGGATAGCAACTTTTTTCTTACCGGAGTTATTGTTATGTTCAGTCATAAAATGGTATTACGTTTGTATTCTCTAGTCTTTAACTAACTACAACAAAAGTTAAATAAACAGATTATTTTTTGAATAAATAATCTTGAATTACTTATCATATTATCTGCCTTCACTACTCAAATAAGTTTGAGTATTCAATTGGTTATTTAGCATTCAGATATTTAAAAAGTATGAAAACGAGTTAAAATGCTAAACTTATCATCAAAATTTTATTTTGGTTGCCTATTTTTGCCAAACAAGAAATAGTTATGAGTGAAAAGTTCGCCAATGAATAATTTTGGTTTGATAACTTATAACTCATAACTTCAACTACAAGTTCCTTGACCATGAATTCATAGCTACAATCTTATGGCGCGATCGCTAGTTTAGCTTCGTACCCAGGGGATAGATTATTTTCTTAGCTATACACCTCTAGTTAGACAAATTGCTGACAAGAAAACGTTATTGTGAGAATGCAGAAAAGAGCTAGGATCATGGCAGAAAAAAATCATAATGACAAAATTAAAAGTAATGATTTGCCACAAGAGATTACCGAATCCTACGGTACTGGTGTAAAAGACTTGCCGGGATACAACATTGGCGGACGCTCAATAAAAGCAGAAAGAGACGAGTACACAGAAACTAGTCCTGAACTGACTGGTGGGGATGTTGATGCTTATTGGCAAGATGCAGATGCAGTTGGAGATGAAGCAGTTGGTGGTAGTACTTCCACTCCCGATCAAAATGTCACAGAGGACTTAGAAGCAGCAGTGGGGCTAGAAATGGCTGATTCTGAATTTCTGCATACCAACGATATTTTAGAGGATCGTGATGGCGATCGCTGGGAGTTAGATCCAAAATCTTCTGAAGATTATCAAGACCGAAGAGAATAACTACCAATTACAAGAAGCAACCAAATTAGCCACTATCTCAACTAGTTCTTCTGGAGCGATCGGTTTAGATATATGAGTGTCAAAGCCAGCTTCCAAAGCACGGATACGAGCCTCACTATCAGCAAAGGCTGTTAAAGCGATAGCCGGGACTCGTCCACAATTATTTGCTTTCAGCGCACGGAATTTGGAAATGAAAGTGTAGCCATCCTCCCCAGGCAACCCGATATCACTAATTAAAACATCGGGTTGCAATTCAGACAATACATTGCGTGCATCTGCTGCTGATATCACTGCTATAACTGTTGCTCCATCCATTTCCAAGACAGTAGTGATAAAAAAGCGAGTATCATCATCATCCTCAACTACCAAGATATCTAAACCAGTAAGAGTTCCAGAAGTTTGCATAATAAATGACATTTTATTTATCCTTACTTGCTATATTCGTAATTCGTAATTAAGAGAGTACAGAGCAAGCAGTGATTACAACTACAAATTACGTTAGCGAGTCCGCAAGCGTCATTATCAATTACGAATTATTATGACTTTTATACCCATTAGAGCTTCTTTTAGAGCAGATTTTAGATTTACAAAAGTAGATTGATGTGTTCAGAATATTGATGAGATACCGAAGCAGGCTCTTTTAACAAAAAATGATTTAATACCATAATTTCAAACATATAGCTTGATGGTTACTACTCCTTTATCTATTTTCCTACTGGAAGACCACTTCGCACAAATGAAATTCAAGTGTCGTTAGAAAAGTCCTCACTTCTCTTGATTTTCAGCATAATTCAAAATTCAAGAGTCAGGAGCGATGCCCTGAGTCTGCTGTTCGCGGAGCGTCTGAACAAGAGGGTTTAAAACCCTTATTAAATCAAACGCGAACAGCGTCTCTAAAAGAGAAGATTTAGTGGTTTTCAATCAACGGCGGGTTTGTAGCGAGATCCCGCAGGGTATGCCCCACTCGTAGCGCGCCCATAGTCAAAGGCGGGCAAGATGCCCACCCTACAAGATTGGATAATTTATTTCTTGGAAGTCCCTTAAAAGATATATTTATGTTTATGTAGGTTGGGTAGAGTGAAACGCAACCCAACATTACCACCTTATTTATATGTTGGGTTACGCTATCGCTGCATCCAACCTACAAAACTATGGTTCTCAAGGTAGACAAGGTTTAGGAATTAGTGAGTTGAAGTAAAGCTATCCGTTTCAATCGAGGATAAAAATGATAAGGGCTGACTCATATTAGCAGCAAAGCCTAAAATTCCTGGATCTCGATGTTCGTAAAGTAACTGGCCTTTGGTATCAAACAGAAAAGTTCCACCACGCTGAGTTAAGTAGGCAGAATTAGGTACATAAGTATGCCAATTGCTGAGAACTTCAACCATATTCCGTAGCCGTAGAGTAGCCAATTCAAAGGGACGTTGAAACCCACTTCCGCCAGCTAATTGGAAAAACGAGCCTTTAAAAGCAGGTAAAGGAGTACCTTGAATAACTTCATCATCTTCAATAAGTTGAGGGGCTTGACGATCTCCCCTGTATCCCCGAAAAACTTCTTTTAGCGTTCCAGGACTTCCAAAGCCTGCACACATTAACACTAGATTTAGCCAAGCTTTCTGAGCAGGGGAAAGTCCAGGGAGAGGAAAATTGAGACCTGAATAAAGTTTGAGTTGGTGATGTAGTTCTCCATTAGGTTCAACAAATAAATTTTCCGGTGGAAATCCTGTATATTCACAAAATCTTATTCCAGAGGCGCGATTACCAATTCCCACTGCACGAATAGCGAGTTTTTCATCTGACAATTTTTTAGCTTCGCGCTGTAACCACCACGCATATTCAAGACTATCAAAATCCCCAAGTTGGGGCCAGACTAAAACCAGGGTATATGAGGCAGGCTCGCAATTTTCTAGTAGGGGGCGGGTCATGCCATCACTAACACGCTGAAGTCCTGTCCGATCGAGGATAGTGTAAGGATTCATGACAAATGATTACTCGGATATTTGGGGTATCAGTGACACAGGATGTACTAAAGCATTAATATGCCATCATCTCAGGTTTGTGAACATTTTGTTATACTAGTTAACATAAGTTCATATTTAGTTTGATACCGCTAAGTATTTCTTTTAATTTTTTGATATTCCACAGTGCATCTCTGGTAAAAATGATGACGGGAATTGACCATCTTTTAATCCTGCTATTTTCGCTATCTCTGGTAGCGATTTGGCTCGGATTTCTGATAACATTCTCAAGTGTAAATACTTGAATGCCTCAAAATGTCTCACATCCTCAAATATTGAATAATAGTGTTGACAATAGTTATCTATGAAGCCGACTGTATTTACTGCTTCCCTGCGCTACGTAACCATCAGAGTTACTTACTGTTTTGGTTTTTCTTCCTGATTATACTCTCCCCGTAGTAACAAAAGAGGGATTAGTAATAATAAAATTTTTAACAGAGTCTATCAAAAATTAAAGAGGTTGATAGTCAAAGTAGGTATTTTTTGAGCGCTATTAATTGCCATGTTTATCTTCAATAAAAAATATTTTTACCTGACACTTTTACTATTTTTAATAGAGGTATGTATTGCAGTTTTTATAAATGATAGTTTTATTCGTCCTTTTATCGGTGATGTTTTAGTAGTTATATTAATTTATTGCTTTGTCAAAGCTTTTTGGAATATACACTCATCGATAGTCGCTTTATCAGTTTTTGCCTTTTCTTGTGCAATTGAGATTCTGCAATATTTTAATTTTGTAAATAATTTAGGATTACAAAAATACAAGATTCTGGCTGTTGCTTTGGGAAGTGTATTTGATTGGAAAGATATTATTGCTTATGCAATAGGTATCATAATAGTTCTATGGTTGGAAAATAGGACATGATTACTCGATCGAGTATTTCGCGGCGTTCAATAGGGAGAGTAAATTCACGAATAATATTCTAAATTCCATCATGTCCATCTCCAATACAGGTCAGTATAGGAGCTATGATTTGGCTGTTAACCCAATTAGACTACAAGATTATTTTCTTGGAATGAGGCTGCGTAGGCGCAGCCCGCCGTAGGCATCGCAACCAAGTTAGAAGACGTACAGCTTTATAATCTTTATAATCTTTCTAGTCACAGGGTTGTCCGATTACTCCCTTACCTCATATTTTTGTAACAATCTTTTGGTCTTACTTATTTATTATTTTTGGAAGAATAAAAATTGGGATGCGTTGATTTTCTTCGTTTTATTTGGAGATTATAAGGCATTTCAAAAACTAATTTATTACCCATCACATAGTATTGAAATCGACGTTTAATAATATTGTTACATCTAGAAATAAAATCATAAAAAACGCTCGGTTTTTTTGTGAGTTCTTTCAATGCTAATAACCAATTTCCTTGCTTGAGAGGCAATAAAACTTGATAGTAAGCTAAAGTTCTGTTGTAAACTGCAAGATTATAAGACAGAGCACGCATTAAAGCTGGATTTTTTTCCACAACTTTTTGCTGCATGAAAGAATCAGTAGATATGCAAGATTGATTTAGACGTTTTAATCGGCTTTCACGTACAAGAGAAGAAGAGCGTGAACGGTAGAAATAATAGGCTTCTGGCACTAGAAAAAAGCGAGCGCCATTAATTAAACATTTCATATCAAGCCAAAAGTCCTCAGCTATGCTTAGGCTTTCATCGTACTCAATGCTGTGTTTAACCAAAAATTCTCGTTTGAACAGGGGCTTGCTTAAACCAAGATGTAGTCCTGCTTTTCCATAAACATCAGTTTTTACAAAATAAACGATATCAATTTGGAGAATTTTATCTATATGTTCTCCACTTTCTTGAATCAATGTACTCCAAGGAGATGTTGCACCATCTTTGATAAAATAAACATCATCTGCAATCATATCTGCATTTGCTTGTTCTGCCAGCAACACAAGCTTTTCTAATCTTTCATGAGCATACCAGTCATCTGAATCAAGAACAGCAATCCATTCTCCTTGGGCTGCTTTGATAGCAAGATTACGTGCAGCAGAAACCCCAAGGTTTTGTGGATTAACTATCACTTTGAGACGTTCATCGGTAAAACTCTTTGCAACTTCTACAGTTTTATCAGTTGACCCATCATCGACAACGATAACTTCAAGCTCAGTGAGTGTTTGATTTAAGACTGACTCTATTGCCTTCTTAATATAAACTTCAGTATTGTAGGCAGGGATAATTA
Organism: Nostoc sp. DedQUE04; assembly: GCF_034530995.1. Lineage (NCBI taxonomy): Bacteria > Bacillati > Cyanobacteriota > Cyanophyceae > Nostocales > Nostocaceae > Nostoc > Nostoc sp. DedQUE04. The sequence goes on along the minus strand of NZ_JAVRCA010000026.1, from coordinate 26,196 downwards.
CAGAGACTTTAGGATTCATCAAACTAAACTCCTGACTAATCGCTATATGCTTAGATTACAATGTTAAAATTCCAATGAAAATTTGTTGAAGTCAAAATTCAGAAGTCAAAATCAAAACACTTAAGGATTCCTTGGCGTTGCCTTAGCGTCTCTGAAAGAGAAGCCTTTCGTAGAGAAAGAGCTTCGTTATCAATCGGGGATTTAGACCCATTAATGAATTCTTGCATCACCAAATTTTCTTGTTTTGTGAGATTTTGAACCCGATGATTCCTCCGCTATTTGTACAGAATTCAGAATAAATTTTGACTTTTGACAAATGTATTCTGTTTAATAATAATTTATTTTTTCATAGCGTAATCATCAATGGTTTTTACTCATTTATATTGCAGATAGGTGAGACTTATTGGGATTTTCGTTTGAATGAACTACATACACGAGTTGTATAGTAGCACAACTATGACTGCTGTTGTGAAAATTAAAAATTTTGATGATGTACCAGTTGCTGTTGCACACTTTTGGGAACTTTTATGCATGTTTTTCAGATTTTTATGTGTGTTAATAGCCTGATAATTGATGAATTGAACAAAAGTAATGTTGGGCACATTTTCCACGGCTGCTTGTGTTTCGTTCCCTTGATGTACATACCATTCAAGAATTTTAACTCGCTTGATTTGTCCTATTTCTAAAGCATAAAGGGTAGCGTAGACGCTTTGCGGCTTGTCGCTAGACATCGCGGCATTCCAAAAAATGCAAAATCCCATCTCTTCATCTTTGAGTGCCTTTAAAAAAGTGTTTATTTTGCCTTTTTTGGGTGACAGCGCCAATCGTGCCTAATATTCGGTATAGCGACGCGGCGTATAAACCCAGATATTACCATCGCGGCGCTTGATAGTTCGGGTTTTTGTGGAACCAACGAGAATAATTGTCCGCATATCAGCGCTTGCTGGTGTTAACTGCTCAAGTGCGATCGCTTTTACCGTTTGTCCTGGGCGGCCGAGATTCCGGGCCAATACTACTGGTGTATCTGGTGTTCGATGTTGCAGCAAAATATTTCTCGCTTCTGCCAGTTGCCAAGTACGCTCTTTAGAAACAGGATTGTAGAAAGCAATAACGAAATCAGCCTCAGCAGCAGCCGCAATTCGTTGCTCGATCGCAGACCAAGGTTTCAAGATATCGGAGAGGGAAATAGCACAGAAATCATGCCCAAGGGGCGCACCAATGGCTGCTGCTGCTGCCTGCATTGCAGAGATGCCTGGGGCCACATGAATGTCGATACTGTCCCATTCTGGTTTAGCATAGCGATCGCATACCTCAAAAACTGCTGTTGCCATTGCATAGATACCGGGGTCGCCAGATGAAACTACAGCTACATATCGTCCAGATGCAGCCAAATCAAGGGCCATCTTTGCCCGTGCTTCTTCTTCGCGGTTATCAGACTCATGCCGTTGCTTGCCATCAGCCAGAGAACCAACTAAATCTAAATACGTTTTATAACCCACTAAGTCAGTTGCCGACTTGAGTATCTCCTTGACTTCGGGAGACATCCATTGCGAACCACCAGGGCCCGTGCCAATAATCGCTAATTTTCCGCGTGGTTGACCGATGGTGTTGGGGTCGATTGCTTGAGGAGCAATAGCGATCGCAATATCGGGAGATGGAGATAAGGGGGATGTCCCAGTGGCGGCGATCGCTGCGGCTTGGACGGGGCTATAACCTTGTGAAAGTAGACTTTCTAACTGATTTGGGGTAAAAAAGCGAGTGGGCACTTTTAAGGCGCTAGCTACCGCGTGGATTGCGGGATCGGCGGCGGCGGCGATGGGTGCAAATATCCCGGCGACTGATGCTTTTTCTAGTTTGGCATCAGCTAGTAGCTGGTGTACTAAAGCTACTGCATCATCAATCATGCCACTCATTGCGATCGCGATCGTTGCTGGGTGGTAGACAAGCCTGTTGGCTGTAGGAGTCACCAAGCGTTCCGTAACTTGGATGGTCAAATCTCCCTTTGAGTCTATAGGCAGTTTACTATTGCTCAACCAAGGCGCTATTCCTTCTAGCTTGACTTGCGCCCCAGCTAGCAAATCTGAGATAAATTTCTTCGCATCGTCTGGGTTTGCTAAATGGTATCCAGGGGGAGGAGATAACAGCGTTGTGCCCAAACGTAAATCGCCTGTGGTCGTAATTGCAGCTTTGACATCCAGCGCTTCAGCAATGCGACGAGCCAAATCGTTCACTCCACCAAGTCCGCCCAACAGGGGGACAACAGCACTACCATCTTCAGCCACAGCTAGCACTGGTGGTTCCTGTCGTTTATCCGAAATTACCGGAGCTAGAGTCCTAATTAAAATACCGGCGGCACAAATGCCAATTAGCGGTGTTCCTTGGGTAAATAACTCGCGCAGCGTCTCACCAAAGTTCGTGAAGCTGACATCAACTCCAGATGTGCGACCCTCTAGACCGTATAGCGTCGCCCCTGGTAAGACGCTGATTATCTTGCGTGCTACTGTCACGCTATTTTGACCTAGTACTACAATGGCAGGTGCAACATTCATGATCGTAAGTAGATATCTTGCAAAATTTGATATCCTTCAAATGAAACCATAGATTTAGACATACAGCGACTTTATGCGAGATGCGATCCCAAAAAAAACAATAAGCCCTGACATAATAGCTTCTATTTTTCGTCGATATAAAATCAATAGTAAAGTTATTATGTCTTTTAACAGCTTTTCTGAGGAAACGAAAGCTTATGTATTAGAAGGAGTAGCTTTAGCATCAGATGAAAAACCATGTATTTTGAGCTTTGTAAATTTGAACCATTGGTGCTTAATTACTAATGAAAGATTAATTTGGACAAATTATCAGGAATTTAATATTCTGCATTATGAGACTATTGAAACTGTAGATATAAATAAAGAAAATTTATTACGTTTAGGAGCATCCTTTAAAAGGCAGAATCAAGAAATAAATATAAAAACAGAATCAGGAAAAAACTTTATTGTTAATATAGGCGAAGCAGGTGGAAGTGTCTTTGCTTTATTAAGTGTTCTAGGCTGGGCTGTTGCTAAGAAAAAACACTGGCTTTAGCTGGCATTTGCAATTACCAATTCAACGTCTTCGGGTAGAGAACGTCCTTGTTCTTTGTATTCTTCCTGAATCATTTCAAAAACATAGACAAGTTCAGCACGAGCTTCATCTGGTGTTTGTCCCCAAGCATGACAACCGGAAATCGCTGGTATATATGCGACAAATGTACCATTGTTATCGGGACGGATAACAGTAGTGTAGTCTTGTAAAGAATTCATGGGTATAGCCGCAAGTTTGAGTTATATCTTCAGTTTACAGCGATATCTGACTACCGCTGTGTGTCTACGCCTTTGGGTAGGGATACGATGTCTAGACGAGCAACTCTTAGAGAAGCTACGCTTACACTCATGGTTTCTTCATAGTAGCTTCTAAAAACCTATTTTGGGTTTATCCTATATTAGGTTTTAGAATTTAACTGAGTTTAGCAATATGTAATAACTCTCATCGAGATCGAATAAACCATCGCCAGAAAAAAGGCAAGCTAAAGTGCCTAAATCAGTTTTCAGCGAAGATTACAATCGGTTTCGCCAGTTACTTATAGAAGCGCGGAAAGCTGCAAAGCTCACTCAAACAGAGTTGTCAGCAAAGCTAGAGCTTCCACAATCTTATGTATCAAAGTATGAACGTGGAGAGCGTCGTCTTGACGTGATTGAATTTTTACAAGTTGCCCAAGTTCTTGAAATCGATCCGCTTGCTTTTATCAAAGAACTGTTGAAATACCAAAAGGAGACATAATAATCATTATTCAATATGTTGACTTTAACGCAGCAGATACAATAATTAATACCCAATACCAAAACGAATGGCATGAGATTAGTACTACTCTCACTAGAATGCCTTTGCATATCAAGGCTTCAGATCAAGCTGGAATTCAAGGTAATGCAATATTCGATCCAGTAGGTACGAACGAATATATTAAAGCTGCTTTTATTCATGATGCTTGGCAATCAAATATTCCTATTCCGGCACCTTATAGATTTTTAGGTACAGATGTTGATTTTGCTAAAACTGGCATTATCATTGAAATTCAATTTTCTAACTATCCCTTTCTACTCAATAACACTTTGCGCTCAGAATTGTTCTTCAAAGCTAAAACTGAATTTGTTGGATACCCGACTAATTTGGTAATTATAGTAACAAAGGCTCTGATGTTTCCTGCCTCCAATAGCACTCTTTATTACGAGCAAGCTGTTAATCAGTTAACAGCTTTGGCTAAAAACCAAGTTTTTGATGTACCAATCAGACTGGTTGGATTATTTGAACAACAAAATACAATAGTTCCTATTATTTGGACTGAGTATTTATCTAAAAGATATTCGAGAACTGTAAATACTAGAGTTAATCGCCAATGCCAAATTATTGCGGGACGTTCAGCCCGTAGTTGTTGTCTAATTAACTTATTGTAAAAATTAATCTATTAAGTCCATAATCTCAATTCAATTTGTTCTACTTCTTCTACTTGTTTTGCTATTTTATTTTGTAAAGAGGTCTTTTTCCCATTACCATTAAGCTTTGCATCTACTGGAATCTCTTCACCTCTTAGATTAGCTGCAAAAGCAGATTCTTCATAAATTAATCTATCTTCCATTGCTTGCAAGTGATACTCTTCTGAATAAATTTTTGCTTTGCTGCGTTCTGAAGCTTTATTTCCTACTTGCACATCAAACTTAAATTTATCAATAGATTGACCAGTTTTTTCAACATAATCACGCAATGTTTTTAAATTTGGAAAACAACCATTTTTATCCGGATTGCCACTGAGACGACGCAACGCAACTTGATGATATTTCGGTTCAATTTCTGACCCGATAAAATGCCGTTCACAATCTCTCGCAACCACTGCCGTAGTACCTGATCCCATAAATGGATCTAAAACAATATCATTTTCGTTAGTTGTAGCTAATATAATTCTAGCTACCAAGTCTTCTGGAAATTGGCAGGGATGTATAGTTTGTTCTTCATGATTGTGCTTAACATTCCGAAACAGCCAAATATCACCAGGATTTTTACCTTCTGGATTGCATGAAAGTTCCCCCTTTCGATTTCCTCGATAATGTTTCTTATTTTGATATTTTTGGGGAACTCTAATAGCATCTAGATTAAATTTATAGTTATCTGATTTAGTAAACCAAAGAATAGTTTCATGTCTACAAGAAAACTTTTTCTGGGCATGAAGACCATGTTGCCTAGCCCATATAATTCGGTTGCGAGGAATTAGTCTGCATGACTCTAAAATCGGAAAAAAGCGAATATCCAAAGGAATCAGCATTCCTCGGTTAGAAAAAGCACCAACTTGCCAAAATAGCGAACCTGTATTTTTGAGAATCCGGCTACATTCAAGCAGAACGGCTGTTTGTTCTGCCAAATAAATCTCAAGAGCTTGCCTTGATTCGTATTCTTTGCCTAGATTATAAGGTGGAGAAGATACAACTAAATCAACACATTCATCTGGCAGATTACTCAGCAGTTGTAAGCTATCCTCTAAGAGAATCTGGTCTAAGGGTAGATTCTCTCTATTAATCATCATTACGATACCTACCTTGCAAGTAATACTAGGCTTTCGTCATCATAACCTATTTTAGGTTATTAGCAAATTTAAATAGTAGATTGAGTATAATACCATACTTACTTTAACAATATACCTTGCCGCCGTAGACATATATACCTAAAGGCGATGGAGAAGCGATCGCATTCTCTCAAAAAAGTGCGATCGCTTATTAAATTGGACACTAGGGAGCAGGGCGAAAGGGGGAGAATAAAAAATTACCTCTTTCCCCTCTGCCTCTTGTGCCCAATCTCCAGTCTCAACTCAATTAGCTTTACGCTCTTTCAGCACTTGATCTAGCAAGTCTCTAGCAGGTTGTGCTTTAGCCAACGCTACTTGATGGTCATTATAAGCACGAACAAGCCGAGAAAGACTGCTCACACCTGTCTTGAGTTGCTCCAATTCTTCACCAGCAACTAGTTCGCCATCAAGCATCCGCCCAATTAACGGTTTAATATCGCCTACTTCCTGCCGGACTTTTTGGAGCTTTTCTAGAGAACTCAGTAAGGTTTTTAGTGAGTTCAATATGTCGTCAATATCTTGGGCATCCTCCACTGGCTCAGGTGGATTTTCAATTGCGATCGCATTTTTATCTGAAACCGTAGGCAATTCCTCTACAGACGTTTCACTTGTAACCCCATTTGACCGTGCCATCAACGCTTCCTCAAGGAATTTTCCTCAGTGTATCGCTGATTTGAAGTTGCCAAAGATAGTATTGTTATAATTCGTTAAATAAATACTTGTATAAATTCAAGTCTACGTTGCGATCGCGAAAGCAAAGAATTCTTTTAGCTACAGCCAACATATAAACACAGCAATAATGATTGATTTTGAACCTTGGGACAAGTTGTTGCGTCAATATGTCGATCGAGAGGGTCGTGTAAACTATATTGCTTGGAAAACTGAGCAACCTCAAGCGCTAGCTGATTGGTTGTCCAGTCAAAAAAATCTGGCTTTTACATCTAATAGCAACACTTCTGAGCAATTGGCATTGTGGATCAACCTTTACAATGCGTTCACCATTTCGGCAATTTTAGAAAGATACCCACTTGAGTCAATTCGTCCGCGAATCTTAGGCATTCCCAACTGGCTGGCTTTTTTGTGGTTCTTCCAACGTCGTGCTTATTATATATTTGACGAACATTACAGTTTAGCCCAAATAGAGAACCAAATTCTACGGAATCAATTACAGGAGCCACGAATTCATTTTGCAATTGTCTGCGCTTCGGTTGGTTGCCCGTTACTGCGTGCTGGAGCTTATTTTCCTCAACAAGTTACTCAGCAGTTAGATGAAGATACCCGTCGCTTCATTAACAATCCTGAAAAAGTCCGTTATGACTCAAATAGTAAAACGCTCTACTGTAGCAAAATCTTTAAATGGTATCGTCAAGATTTTCTTAAGGTCAAATCCTCTATTCCAGAATATATCCGCTCCTACCTAGAAACAGACCTGCCAATCAATGCCTCAACGCCGATTTCCTATCTTTACTATGATTGGAGCCTGAATCAGCGAATATCTTGATAAAATTGTTTGAGATAATTTGCATCAACGCCAATTCCCCACAAAAAACCGATATAAAGGTAGATTGCGTTTGCTTTCCAGCTACCCCATTTTGCGACGCGACGATCTGAAGAGTGAACAATGCGGTTGACTAGATAAATACGTCCTTTTTTAACCAATTTCAGGCATAAATCTCCATCTTCCATAATCGGTAATGCCTCATCAAATCCGTCGCAATCCCAAAAGTCAGTGCGACGACAAAACATTACCTGATCTCCGAACAACAGGCGCAATCCTCGAAAAAACAGGTGAGGTTTAAATAGCAGTGGTGCATAGTAGGTTTTTAAATAATTATGTAGAGAGATGCCCCAGCGAGTCGTTTGAGATCCACTCATTAGAGAAATGAACCCCCCACAGGCAATGGTTGACTCTGCTAGGGTTTGCTCGATTACAGTGATTAGGTCATCCGGCACCCAAGTATCTGCATGAAGAAAGCAAAGAATATCTCCAGTTGCAGCCGATGCTCCATAATTCATCTGGATAGAACGCCCACGCTGTTCAGATGAAAGAACTTGTACGCATAGCGATTGATTGAATGACCCAAAGCATTGCTTTGCAACTGCCACTGTCTCATCATCGCTGCCACCATCTACTACTATCACTTCAAAAGCAGGCGGATTAAGTAAAGTCAATTGGCGCAATGTCCGCTCTAAGCTAACTGCTTCGTTTAAAGTAGGAATGACAATCGAAACTTGAGACATGCAGCTTAAGTAGTTTTATCGTTGCTTTTATTCTACTTGCTCAATGTTGACAAGCTCTTATATCATGTTCGCATAATTAGTTATGATTTCCACAGTCATTGCACCCCACACGCCAGATGCTCCACTTGGGGAGACCCCAAGACCGCACTGGCTCCCCTTAATCCCCTCCCCGCTCTTCGGGAGGGGAGACGAAGCGTAGCTTTGGCGGGGTGGGGTTCTTTGGGTTTAATAAGTAATGAAGCGAATATGATATTAGTCCAAAGGTCAATACTCCTGAGCATGGTAAGTAGTTTTTAGCAGTTTTCCCCAGATTGCATTGTAAGGATGTACAACCTTTGTCGGATGACCATTTTGAAAAATCGGCCTGTCTTCGTTTGCCCACTGAAAAATTCCACCACTCAAGTTATAAATGCACTTAATCCTGGCTTCATCCAGTTTTTGGGCTAATTTTGCGCTTCGGTAGCCAACAGCACAGTACACAACAATTGGTCTATCTTTTAAAGCTGTTGCAACTGCTGTTAAGTCCTCTGTGAGAGGATCTATGCGTACTGCTGTTTCGATATGACTAACTGCATACTCAGCTTGACTTCGTGCATCTAGTAATAATGGACGGGGCTTTGCAGAATCTAATAGTAATTGAGTTAATTGGTTACAATTAATTTCCTTAACAGTAGGAAACTGAGATCCAATCAGAAGTTTAATAAAGTTAAAGGTGAGCGATCGCACTTGTGAAAAAACTCTCTGGTTGAGAAACAATACTGACTGGGGCTGTGTTTCATATTTAATCGGAAAAAACTAGTCAAAAACAGGCGATCGCATTGGCATCAACTCTCCAAAATAAACAGATAACTCATCAAGATTAGCTTATTTGCAAGTAAATATACTTATAATAATTACAGCATTTACTAATCACCTGCGATTATTTATGGCAATTCTTCAACTGATTGAACCCGAAGTTAAAAATCTGGGTGGTTTTTCTGCCCGCCGCAGTTTGCCATATCCTAATCGCCAAACGGTTGGGCCGTTTATCTTTTTCGATCATCTTGGGCCGTCCGTTATGCCCCCCAATCAAGGCATCGATGTCCGACCACATCCTCATATTAATCTGGCAACGGTAACTTATTTATTTGATGGTGCTTTGATGCATCGCGATAGTTTGGGTACTGTGCAGGAAATCCAACCAGGTGCAGTTAACTGGATGACAGCAGGAAAGGGGATTGTCCATTCAGAACGCTCACCTGACTTTGACCGTCAGCAAGAAACTACTATTCATGGCATTCAAACCTGGGTTGCCTTACCTGTTGAACACGAAGAAACCGAACCAACATTCATTCACTATCCTGCTGAAATCCTTCCCTCCTGGGAAGAGAATGGCGTTACGATCAAACTTATTGCTGGGCAAGCATTTGGCTATACCTCACCTGTAAAAGTTCTCTCACCTATCCTCTATTTAGATGCAGTGTTGTCTGCTAACACCCACTTCACTATCCCTACAGATTATTCACAAAGGGCAGTATACAGTGTCACAGAGGGATTGAGGATTAATGGTGAACCGATGGAGCAATATCGTCTCGCTATTCTAGAGCCAGACGATCGGGTTGAGGTTTCTGCTACATCTGCTGCTCGATGTATTATTATTGGCGGTGAGCCGTTAGGTACACGCTACAAATGGTGGAATTTTGTCTCTAGCCGACCAGAGCGAATAGAGCAAGCTAAAGCTGATTGGCGCGACTATCGCTTTGCTAGCGTGCCAGATGAAACAGAGTTTATTCCACTGCCAGAAGTGGTAACAGAAGCTAATCCTTTTTCATAAGTGTGTCACACTTCGACAGTCACTACCTTGCTTTAGGATGCCCAAGTTTAAGAGGTATTTGAATATAAAGTGAGTCTTTGGCGTAAACTGACCCAGTGGCTACCATGTTCTAACCAATAGAGTCAGAAAAAAATCACTATTAACCCAAGTTGCTAGTTACTCTTATGGGCGATCGCTTTGGGACAATTCCCCTCTGCCCCTCTGCTCCTCTGCCCCTAGAGCGGTCTTAATGATAAGTCTTTAACCAAACACGATCTCACTGGACAAGAGGGAGCAAATTGTTGAAACTCAGCGTCAGGAGTAGATAATTCAACTAAAGTTTTAGGTGTAAATAGATGCACAATGGTTTTAGGAGTAAACTGCCACTACTGCTGACATTCTGCTTATTTACTAGCTTTTTGCCTGCCTCTGGTTCAGTTTTATGTCCAGCCGTTGCCTCTGATGAATACTATAAAATAGCTAGAAATTATGGCAGAGATGGACGCGCCGGAACCGATGGGCGATCGGGTAGAGATGGTAGCAGCGGTGAAAACCAAAATATTTTTGTCAATGGTTCACCTGTAAATCTTGACTTGTCGGGTAAAGATGGTGAAGACGGGGAAGACGGGGAAGATGGTTATCAACCTGACTGTGGTTCCCAACGCGGCGATCGCGTCAGCCATGATATAAACGCACCAGATGGTGGTAGTGGCGGTAATGGTGGCAAAGGAGGAGATGGGGGAAATGGTGGTTCTTTGACAGTGTATTACAGCAATTTAGCAGACTTACGGAATATTTCTGTTCGGGCAACTAGTGGCGAAGGCGGGCGCGGTGGTAGAGGTGGTAGGGGTACGGAAGGCTGTAACTGTCACAGACGAAGATGGGAAGTAAAAACCTGCCAGGGAACTCCTGGTAGTCCTGATTATAAGTGTACTGAAAAGGTTTATCGATGTAGCGATGGTAGCGATGGGCGAGATGGCAGTGATGGTAGCGATGGTAGCCAAGGACGCTTAGGAACTTTGAGTATTGTCAATAGCAAGGAACCTTTGGCAGCTGATACTCCAACTGTGCGGCTAGCAATGTCGGAACTGCTAAATAAACAGTTCAAACTCTCGAAGAATAAGTGGAATCAACGCATAGGGGCGGCTTCTTTACTTGCGCCTGGTTCTGCGATCGCCGATGATTATCGAGAGTTTGAACAGCGTCTAGAAGAGGCTTTTCAAATAGTTTGGCAAGAAAGACAACCCATTACCAGCTTTGGCAATCAAGCCGTAACACTAAATTTAACTGATAACAAACAAGTAGAAATTACTTTTTCTGAGGAATTATGGGTTGAAGGTAACAGCAAAAGTGAGGCTAACTTAACAACATTTACTGTTAACCATGCCATTCCCAAAAAAGATGTCACCCGGTTAGCTGTGGCAGAGTTTGCCGATGCCGGACAAAATCTCAACTTAAAAATAGTTGATTTGGCAGCCAAGTCTGATGCTATTAATACTCAATTTCGCGTGAAATTCCGCGCCCAGGATAGCTTGCACGGTTTTTCTGGCTACAAAACTGAATTTGAAGGGGATATTCCCACAGAACTTGTGACTCGTGACTACAACCGTTTTACTCTAGCTTTGGGCAAGCTCAAAATTCCTGACGACGCTTTACGCCCTGGTGTCAACGTTGATATTGAAGTCGTAGCAACTCGTTCTTTAGGAATACGTTCTGCCAAGCAAACTATTAGCTGGCAGGGTGCAATCCGCAAGCCTAGATAAAGAAGAATTCAGAATTCAGAATTCTGAATCAAAACGCTCTCTACAAAAAGCTGCGCGTAGCGTCTACCTTTGGGAGAAGAGAAGGCTAGGCTTTATACCAATTCGCAATTCGCAATGACGCTCGTTCCTCGCTAACGCAATTCGCAATTGAGAAATTTAGATGCAGCAAAGCTTTCAGAGGTTACATCTGTATCAGATTTTTCGTGAAATGGTATTACGCTGCGCTACCTGCCACTCGTACACAATTCATTCTGACTCCTGACACCATTTTGAAAAATGATTGCGACAGATGGATTCACACCAAGCCAGACGCACAAGGCAATTTCCAATCCAAAATCTAAAATCCAAAATCTAAAATGGTATGACTCCTGAATTCTGCTCGATAAAGTTTAAGAAGATTTTTTTCCATCTGAAACCATTTGCGAGAGAATATAGGCTGCGAAATCTAGTAACTGATCCAGCAAAAAGCCAATGATGCCGATGTATAATATTTCCTGGATTATATAATCAGTATTGCCAGCTTTATAAGCATCCCAGAGGGTAAAGCCAAGTCCTCTTGGGCCTGTTAACATTTCTGTGGCAATAACGATAAACCAGGCTACCCAAATGCTAACTTTCAAGGCATGAAATATATGAAAAATAGCTACTCGAAAGTTATTATTCTGTCTCTTGAAATGCCGCATCCCTATTGCTGTGTTAATAATCATTGTCCAAAGAGTTCCCACAAAAACTACTACAATAGCAGCCGAGTCGCTCTCTTGAAAAGCGATGAGAGCAATAGGTAGCAAAGCGATAGGAGGGATACTATGAGGTATCTGGAATATCAGCCGAAATAGCTGATAAACCATGCTATTTCTGCCGATGAAATATCCGATAAAACTACCCAAGACAGCGGCTGGAATATAACCAACAAATAACCGTTGTAGGCTAGCTAAAATGTCTAAAAACATATTATTTTCTCTGCCTCAGTTCTCATGGAAAACATTCGGGAAATACTGCGGCAACAACACAAAACAGGGCTGAGAAAAATGTATTTGATTACACATTCTATTTTGTTACTAAAAGATTTTTTATATCTTCTCCTGTTAATTATTAATTAAAAAACTTAGGTATTATTACGATGTGATAGGAGTAGTACAAAGAAGAGGTAAAGCTTGACTTGACTAAACTTTATCAGAAAAGCAAATTTTAATTAGTAAATTAAATACAATTTCGAGAATTTATCAAAGAAGGCAGTTATTGTTATATGTGACGTGCGTAGTTTACCGCACTTCGGCAAGGCTCAGTGACCACCGTAGGCATCGCTCCTTGACTATCTAAGCTGATGCAACCAGCCAGAAAAAGTCTTGAACGGCATGTAAAAATCAATTGGATGGGTATTCAAACCCCAACCAATTGTAGACAGTTGTAAATAATGACACAGTTCGCTAGTTATCTTTAATAAAAGACGCGATCGCCTTTTTTATTGGAGAACCGGAATCGTCTCTGGTATAGTACGTAAGACCTTCCTCAATGAATGCAGAAGTAGTATCTATTAACTGCTGAAGAATCACGGAATTAGTATTATCTATTTCTTCAGTGACTTTTTCCCCTGTAAATTTATTTTTCCGCTCTTCTGGAGGTAAGACAATGCGAGGATCTTTATAAGTCTCTTTTGGTTTGGGTTTAAATGTTTCATTTAAGTCAAACTGAAGACGTAAGTAACGTTTAGACTCATATCCACCCATAATTTGTCGGCAAATCGTACTATCAATCTCAGATGTAGGTTCCATGAATATGTTAGTAAGATTTTTGATCCAGTCTAAACCTCTCCATTTGCTTATTTGCTTATATTGATATGGTTGACCAGTTTGACCTGTGCCAATAGAAAGGATAGAAATATCTTCTAATCGCAGATTATTTAGTTTATATTGTTGCTTGATTTCTGGAGATACTGAAGACTGGCTAATCCTCATCGCTAAACTCAAAGCTGCCAGAGCAGGGTTATTAGCAGAAACTCCTCCATCAATGTGGGGGAATTCCCAGTCACCAAATTTTTGTTTATCTACAGGTTCTAATTTATATGGTGGAAAAAAAGTAGGTGCTGAGGCAGAAGCGGTACATATTTCCCATAAATAACAGTCATCGTACCATCTGTCTCCTAAATCGGGATGACAATTTGTAAAAAAGGTGGTGTTGCGATATAGCGTATCGTAAGCAAGAATCAAAAGAATGGGTTTTTCGATATCCTTGATTCTTGTAGATTTATAAGCATCTTTGAGTACGCTAGTAATTCCATCATGAGAATATTTAGATGGGGAAAATACATCAATAATTGATTTGATGATGGACGGAAAGTTTTTGTAGCGCTCTTTTATTTCCAGAGGGAATATATCTTTACCTCTATTTTTATACATTTTAATAAGTTCATCACTTTCCTTTCCGGTAGCAATCCCTCCTGCTAATATCGAACCAGTAGAAGTACCAGCAACCATGTCAAAATATTCGTGTAAAAACTCTCCTTTTCCCTGATTTCTAATTTCTTGTTCTACTTGTTGAAGTATTCGTGCTGCAACAATTCCACGAATACCGCCACCGTCTAAAGCCAAAATTTTGAAGGCCATAGTAATTCTCTTTGATTATTTTTTTGTGGACAAGGATCGTGAGATGAACCACAATACAATTCCATTAGCTTGTTTACTCTTATCCGACTTATCCGATTTATCCGACTGGAAGAATACCTAAGTTTTTTTTTAACGAATTCCCTTCTCTACGAGACACTACCTATAGCTTGCTTATCTGTAAAACGGGTATGCGTAGTATTGGTGTCAACTTAACGTGAAAGCCAGCCTCAAAACCAGCTTTTAAATATTATCTCGTTCCCAGTCGAAGACTGGGAATGCCGTCGTAGAGGCTCCGCCTTGCGCAATACTGTTCGGTTAAGGCAAGAGACGCGATGAATCGCCGTCTCTACAATAGTCAATCTTTCGTAGAGACGGCGATTTATCGCGTCTTTGCGATCGTTTAACTTGAAACACTTAGAAATACAGCAAAATTCTACGTTCTGAGTTATAGAAATACCCCACCTGCACAATCTGGCATGAAGGTTGGGGAGGAATATATCTTATGTAGTTGCTGTAAATTCAAGGTTTCAGTAAAGTTAAATAAATATTTGCTACAAGAAAGTTAAAGCTTGACCCCGCACTTGCGTATTTACCTGGCCTTTGTCATAAACTATTTCACCGCCGACAATGGTGGTTTTAGCCCAGCCGGTGAGGTTCCAGCCTTCAAAAGGACTCCAATGGCATTTGGTTAAAAGTTCTTCGCGCTGGACTGGACGGTATGTGTTTAAATCTACAAGCACCAAATCGGCATCATAACCAGGGGCGATCGCCTTTGGCAAATATCGCCTCCAATGCTGTTTCGCCATCAACTAGCAACTGACCATGCATCGACCCCATGAAAATCTTAATTCCCGGTGTTGGCTTTGCTAAGAGCAAATCTGGTAAACTCTCTGCTGTTGCCCCAATAAAAAAGCCATAATTAACTAAGGATTTGTGTGAGGCCCGTTCTAGCTTGTCGTCTAAAGCCTGTTGTGTCGTAGTTAGGGGGCGCGTATTGGGCATTTCTAAAAAAGAAGTGACTCCCCCTTTAGCACAGGCACAACTAGCGGTGAATAAATCTTCCTTGTGTTCTAGTCCAGGTTCCCGGAAATGCACCTGCGGATCGATAACTCCTGGCAACAAAGTTAAGCCTTCTGCGTCAATTTCAGTGGCTAGTGCTGTTTGGGAGATTTCTGGCGCAACTTCGACTATTTGGCGATCGCGCGTCAACACATCCCCAACCATCAGTTCACCATCGGGTAAGATTATGCGAGCTTGGCGAATCAGTAACATTTTTGGCGATGACATAGGGATAACCAAGTTTAAACAGCGAGCTATGTATTACAGAGAACCATGCTTTTAGGTTAAACTTATTCGCGATCGGAGTAACCAATTTTTGCCGCACCTTAAAAAAAAGTTTATTTTTAACAAGAGAGGCAGCAGGAGTTTAATTCCGCCACAAAATCTCCGATTTGGTGGACTGCAATTAGATAAGGTTGAACGCGAAAGCGTCTGTCTTATATAGAAGCCTCATCTAAATTGAAACCTACTCCTGCCCCCTGCCCCCTGCCCCCTGCCTCCTATCTCCTTCCCAATCCACAATCTCAAATTGGTAGTCAAGATGCAAACATAATTAGGAAATTAAAATTTTCCCGTTAAGATTAACAGATAAAGTCTCACTAGGCGAGTTAATTACCTACGTCTTTCGTTAAGTTAAGTAATTTCATGCATAATCAAGTGTCTGATAACAACTCTAGTCAACAACCCGATAATTCCTGGATCGCAGAGCTAGGTAGAACAATTGTATTGAGCATCGTTCTAGCTCTGGGAATTCGTACCTTTGTTGCTGAAGCACGCTGGATTCCTTCTGGCTCAATGGAACCAACTCTGCATGGTACGCCAAACCAGTGGGAGGCAGACAAAATTATTGTCGATAAGTTGAAGTATAAATTTGCTGACCCACAGCGGGGAGATATAGTAGTATTTTCACCTACGAAAGAGCTACAAAAAGAACAATATCAAGATGCTTTTATTAAACGTATAATTGGCTTACCTGGAGAGAAAATACAACTTAAGGATGGCAAAGTCTATATCAACGACAAACCTCTGCCAGAATCTAATTACCTCAGTTCTGGGCAGACTACAGTTATTGATGTTTGCCAATCAGGGCCACAGCCACCTTTTTTGGCCAAACCCCAGACTATACCAACCGATTCATATTTAGTACTGGGTGATAATCGTAACAGTAGTTATGATAGCCGCTGCTGGGGTGTTGTCCCTCGCCAGAATATCATTGGACGTGCTGTAGTTCGCTTCTGGCCTTTAAATCATGTTGGCGGAATCGATAAATCGCCAGTATATCCATAAATTAACAAACAATATTGCTCAAATAGCTCATTAACAAAAGAATTTTAGATTTTAGATTGGGGACTACTAAATCACCAATCTAAAATCCAAAATCCGTGTTGAAAAGTTCAGTTCGCTCTTTGCGAGATACTGCGACTTTTCGCCAAATCTCAAATCCAAATATTTCTATGACCGAAGAGGGAAAGGGGCAAAGGGGCAGGGGGCAGGGATTGCTCCCCCTGCCCCGAAGCCGTGAAGCAAAGCGGAACATGGGTATCAAGCCCCGTCATAAAGGACGTTCTTGATTGGTCGGAGTATCAAGCTCCGTCCAATCCTCCCCCTTGCTCCCTGCTCCCTGCTCCCTGCTCCCCTGCCTCTTTTGACGGGTGTCTAAAATGTTTGAATGCGTGAATTTTGAATTTTGAATTTTGAATTTTGAATTCGGAGCGAAGCGACGTGACGCCTTACCTAGCTAAGATTTTACTGTATCCAGTTAAATCACTGGATGGTGTTGAAGTTGAGAACGCTAGAGTTCTTGCCAGTGGCGCACTACAGTATGACCGCGAGTTTGCCCTTTTTGACGAACAAGGTAGATTTGTCAATGGTAAGCGTCATGCTAAAATCCATTTAATAAGGGCACAATTTGCACTCTTAAATAGAACTATCTCGTTGCAAATTCCCGATCGCAACTTACAACAGATTTTTCATCTGGATGAGGAACGGCAAGCATTAGAAGCAACTTTGAGTGATTATTTTGAGTTTGCTGTCACATTAAGACAAAACTCTTTGATGGGTTTTCCTGACGATACACACTCACTTGGCCCAACGGTAATTAGTACGGCCACATTGGCAGAGGTAGCTTCTTGGTTTCCTGGTTTAAGTGTAGATGAAATGCGCCGTCGGATGCGTGCCAACATCGAGATTGGTGGTGTACCAGCATTTTGGGAAGATCGGCTATTTAGCGAACAAGGTGATTTAGTCTCTTTTCGAGTGGGAGATGTAGACTTTTTTGGCGTTAACCCATGTCAGCGTTGTATAGTCCCAACACGCAATTCTTATTTAGGGGAAGCTTACCCAAACTTTCAAAAAATCTTTACAACCCAGCGACAAGCAACTTTGCCAAATTGGGTTGCTTCATCGCCTTTTAATCACTTTTATCGATTGAGTATCAATACTCAACTGCCGCCATCATCAGCCGAAAAAATTTTACAAATTGGCGATCGAGTCGAAATTGATATATAAGAAAATTAACATTTTGTCAATATAAAAAATACAAAGTAAATTTTTTCTATTTTTTTTTGTTTCTGCTGTGTATTTGCATAACAATTCTAAAATTGCTGTAATTAAATATAAGTTCTTGTGCAAATCCAGAGGTTTCCAGACCAGAAAATCAACACATCAGCAATTAAAAATTAAATTTAGGATTGGGTGCTAATGGCGACCTGAATTTTAGAATGGCATACTGGAGCTTATTGGTTAAATTTCAGTTCATCTGAGAAAATTTGTGGAAATAATTGCCAGATAAAATTGAGCAAATTCAAGTGCGATGGCGTATCCACATAGACGATTTCTATAGTGGACTACTCCTGTGCAAAGTTTGAAAATTAGGCGTTGGAGGAAGTTAGCCAGTCAAACAATTATAAGTATTTCGTACGATTTTATACTAAAAATATAAAATTTTCATAAAGAGCGATGTCTGCCGTAATTATACTTATATAGAATGTAGCTAGCACGGCAAAATGCACCTAGTAGATGCTGGGGAAGAATAAAACTACAATGTTATCCAAACTTCAGCCCGTCAAATCATTTAATCGCTTAGTTGGCAAAGTTTATGCCAAGATGCCCCTGAGATATGTTCTGATTGTGCCCTTTATCTTGCAAATTTGTGGTGCGGTGGGACTTGTGGGCTATCTTTCGTATCAAAACGGGCAAAAAGCGGTAAGTGAGCTTGCTAATCAATTAGAAAATGAAATCTGCGATCGCATTGAACAGCATCTCGATCGCTATTTAACAACTCCAAAGCAAATCAATCAAATCAACTTAGATGCGATTGAGCTAGGTTTGCTCAACCTTTCGGACTTTCAAACCACCGGCAATTACTTTTGGAAACAAATGCAGGTTTTCAATGTTGGCTACAACAGCTTTGCCAATTTCAAAGGTGAGTTTATTGGTGTTGAGCGTCTAGATAATGGCCAGCTCTTAATTAATGAAGTTAGCGCCAAGCATGGTGTAGGCAAACTCTATGTTTATCCTACAGACAAGCAAGGAAATCGCCGCCATTTACAGCAAGTCAAAAATTACGATCCTCGCCTAGAAGCTTGGTATACAGATCCAGTTAAGAGAAGCAAACGAGTTTGGAGTCAAATTTATCCATGGGAAGATAAACCAGAAGTTTTATCCATATCTTCCAGCTATCCTGTTTACGATAAAAATCGCAAATTTGTTGGGGTGATTAGTGTTGATTTGCTCTTATCACAAATTAGCAAGTTTTTAGCTAAGTTAAAAATCAAAGAGTCGGGTAAAACTTTTATTTTAGAGCGTTCTGGGTATATAGTAGCTTCTTCTACTAGCGAGCCACCATACCGGATCGTTAATGGTAAAGGAAAACGTCTATCAGCATTAGATAGTCAAAATCCTTTAATTAAACTCACTACACAGTCTTTGATCGAACGCTTTGGTAGTCTGAAGTTGATTGTGGGGAAGCAACAGCTAAGTTTTACCGCCGATGGAATGCGTTATTTTGTACAGGTAAAAAGCTGGAGGGACGAACTGGGTTTAGATTGGCTAATCGTGGCGGTGATTCCCGAAGGCGAATTTATGGAGCAAATTAATGCCAACACCCGCATCACTATTTTGCTGTGCATAGTTGCTTTTTTAGTGGCTACAAGAATTGGGATTTTGACTGCTCGTTGGATAATTAAACCGATTTCACAATTAAACAGAACGGCAAAGAAAATTGCTGAAGGTGAATGGGAGGAAACACCAAACATTCAGCGTTCCGATGAACTGGGAGAACTAGCTAAATCATTTGAAACTATGGCAAAGCAACTCCAAGCATCCTTTAGTGCTTTAGAAGCAAAGAATGCCCAAATGCAAGTTTTAAATGAGGCACTATCTCATAATCAGAGTCAGCTAACTCAATTTTTAGAAGCCATACCGGTCGGTGTATTTATCATCGATGCTGAAGGTAAACCTTATTATACAAATCAGATTGGGCAGCAAATTCTCGGTCAAGGAGCGATCGCAGAAGTCACAGTCGAAGAATTGCCAGAGATATATCAAGCTTACCTTGCCGGGACAGATCGACTTTACCCCAGCGATCGCTTGCCGATTTTGAGAGCATTGCTTGGGGAAAGCATCAGGGTTGATGATATGGAAATTCGCTATTGTGGCAATATTACTTGCATTGAGGTTTTAGGAAAGCCAATTTATGATGAATCAGGGAACGTGGCTTTTGCGATCGCCACATTTTTTGATATCACCCAACGCAAACAAACAGAAAAGTTATTAGCAGAATACAATCGCACCTTAGAGGCTCAAGTAAAAAAACGTACCCAAGAGTTCCAGCAAGTTATTGAGCAACTGCAAACCACCCAAGAAGAACTGATTCAATCGCAAAAAATCGCTGCACAGGAACAACAAGCAGCCGTTCGAGAAGCCGCGCGAAGTGCTGCCGCCAACCTCGCCAAAAGTGAATTCCTGGCTAACATGAGCCACGAACTGCGTACCCCACTCAATGCCATTCTTGGTTTTACCCAAGTCATGAGTCGAGATTATTCGCTATCTAGCGAACATCAAGAAAACTTGGCAATAATTAATCGTGCTGGCGAACATCTACTCAAATTGATTAATGACATTCTCGAAATGTCTAAAATCGAAGCTGGCAAAATCACTTTAAATTCCAGCAGCTTTGACTTAATTCATTTGTTGAAGAATTTAGAAGAGATGTTGCACTTGCGTGCTGCATCTAAAAATTTAGAATTACTGTTTGAATATGCGCCAGATATTCCTAAATACATAGAAACTGACGAAAATAAATTGTGTCAAGTATTGCTCAACCTCTTGGGAAATGCGATTAAATTTACCGAGAAAGGGAGTGTGACGCTACGGGTGAGACTAGGGGCTGGGGATTGGGGACTGGGGGCTGGGGACTGGGGACTGGGGACTAGAGAGAGCGAGGAAAAATTGAATTTTTCGTTTTCACCCTTACCTCATGCTTCCTACCCGTCTGCTTCTTCAGCCCAATCCCCAATTCCTAATCCCCAATCCCTCATCTTCGAGGTACAAGATACTGGCTGTGGTATTGCCCCACAAGAACTTGACTTGCTGTTTGAGGCTTTTGAGCAAACTGAAATCGGCAGAAAATTCCAACAAGGGACGGGACTGGGTTTAGCGATTAGCCGTAAATACGTGCAACTGATGGGAGGAGATATTACTGTCAGCACGATGCCTGGTGTCGGTAGTACATTTGCCTTTGATGTTCAGATTGCTCTAACTTGCCCCAGAGAAATCCCGATCGACCAAATAAAATCACAAATTAGAGCTTTAGCACCTAGTGAAAAAGTATACCGTATCCTAGTAGTTGACGATTCCAAAGAAAGTCGTATATTGCTAGTTAAAATTCTCACATCTCTTGGCTTTGAAGTTAATGAAGCTACAGATGGTAGTGAAGCGATCGCTAATTGGGAATCTTGGCAACCACACCTGATTTTTATGGATATGCGAATGCCAGTTATGGACGGTTACGAAGCCACAAGAATTATTAAAGCTAGAGAAATCGGGCATGGAACAGCCAATACGTCGCGGAGGTTTCCAAAATTGAAACAACTGGTATCATCGGGGAGCCAGTACCTTGCAGAGGAGTTAACCGATTCCGGCGAGGGTGAGGTTCTGAAAGTTGTATGCAAATCTTCTACACCCGAAACAGCTGGTGCGATTGAAAATGATGCTTCTGGTGCGTCCACTTGGCGATCGCGGATGCCAACAGCCTTGGCTCCTCCTGACGACTTCTCTAGAACAATGCCAGATCGCTCCAATACCAATACAATCATTATTGCCCTAACTGCTAGCGCCTTTGAGGAAGAACGCCAGAAAATTTTGTCCATTGGCTGTGATGATTTTATTCGCAAGCCATTCAAACAGGAAGTATTATTGGAAAAACTGAGCAAACATCTGGGTTTAAAATATACCAATCAAGTAGAAACCACAAACACAGTAGTTGCCGATCGAGGTACACAGATTTTTGTAAGTGTTGCCGAACTCCTGGGTCATTTATCACAAATGTCACCTGAGTGGCTCCAACAGATTCACTATGCCGCAGCTAGCTGTAGCGATGAACTGATTTTAGAGTTACTCAAAGAAATTCCATCAGATAATGCTCAAGTTTTCCAAGTTCTCAGGGATTTAGCAAATAACTACCAGTTTGAGAAAATCATGGAATTGACTACAACAAACTTAGAATGAATTACGAGCATTTAGACCCTAATAAAAAAGATATTTTGATCGTTGATGATATGGCGGATAACCTCCGGGTTTTATCCTCCATATTGACAAGGGAAGGGTATAACGTTCGTAAAGCTTTGAACTGGCAAATGGCACTGACAGCGACTCAAACATTATTACCTGATTTGATTCTACTCGATATCATGATGCCAGAAGTAGATGGGTATGAAATTTGCCAGACCTTTAAAGCTTGGGATTTAACAGCCGATATTCCAGTAATTTTTATTAGCGCTTTAGATGATGTTTTTGACAAAGTTAAAGCCTTTAAAGTGGGTGGTGTAGACTACATCACCAAACCTTTTGAGTTTCAAGAAGTTTTAGTGCGCGTGCAAAATCAACTGGCATTGAGATCGGCGCGATTAGAAATACTGAAACTAAATGTTGAGCTTGAAGATCGGGTAAAACAACGGACTGGAGAGCTAGAAAAAACTCTCCAAAAACTTCAACAAGAAATCGATTCCCGCCAGAAATTGCAAAGTCAACTGCTAGATATAGCACTGCATGATTCCCTGACTGGATTATCAAACCGAGTTTTGTTTATTAGGCGACTAGAAAATGCTCTAAATCGGGCCAAACAAGAATCTAGTTATCAATTTGCAGTACTTTTTTTGGACTGCGATCGCTTCAAAGTTGTTAATGATTCTCTTGGTCATCTGGTAGGAGATGAATTGCTGATAGCCATTGCTCACCGCTTACAAGGATGTATCATACCTGTTGATACTTTAGCACGATTGGGCGGGGACGAATTTGGAATTCTCCTAGAAAATATCACAGATGTCAATATAGCAATCCAAGTTGCAGAAAGGATTTTGCAACAGTTATCACTTGCTTTTCAACTGTCAAGATATGAAGTATTTATGAATGCCAGTATTGGCATTAGTTGGGGCAATAAAGATTACGATCGCCCAGAGTATTTGCTGCGAGATGCTGATACGGCAATGTATCGGGCTAAGGCTCAAGGAAGAGCCAACTATCACGTTTTTAATCCAGCGATGCATCAGGAAGCTATTCAGCTTTTAGAGTTAGAAAATGACCTGCGGAGGGCTGTGGAAAGGCGAGAATTCCTCGTTTACTATCAGCCAATTATTTCCCTGGTTACAGGTAGAATTTCTGGATTTGAAGCCTTGGTACGCTGGCAACATCCGATCCGTGGTTTGGTTTCTCCTATAGAATTTATTCCTGTGGCCGAAGAAACGGGTTTAATTAATGCGATCAATACTTGGGTATTACAGTCAGCTTGTCATCAATTAAGCATCTGGCAACATAATCCAGTCACACCAGAACCTCTAACTATAAGCGTCAATTTGAGTGCAAGGTTATTTTTACAGCCAAATTTGGTAGAGCAAATTGACCGAATAATTTATGAAAATCAAATAAACCCCGCATATTTAGAATTAGAAATTACCGAAAGTGTAATTATGGAAAATACTGATGCAATCAAAGGAATTCTTGAACAACTAAAGCAGCGAAAAATTAAGTTGATTATGGATGACTTTGGTACAGGATATTCCTCTTTAAGTTACCTGCATAGCTTCCCTTTGAATGCACTCAAAATTGATAAATCTTTCGTCAAGCGGATGCAGGAGAATAAAGAGAATATGGGGTTAGTACCAGCAATGATTGGCATTGCCAACTCAATGGGGATGAGTGCGATCGCTGAAGGCGTCGAAACACAAGAACAGTTAGCCCAATTGAGAAGTTTAAACTGTAATTTTGCTCAAGGATATTTATTTTCTAAACCCGTAGAACAACGACTGGCTGTTGAGTTGCTCGCTTCAGCACCTCAATGGTAGCTATCAAGTAGCACCTGGAAAAAATTTCATTTCGATCCTTGGCTAGATAATCTGTGAGTGCTATTTATTACAATCGTGACAACAATTCATCGTGTTGCCAAAGGTGATAAGTGGCTAATAGCTTCGATAATCTGCAAAACTCTCCAGCCACGTGAGAGTTAAACTATAAATATAAATATTTCGGTGAAATCGGTCAACAAATTTTAGGGTGATTTCAAACAAGGATTTACTATCCTCAATAATTATACGCGTAACTTTGATCAATAATGCATTTTAATCAAACTAACCATCAGAAAAGAAATATTTTGGTGGTCGATGATACCCCAGATAATCTGCGGCTTTTATCAGCGATGTTGACTGCACAAGGTTTTGAAGTTCGCAAAGCCTTAAACGGTAAAATGGCACTGACTGCATGTCAAATGGTTTTGCCCGATGTGATTTTGCTGGATATCAATATGCCAGGTATGGATGGCTACCAAGTTTGTCAACAACTAAAAGCTGACGATAAAACTAGTGAAGTCCCAGTAATTTTTATTAGCGCTCTGGATGATGTTGTCGATAAGGTAAAGGCATTTGATGTTGGTGGTGTAGATTATATTGCCAAACCTTTTCATGGTGCAGAAGTGGTATTGCGAATTGAAAATCAGATTAATTTACGCTTGCTCCAAGTTAAACTGCAAGAACAAAACTTTTTACTCCAACAGGCTCTTGACAACTTGAAAGCCTCTCAAGTTCAACAAATTCAGAACGAAAAGATGGTGGCGCTGGGACAGTTAGTAGCTGGACTAGCTCATGAGATTAATAACCCGATCAGTTTTATTTATGGAAATCTCCAATATGCTGGTCAATATGTGGAAGACCTAGTGAAAATGATTGAAGTCTATCAGCAAGAATATCCCAAACCCACACCAAAAATTCAGCAGATAGCCAAAGATATAGACTTGAATTTTATCATTAAGGATCTGCAAAATCTGATAGGTGCAATGTATAGAGGCTCCGATCGCATTCAGGAAATTGTACTGGCGCTACAACATTTTTCTCGGCATGATGAAGCAGAGATGAAACGAGTCAATATCCATGAAGACATCGAAAACACTTTAGTGATGTTACAACATCGGCTCAGGGAAACAGCCAATCGTCCGGCAATTGTTGTAGTGAAAGATTATGGTAACTTGCCCCTAGTCACTTGTTATGCAAGTGAACTAAATCAAGTATTTATGCATTTGTTGAATAATGCTATTGATGCAATAGAGGAGGGAGTAGAGAACGGAAAGTGGGGAGCAGGTAATCAATTTCCAGATGAAGCAATGGGAAATGAAGCATGGGGAATAGGGAATCAATCTTCTCCTCCCCAAATTTGGATTCATACAGAGGTAACAGACTTGAACCTAGTCAAAATTGCGATCGCTGATAATGGTCTTGGTATTGAAGAGTCGTTGCGATCGCGTTTATTTGATCCATTTTTTACCACAAAACCTGTGGGCAAAGGTAGTGGACTAGGATTATCCATTAGCTATCAAATTATCGTCCAAAAACATCGAGGAAATATAAGCTGTAACTCATCTGTGGGCAAAGGAGCGGAGTTTGCAATCGAAATTCCCATAGAGCAGCAACCTGATATCTCATCGCAATTTTCAAAATCGGAAAAGGGATTAGGGAGCAGGGGAGCAGGGGAGCAGGGGAAGCAGGGGAAGCAGGGGAAGCAGGGGGAGCAGGGGAGGTAGGGGAGATTAATTAATACCAATGCCCAATGCCCAATGCCCAATGCCCAATGACCAATGACAAATGACAAATGCCCAATAAATCTAATTAATCAACAATTCTGGTGCTACCAATCCTTTTTGAATAGCTAAGACTGCGGCTTGAGTGCGATCGCGTACTTCTAGTTTTTGTAAAATAGCATGGACATGAACCCGCACTGTACCAGGGGCAATGTAGAGAATTTCAGCAATTTCTTGATTGCTTTTGCCAGCTGCTACCAGTGCCAAAATTTCTTGCTCCCGCTTCGTTAAAGGATTTTCTAAAGATTCCTCAGTTTTTGCAGACTGCACCGCTATCGAATTGCCCTCAAAAGCGGCTCTAATTTCAGTTGTTGCCGTTTGATCCCACCAAGAAGCGCCCGCAGCAACCGAGCGCACTGCTAATATCAAAGACTCAGCCGGAATACCTTTAAGGCAGTAACCTTGCGCTCCGGCGGCAATTAACCGCGAAATCAGGGGTTTTTCAGAACGAGACGTTAAAACGAGAATTGGTAAATTTGGGTGCTTCTGCTTGATTTGGCGACAAGCCTCAATCCCGCCAATCCCTGGTAAACCTATATCCAGCAAGACCAAATCCAGAGGATAGTGATTGGCTAATTCTACAGCTTGTTCCCCATCTTCTGCTTCTGCGACAATCTCCAAACTGGTTTCTTGTTGCAACCGCATCCGCAAACCAAGGCGAAATAATTCATCATCTTCAACTAGTAAGATTTTTGTCATTTGTCATTTGTCATTTGTCATTTGTCATTTGTCATTTGTCATTTGTC
>NZ_JAVRCA010000025.1:25609-108581 GCF_034530995.1 Nostoc sp. DedQUE04 | reverse complement strand
TTTTGAGGTACTTCAAAGTCGTTTTGAGGTACTTCAAAGTCGTTTTGAGGTACCTAAAAGTCGTTTTGAGGTACCTAAAAGTCGTTCTGAGGTACCTAAAAGTCGTTTTGGGGTACCTAAAAGTCGTTTTGAGGTACTTCAAAGTCGTTTTGAGGTACCTAAAAGTCGTTTTGGAGTACTTCAAAGTTTGTTGCACTGCGATCTATCTGTGTAGATTGGGTTGAAGCTTTGCGACTGTGTATAAGAAAATTACCCCCTCCATCCCAACGCCGAACTTTTGAGTTAAAAATGGAGTAAATCGATACTCCATACCTATGCATCCACCTCACCCAGACTCAGAAGCAGCGCTAGAAAATGCCACCATAGAGCTATTCTCGCAACTACAATGGCAAACAGCCAACTGTTACCATGAAACCTTTGGTACAAACAGCACACTGGGTAGAAAAACAAGGGATGAGGTAGTTTTAATTTCCAAACTCCAGTCAGCTTTACAAAACTTAAACCCTGACTTACCCACAGAAGCTATCCAACTGGCGATTGAAGAATTAACTCGTGACAGAAGCACCTTGAGTTTAGCCAATGCGAACGCAGAAATTTATCAACTCCTCAAGGATGGGGTAAAAGTCAGTTTCAAAAATGATGAGGGTGACGATCGAGCAGAAACAGTTAAAGTCATAGACTGGAATCACCCAGAAAATAATAACTTTTTTCTCGCTTCCCAATTCTGGGTGACAGGAGAAATTTACACCAGAAGAACAGATTTAATCGGGTTCGTGAATGGTTTACCTCTAGTATTCATCGAACTCAAAGCACATCACCAACGCTTGGAACTTGCCTATAAAAATAATCTCACAGATTACAAGCAAACTATTCCGCAACTATTCTGGTACAACGCATTTATCATCCTCTCCAATGGCATAAAAAGTCGCATTGCTAGCTTAACTGCCAAATGGGAACATTTCGCTGAGTGGAAGAAGATAAACTCAGAAGGAGAAGAAGGGATAATTTCTCTAGACACAATTATTAGAGGTACTTGTGAACCTACCAAATTACTCGATCTAGTTGAAAATTTTATCTTCTTCTACGCTGCCAAAGGCGCTTTAGTAAAAATTGTTGCTAAAAATCATCAATATTTAGGTGTTAACCAAGCAGTTACCGCAGTTGAGGAAATCAAAACCAATCAAGGAAAATTAGGCGTATTTTGGCATACCCAAGGTAGCGGTAAAAGTTACTCAATGGTTTTCTTCTCCCAAAAAGTGCTGCGTAAACTCTATGGGAACTGGACATTTGTCATTATTACCGACAGAGAAGATTTAGACGAACAAATCTATAAAAACTTTGCCTATGCTGATGCTGTGACAGAAATTGAAAAAAATGTCCGCGCCAAAAGTGGAGAACACCTCAAACAACTTTTGCAAGAAGATCATCGCTACATTTTCACGATGATTCAAAAATTCCGCACCGAAAAAGGCGGAACCTATCCCATAATTTCAAATAGACCAGATATTATCGTCATTGCCGATGAAGCACACCGCAGTCAGTATGACACATTCGCGCTCAACATGAGGAATGCTTTACCTCATGCAGCATTCATTGGTTTCACTGGTACACCTTTAATGTTAGGAGAACAAGAAACCAAAAAAACCTTTGGTGATTACATTAGCATTTATAACTTCCGCCAATCAATAGAAGATAGCGCCACAGTTCCTCTCTACTACGAAAACCGCATTCCCGAATTGCAACTCACCAATGATGCACTCAATGAAGATATGGCAGAAATCATTGAATCTGCAACAATGGATGAGGAAGAAGAGGATAAATTAGCCAGACAATGTGCCAGAGAATATCAATTAATTACCAGAGATGACCGATTAGAAAAAATCGCTCAAGATATTGTCAGCCATTTACTAGGTAGAGGATACCAGGGTAAAGCAATGATTGTCAGCATTGACAGATTTACTGCTGTCAAAATGTACAACAAAGTTCAGCACCACTGGCAACAACACCTGCAACAATTAAAAAATCAACTTGCTGAATCTAATTTGAGCGAATTTGAACGCAAAAAATTATCAGTCACTATTAAATATATGTCAGAAACAGATATGGCAGTAGTCATATCTCAATCTCAAAATGAAGTAGAAGCATTTAGGCAAAAACAATTAGCCCTTCGGCTTTGCTCAGGGCTAACGGTGAGCGAAGCCGAACCGTTAGACATCACTCCTCACCGTCAAAGATTAGTGAGTGAATCTCCGCCACTGGATGAAAAATTCAAAGATGCATCTCATCCCCTACGGATCGTATTTGTCTGCGCTATGTGGATGACTGGATTTGATGTTCCCAGTTGTTCCACCATTTACTTAGATAAACCGATGAAGAACCATACTCTCATGCAAACCATCGCCAGAGCAAATCGTGTCTTCCCAGGTAAAGTCAATGGTTTAATTGTTGATTACATTGGTGTCTTCCGCGATTTACAGAAAGCACTAACTATTTATGGTTCTGCATCTGGTGGTGGTATTGAAGAAGGAGATACTCCAGTTAAAGCGAAAACTGCTTTAGTGGCACAATTGAGAGAAGCGATCGCCCAAACCACAACATTCTGTACTCAAAAAGGCATTGATTTTGCTGTCTTGGAGTCAGCACAAGGTTTTGCACGCACCAAGTTTTGGGCAGATGCAGTGGAATCCATCGTTATTAATGATAATGCTAAAAAAACTTATCTTTCTCTAGCAGGTAACGTTAACAAACTCTACAAAGCGATTCTCCCAGATCCTACTGCTAATGAATTTACCGCGATCGATGCTCACTTGCAGACAATCAAAGACCAAATTCTGGCAGAAGTACCAGAAGTTGATGTCTCCGAAGTGATAGAACAAGTGGAGGAACTGTTGGATCTGTCCATCACTGCTGGAGAGTTTGTTATTCAGGAATCCCACTCTCAACGCATCGACTTAAGTCAAATCGACTTTGAAGCATTAAAAAATAAATTTACAAGTACTGACTACCAGAGAACAGAGACAGAAAAACTCAAAACTGCGATCGCCCAAAAACTCCAGCAAATGGTGAGGTTAAATAAAACTCGCATCGACTACCTGGAGAAATTCCAGCAGATGATAGCAGAGTACAATGCTGACTCATGCAACGTGCAGATATTCTTCAATGATTTGATTAACTTTGCTCAGGAATTGGGTGTTGAAGATAAAAGAGCGATCGCCAAAAATCTCACTGAAGAAGAACTAGCAATTTTTGACTTACTGACTAAACCAGAAATTCAACTGACTAAGCAAGAAGAACAGGAAGTCAAACAAGTTGCAAGAGAATTACTGAAAACTCTCAAACACGAGAGGTTAGTTTTGGATTGGAAGAAGAAACAGCAAACCAGAGCATCGGTGGAAGTGGCAATTAAGGATAATTTGGATAAGTTACCTCAGAGTTATTCTACTGAACTGTACGAACAGAAATGTCAGGAAGTTTATCAACACATTTATGAGAACTACTCTGGACAAAGGAGTATCTATGATGCTGGTTGAATACTGCAAAAGTTACTTTTATCAGATCGCCGTATTTTCTGATACAACACAATTGCTTTGTAAGCGATCGCCTATATTTACCCAAAATTACCTCAAAAATATTGAAAGGCTCTGGAAACAAGCCCTACAACAACCATTAAAAAAGGGCTATAAATTTATCTGTGGTAACTATTCTATTGCGGATGTTGCAACTTATCCGTGGGTAGCGATTTATGAATTTCTTGGTTTAACACTCGACAATTACCCAAATCTTAAACGCTGGGTGGAGATAGTGCAGCAACGTCCGGCTATGCAACGCGGAATGCAAGTTCCTTAAATACAAGACCAGGGATAAGTCAACAAGGGTGATGATAAATTATTAAATAATTCAACCTGTTCTCATTCCCAAGCGTACTCATACTGCGAAGAAATAAATTGAACGGGTTTTTAGGCGATCGCATTATGTTACCAGTCCAAGAACAGTATTATCCAAGGCTTGATGCAATCAGGTGGCATTGAAACGAATTTGTGAAACGAGCAGCCTAATTGTTAAAAATAAGTAGAGATTACTAGGGCGTGCATATTAAATTAGGACTTACGCACTGAAGCCTGAAACCTAGATCCCCCCTAGCCCACGCCAGTCGCTCATGGGGGAAACCCCCAAGACCGCGCTGGCTCCCCTTAAAAAGGGGGGAACTTCTAAAGCCCCCTTTTTAAGGGGGTTGGGGGATCTGAGTGCGTAAGTCCTGTAAATTTATGTTCTAAAGTTAGAAATAGGTTGATAAAATGCGCCTCTTAATTAAACCAAATCGGCAAACAAGGAATGTTGAAAATTTTAGTGACGGGTGCGACTGGGAATGTTGGCTGTGAGGTTATTCGCTTGCTACTATGCCACGATTGTCATGTCTGTGCCGCACTCAGAAATCCCGACAAAGCTCAACAAATATTAGGCAGCAACATTCATTGTGTCTGGTTCGATTTTATTAACCCCGACACGTGGGCAAGCGCTTTTGAAGGAGTCAACAAACTTTTTTTAGTACGTCCGCCTGCATTTGCCAATGTGAAGAGGCAATTTGCCCCAGTCCTAAATGCTGCAAAACTTGCAGGCGTTGAACATATCGTGTTTGTTTCAATACTAGGAGCCGAACACAACCGTTTTCTGCCACACTCCCAAATTGAACGCTATATCAACCAATTAGGTATTAAAGCTACCTTTTTACGCCCCAGCTTTTTTATGCAAAATCTTAATACCATACACAGAGAAGACATCAAAGTTCGTGGTGAATTGCTTCTTCCATCTGGTAATGGTAAAACCAGTTTTATTGATGTGCGCGATCTTGCTGCCGTTGCGGTACGTGCTTTGGTTGAAGATGGGCATTTGGGAAAAGCTTATGCGCTCACGGGTAGGGAAGCCTTGACTTACTATGAAGTAGCAGAAATTTTTACAGAAGTTTTGGGCAAACCAATTCGCTATACTAATCCCTCATTGTTGAAGTTTATTTGGCAAATGCGCGATCGCGGGCTGTCGTTGGACTTCATTTTGGTAATGGCAGCAATTTATACAACCGCTCGTTTAGGATTGGCAGGTGGCATTACACCAGATGTAGAGCAATTACTCGGTCGTCCGCCACTGACAATGCGGCAATATGTTGAGGATTATCGAAAGTTTTGGTTGTGAGAATATAGAGCGATCGCTCTTTATCGGCATCACTTTTTACCAATCAAATCCCGCTTCACAGCAAGAGTATATCACCCACCGCAAATACTTCACTCGTTCTTCATTACTTTTTAAGAGATATCTAAACTCTCGAAGTGCGATCGCTCTTGACTGCTTCTTGGCAAGTAACGTTACTGCAATTAAACACTTTTAGTGTAAGTATACTGCACAAACAGTATCTTATCGCTGCTTTTCTTATCTGAAGGATCTCTTTTAAATTTCTTTTATAAATAGCTTCTCAGTAATGGGAATATAAATTATAAATTCTGTTCCTTTTCCTAAAACAGAATTAACTTCAATTCTACCCCTATGTATTTCTTCCACAATTTGTTGTGCGATCGCTAGTCCTAGTCCTGTGCCTTTTCCCACTTCTTTTGTAGTAAATAAATGGTCGAATATGCGTGCTTTTACATCTTCGTTTATTCCTGTGCCATTATCAGCAATTGATATTTTTAAGGTATGATTTTCAATGATAGCTCTAACTATGATTTGATGTGGATTTAGCTTAAAATGCTCAAAGCTCCGCCCTCTACTCGACTCATCCAAAGCATCAATAGCATTAGCTAAAATATTCATAAATACCTGATTTAATTGTCCTGGGAAACACTCGATTGGCTGTAAATTTTCGTATTCAGTTACAACTATAATTTCTGGACGTTGGTCATTCGCTTTGAGGCGATGTTTGAGAATTAAAATTGTACTATCAATGCCTTCATTGATGTTAAATGGCACTTTATAATCTTTATCGCCCCGGGAGAAAGTTCTTAAGCTGGTGCTGATATTTTTTAATCGCTCAGAAGCTATAACCATTGTGTCAACCATGTTTGGTATGTCTTCTAAGTTATAGTCTAAGTCAATTTCTTCAGCATGTTCAAGAATTTCTACTTCCGGATTCGGTAAAGCTTTTTGATATAATTTTAGGTGTTCAGTGATATCAGCCAAGATAGGTTTAGCTTGTTGGAGGCTAGTCGAAATGAAGCCGAGGGGATTGTTCATTTCGTGAGCTACTCCAGCAACTAAGTTACCTAGTGCAGACATTTTTTCATGTTGGATCATTTGCAGTTGGGCTTGTTGCAGTTTTTGCAGAGCATTTTCCAGTTCTTGAGATTTTTGCTTAATGGCAGCTTCAGCACGTTTGCGATCGCTAATATCAATTAGAATTCCATCCCATACCATTTCACCATCCTCGCCGCGTTCTGGTTGAGAAGCAGCTTTTACCCACTTGATATTCCCATTGGGTGTAACAATGCGCCACTCATGCTGAAATGGGGTAAGATTTTGTGCTGACTCAACAACTGCCTGAAAGGCCTCTGCTCCATCGTCGGGATGTTCAAAATCACGCATGCTACATTTCCCTGACAGGAAATCTTCTGCTGGGACTTCGTAAAGAGGTTGACACCCAGAACTGACGTAGGGTACTGAAGCTGAACCATCGGCTTTAATTCTGATCTGATAAATCATGCCAGGAATATTATCTGCTAGTTTCTGAAAGCGGGCTTCACTAAGCCGTAATTTTTCTAGAGATTGTTCTAACTTTTGAGTATAAATTTGTGCATCTTGATAAAGACGGGCGTTTTCTAGAGAAATGGCCGCTTGGGTACAAAGAAAGTTGAGAATGAGGATGCGATCGCTTGTAAACACACTACTAGTAGAACGATTCTTTAAATACAAAATTCCAATTAAGCGTCCTTGATTGAGAATTGGCAAGCACAACAAACTTTTTGGTTGTCGTTGACTTAAATACTCATCAATTACAGGTAAATTGGTTTTGAGTTCGTCAATCATCACAATTTCTTCGGTGTTTTTGACGTACTGGATCAACTTAATTGGTAAGTTAGGGTTGCCCTCTAAAGGTTCGGCACAAAGTTCTGTATTTTCGGGTGTAGCAATGGCTCTTACCAACCATTTTCCTTGAGTATTAGGTAGGATTAAAGCACAACGTTCGCCCCCAGAATGTTGCAGAATAATTTGTGTTAATCTGTGCAGTAGTTCGTCCAGTTGAATCGTGCCGGAAATGGCTTGAGAGGCTTTGAGGATAGCAGCAAAATCAAAGCTACTAATGTCAGTGCTAGAAGAACGACCCAAATGAGTGGAATTATGAACCGAGAGCGGGCGACTAACGCTGCTCGATATCGTTTCCAGCATTTGCAGTGATTGTACTCTCTGCTGGAGAATAACGCGTACTAAATCGGGATAGCGGTTTTCCAAATCCTCGGTTTTGGCTTTTGCGCCCCAACGAGCGTAACAGTAGTACGCCTCCTGCATATAGCCTGCTGCCACCTTCTGTTTGCCCCAACTTAGATAAAATTTAGCGGCCAGTTCATTGCCGAGTGCTTCATCTTGCAGATAACCATGTGTTTTGGCTTGGGCAATAGCTAAATCGTAATGTTCCATCGCCTCAGTAAATTGACCAAGCACTCGATAGCGTTCTGCTGCTACAAGTTGCCAACGATGTTGATGATTGAATGGGGCATGAA
Organism: Nostoc sp. DedQUE04; assembly: GCF_034530995.1. NCBI lineage: Bacteria > Bacillati > Cyanobacteriota > Cyanophyceae > Nostocales > Nostocaceae > Nostoc > Nostoc sp. DedQUE04. Next base: position 100,878 of record NZ_JAVRCA010000025.1, on the reverse strand, counting down.
TAGCCCAAATTTGTAGTTTTTCTTGATGGGTATTGATTCGCTTTAAAATGGCTGATTGTTCTTCGGCATTAACATCGGTGTAGCGTGCTAAATGAATTAAAGCATCATAAAAAAATCGGACAACTACGACGAAATAGCCAGTTACAGCATTACTATACTGTTCTGCTAAGGCTGCTTGTTGTGAGGCTGCTTCGTATTCTCCGAACAAATAACAGAGAACAGCTTGATTGAGATGAAGATAGAATAACCCCGTGCGATTGCTGGCAGCTTGGAAGCTGGGTAAGATTTGGGCGGCATTGAAGACTTTGCCCTGTAAACAATAGGGAACTTCCGCTTCTCCTAATAAATTGAGAATCGTTTGCTGGTAGCATTCATAATATTTTATCGTTGCTTCTTGTTTGACCTGGCTGATGACTTGCTGATGAATTTCCATTTCCTGTGCCAAATCATTTAATTCTCGACCACTCCAATAGCTACACTGACTATATGACACTAAGTTCAACGCTACGCATACCCAATCTCCAGTTTCTAAACCGCTCTGATAAGCTTCTAGTAAACATGGGATACTGTGATTTAATGGTTCTTTCCAGTGGCGAATAAAGCTGTTGACAATAAAATAAGCTCTGCTTTTAAAAGCGTTAATCTGGTGTTGTTCTAGTAACTTTAATGAAAGTTGTCCAAACTCATATCCAGCATCAATATCTCCGATAAAACCACAAAGAGTCACTCCATAGTCTGCATAGGAAAAAATGGCAATAGATGAATTGCCAAACTGGATAGCCATCTCCACTTGCTTGGATGTGAGTAGTGGTAATAGTGTCGGTTTAGCAATGTATGCAGAGGAAACCAGTGTAGTCATTATTTGCATGGCTGCAAGTTGATGCGGATCGCTCATTGCAGGCAAATCCAGCAAACTTAGGGGTGCGCGCCCCATCCATAGTTGCCTTGTCTGTTGGACTGCTGCGCTAATATCTGCCATCATTGGCTGTTCGGGAAATTCCACACCGAGTAATTTCAACACTTGCAATCCAGTCTCAATTACTTTGGCAAATTGACCTTGAGACCGGAATGCCGTCATTCGGGTTTCATAGACTTTGATAGTATCAAGCAAAGAACTAGCAGATTGCAATACAACGTCACCCCATCCTGCCAGCTTGTCAAAGTCTGTATTGAGGCAGGCAGCTTCTAAACGCTCATTATGCAGATTCAGGGTTAATCTGTAATGTTCTGCCCAGGTATCAAAGGGCAGTAAGTCAATACCTTGGGTACAATATTTGACAGCAGCATTATAGGCGATCGCTGCTTTGGCTTTGCACCCCGCTAGCAAATTCAGTTGTGCCAACTCTAGTTTTTTGTCAAGCTGAGTTATCAAATCAATGCCTATATTCAAGTGATTGACAATTTCAAAGATATTGTCTAGTTGAGTTGCAGGCGTGTTAGCGTGCAATAATTGACCGATCGCCAAATGAGTAGCTTGTTTTTGGTCTTCGGGAATTAAATAATAAGCAGCTTGTTGGACGCGATCGTGCAGAAAGCGATAAGCAACATTTTCGATATTGTTAGTATTAACTTCTTGCTCATGGCTGAGATAAAATTTATAAACTTGATTTTGCGGTAAAATCAATCCTTCTTGCAAAGCTTTCCACAAAGCATCTGCCACCTCCTGTGATGACTGTTGTGAAACAATTGCCAAAGTAGTTAAATCAAAAGAGTTACCAATACAAGCAGCTAACTTCAGGATATTTTGCGTTTGCTGGGGCAATTTTTGTAACTGAGTAGCCATAAATTCCACCACATCATCAGTCACACATAGCGCATTGACTTGAGCAAAATCGCATTCCCAGTAACCTTGCTCGCGATCGAATTTGATTTGTTTATCTTCGTATAAAGCCTTGAGAAACTGCGTGGTAAAAAAGGGATTGCCTTTAGTTTTGCGATTGATTAATTCTGTTAGAGGGCGCGATATCTGTGTCGTACAATGTAAAGTATCAGCCACTAACTGATTAGTATCATTAAAGTCAAGGGGGGCAAGAGTAATAGTATTAATAGTCTTACCAGTTTTCTTGAGTTCCTCCATCTTCAACATAAATGGATGTACGGCTGACACTTCATTATCTCGATAAGCACCTAACAAAAGTAGATATTTTTGATTCTCCGTCAGCAGTTTAATTAACTGTAGCGAAGCTAAATCTGCCCACTGTAGATCATCCAGAAACATCACTAATGGATGTTCCCTTGTGGTGAAGACAGCAATAAACTTTTGAAAGAGTAAATTAAACCGATTTTGTACCGCCGTTCCCGATAGTTCTGGTGCAAGTGGTTGTTTACCAATTACCTGTTCTAATTCTGGAATTACTTCAATCAAAACTTGCCCGTTCTCTGCAAGAACTTGAAGAATTTGATTGCGCCAGTGTACCAATTGTGCATCTGATTCTGACAACAATTGCGCCATTAAGTCGCGTAAAGCTTGTACAAAGGCGGATAAGGGAATATTACGATTGAATTGGTCAAACTTACCTTTGATGAAATAACCCTGCTGACGGGTAATTGGTTTGTGGACTTCATTCACGACAGCAGTTTTCCCAATCCCCGAAAACCCCGCTACTAGCACGATTTCTGATGTGCCGTGAGCCACACGCTCAAATGCTTGTAATAAGCTAGCTACTTCTGCTTCTCTGCCATATAACTTTTCCGGGATCAGGAAGCGATCGCAGACATCCCACTGACCGATTTCAAAATCTCTAATTTTTCCTGTATCTTGGATTTGGGCTAAACAAAGTTCTAAATCATGCTTTAATCCCAAGGCACTTTGATATCTATCTTCGGCGTTTTTTGCCATTAACTTCATGACAATATTCCATAAAACCTTTGGTATTTCTTTGCTTATGGCTTCTAGCTGCAATGGCATTTTTGCCAGATGACAATGTACCAATTCCATCGGGTCGTCACAATTAAATGTAACTTTCCTGTGAATATTTCATACAATGTTACACCCAGAGAATAATAATCGCTGCGGTAGTCGATGCCACGGTTCATTCTGCCTGTTTGTTCTGGGGAAATATAGGCGAGAGTTCCTTCTAAAACATTTGGATTTTTAATTTCTTGGGTTTCTTTAGGTAATAATGAAGCAATACTAAAGTCAATGAGTTGAATTTGTCTTGTATGGGGATAAATCAGAATATTTGCTGGTTTAATATCTTTATGAATAATGCGACTTTCGTGTAACTCGTGGATAATACGGACTAGTTGAATAGCAATATTTAAAACTTCTATTAAGGATAAACTTGAGTTTTTAATGTATTCTCTTAAAGAAATTTCTCCAATATCTGCCATCACCAAAATATAACTATTGCCATAGGTTTCTAGCGATAAGGGATGAATAATTCCAGCAATGTTGAGATTTTTACTGATTGTATACTGATGGCGAAATTGTAGTAATTCGTTAAAACTGGGATACTCTAAGGTCAAAAGTTTAATAACGACTGGAAGTTGGTCTGATTGGCGGATAGCTCGATACACGTTGGTTCTAGAGCCAGCATACAGTTGAGAGTTAATTTGATATCCTGGAATGATGGGGATAGAGTTCATAGTCGTTATCTATACATACCTTATGACAGGATTTTGTTTTCCTTACTGACATTAGTATTCCCATCAACTTGATGTTGTATAACGCTATCGAGAGGAATTGATGGTTATTTTCGGGAAAACCAATACTTTTTGGTCAGAAGCAAATCATAGCCGCAATGAATTAACTCAAATTATTCAGCGAGGTGGAAAGTGAAAAAGGAGTACGATTCTCCCTATCAGTAATTCATGCGCTCGACGACAGTGGGCGTTTACATTGAGAGCAAAGACGCAAAATAGTCCCTCATAACAATTCGCTGCTTTTCCCAATTCGCAATGCCAGAAATTTATACCAAGTTGAAGTCAAAGATATTAACTTCGCTACAGCAGTAGCCGTGCATTGTTAATTTTCGTATGCTGCTTGATTGTTATTCATTTTCCCCTTTTCTAACTAGGGGTAGTAATGCTAGATTTTCTGCAATACTTCAGGGTAATTTATGAACAAAGGCGAACTAGTGGATTCCGGTCACTGGCTAAGAGCAAGAAAATATTAGGCTACGCCAATTCTAGAGTGAGAATGTTGTGCTTTGATCCCAACGAACTTAGCAGTAAAAATAGAGCGATCGCTCCGTCTGGAAAACTTGCGATCGCGCTTTTACCCATTTAAGAGGTATTTTCTAATGATTACACAAGTTTCAGCCCCTGCGCCAACAAAAGATCCGTTAACCACGCGCGATCGCCAAATCATTGCGTTCCATCAAAGCATAGGCTGCAAGCACTCTTTCTGGGGCGTTGCCTTCACTGACAACAACTTTGAGCAATAGCCCAAGACTATCAACTATCGTGATTGCGTTTCCTCCCCTTAACTAATTTGCCACCATCAAAGCCGTACACATCCCCCTTTTTTCCGTCGTTTTGACCGACTGGCTATCTGCTGCGATGCCTACAGCGAGCTTCGCTAACGCACTTGGTTGAGTTGACTTGCCTATTTTTTGACGAACTCGATCGCGCAAAGTATGATTCATTTGCTCCCAAATACCTCATTTTTGCCATTTGCGATAATAGCTGTAAACAGTTGCACTGGGGGGAAAGTCTTGCTCGTTGCATATCCCATTGGCAATCCGTCTTTAGATGGTAGTAGATAGCATTGCATACTTCTTGCATATCCGTTGTTCGCGGATGCCCACCATGTTTAGCTGGTGGAATCAGCGATCGCTGGTGGTGAACAACTCGCCGCGCAGTTGCTTGAAGAATTGAGCGACTGGGAGCCAGGTGTCATCACTCAAGTTATATTTGCGGATATTCATCACATCAAATTAAATTAACAATGATGAAAAGACCACAAACTGTCAAATCATTGGAATAATTAGGTCGGGTACGTTTGTCAAAAAAATTTTTATGCGTGATTTTCTACACTCATAAATTTCTCAAATTGAAGGAATCCCAAATATACCAGATAATCCTGATTTGGCGAATTTGGCGATCGCCTCTGGTAAAAGTCTTTGTGAACAAGTTCTAGAACCAATTCAACAAGCTTTTGGAAGAATCGGCATTCGCTCTGGATATCGGTCATCTACCGTAAATGCTAAAGGTGCAGAAAATAAAAATCAGTACAATTGTGCTAGTAACGAATTTAATTACGCAGTTCATATTTGGGATATTTTAGACACTCAAGGTTATATCGGTGCTACAGCCTGTATTATTGTGAATTCTTTTATTGATTATTATGAGAGAACTGCCGACTGGACAGCCTTAGCATGGTGGATTCACGATCGCATTGATTCTTACAAGGGTTTGGCACACTTCAACAATCTAGTAGCTGTTTATGTATCACATGTAGACAAGATAGTTTTTACCGTCCTGTTTCACCTATCTGATCTGCATCGTCTGCTACTCCATTGCGAAAGCGTACTTCTAAGCCGTGTTCTTTTTCCCAGTCACACTCAGCTATCAACTCAAAGGTAGCAATATGCAGGTCATACTCAACGTGGGGCGGCACATAGATATATGAGAAAGTGACCTGCTCCCAGACCTGAATGGGATTAGCCAACAGAGGCATATATTCATCTCCAATCATCTCACGATATACATTATAATTTTGCAACACCAGAGGAGCAGTGATGCGTAACACATCGGGTGGCAAGGCTAGAGCTTGCCGAATAGCTTCACGCTGAAGCGATGAAAGTTCCCCAACCTGCCCCTGTTCAAAATCCACACAAATCGGTACACGGCGATCGCCTAAAACAGCACATTGTGCTAAAGTCCAGTGGTTATCTTCGATTATAATCTGTCCAAATTCAGCATCGTAGTAACTCTTTGGGGGTTTCATCATCGAATGGTACTACCTTTATTCATCAAAATTATGAAAAAATATGTTGATCTTTGTTCGTAGTTAGCTGATGACAGTACTGGCACCTATCCTTGAAAAAACTGTGGGTAAGATTCGCTTTTGTGTAGATGATGTCAAAAACCCAGAGGAGCGATTACCTGTAAAAAGTGCGAAATTTCAGTTAGAAAAGCAATTAGGGAAACAACTGCTGGCATTTAGCCATAATGATACGTTTGAGGTAATTCCAGACCAAGGTATTCATTCGCTGGCGCTTGCTGTTCACACTGCCTTTAGCGAACACCGCCCGTTATTATTAACACCTGACATTATTTGGATAACATTATCACAAGGATTTGCTCAACATATCAACAATCATGCAGAAAGTTTGCGATCGCGCTTGGTTAATCACCAGGGGAAACAACAACTGATAGTTGAAACTCGACAAATACCCAGCCATCCCCAGCACTGGAGTCAAGCAGTTCAAGAATGGGGATTGCATATCCGCAATTATGTAGGAGCGGATTTATATCGATTGCTAGAGTGTAACTTCAGTACTACAACACCCATCACTCACATAGCTAGTCATGTCGTAATGATGAATGCCTTCCAAAAATATTTTGACTATGTAATGTACTGCGTGTGTGGCATTCCTGAGATTACGCTGTTGGGTACTGTAGAAGATTGGCAAAGTATCAGCGATCGCGTTCAAATGATGGCTGAGTATGATTTAGACTGGTGGACTGCTCGTTTAATGCCAATTTGCTGAGAATTTGTGGAAACAGCTTCAGGCAGCACATCACACAAGCACCTATTAATTGGTCGGAATTTTATACAAACTTTTCTGATGCAGTTCCCAAAGAACACATTCAAATCCTGGAGCGATTTGATGGAGCCATACTTTATGCTAATAGCGGTCATTCTTGGCAAATTCCAAGTTCTCGTTTTCCCGTAATCTACTGATGCGTAAGCGTAGCCCGCCGCAGGCATCGCTGATTAGTTGCATCTGCTGACATTCCGACTCCAGGTAGTTACAGTGGCTTCAAGTGGTCGATTCTCACGGTGTATTGTCCATTCCACGTTGTCACTGTACAGCTGAACTCGCCTACATGGTTGACAATGCACCAATTCCCGCCTTTTCCTCGTAAATTAGGATTATCCTTAGCAATGATTTGGCACACTTCTCCGACACAGTAAGGATTTGGCGCTTTGGTGCGCTCCATTATTCGATCCACCACATCTTTTACAATTCTACAGTGGTAGGGTGCAAAGGTGAAGAAAATGCGGCTTTCTCTGACCCTTTTAGTTAAATTGATAAACATTGATATTTATATTACAGTACAATTTTGATTAACCGAATTATCAGGAATTCTTTCTAAAATACCAGAACCAAATACCTTATTCATTTCTAAATATTCTAGATGAACATAACCAATATGACAGTGACAAGTTTGGTTGGTACAAGGTTGTTCAAACAAAGCTATTTCCCAGGTAGAATCGTAAATATTACCAATTGCTGTTTTAATAAAATGACATCGGTACATTGTCCCGTCACCATCAACAGAAATCACTGATTCTCCAGCCCGACAAGAATACCCAAAGCTAGGATAATGTTGAGTGTTTAATTCATATAACGGGTCAATAGATTGAAAGAATTCTCGATTTTCTGGTGATAAATTAGGAAGTTCAGCTTTCACAGCATTAATCCACAAATAAACGTGGTTTGGTAACTCCTGACGTAAAGCGGCTATTTCTGTTTTAAACTTGGGAAAACCGACAACTCCAACGCTGAATTTGATATTTTTGTTGTCTAGATTGAGGCATTTTTGTAAGAAGCGATCGCGTGACACCCATTCTGAATGAAAAGTTGCCCAAAGCGCCAATTTATCTTTGTTACATTCCTCTACCCAATCTAAATTACAAGATAGATTAGTTTGAATTGCTACTTTATTAACATTGGGTAATTGCGTTAATTTTATCAGTGCTTGCTGATAGTAAGAATGGATTAATGCTTCTCCCCAAGGAGTAAACAGAATTGAAAATTGATGTTGGGTATGTTGGGAAATAAAATTGACAAATCGTTCTAAAGATTGTTTATCAATTGCCAATTCTGCGGCTGTTTGTTGGCGTTTAGCAAAAGGGCAATATTCACAGCCGTAGTTGCAACTAATTAAAGAACCGCGATAAAGGATGGTGAGGTGCATAGCAATAGTTATTATTAAATATTAGTTAAATTTGATGATTCGGCGGCAGAATAATATCTATATGGTGTTTTTTGTCTGTCAGCAATAACTTTAATATTTAATTGCTTAAATCTTTCAATGAGTTCAGCAGGTAAACAGTTATCACTAATATCAAGAGTATCTAGTTGACGGACAGATAGAGAATTAAGTAAACATTCTGCACCCTCATATCCTAAATTTCCAATTGAAATATCTAGTTCTAGTAAATTTTCAATAATTGGAGAATCTACTATAGCACAAGCAAATTCATCTGAAAAGGCACAATCACGTAACCCTAAATATTTAAGTTTTGGAAATATATGAGGACAATCTGTGATGAATTTCATAACAAATTCATACGCCCAATCACTTGAGCCTAACCATAATTCAAGGTATTCCAAGGCTGGTAATTCTAGTTGGCAAATTTCATCAAGCACATCATAATGGTAAAATCCATGTGACTCGATAATAATTGCTTTTAAATTTTCATGTCTAACTGGAATGAATTGTAGCCCGGTGAAGTATTTATAATACCTGGAAGAACTATTGCAGCGAATTTTTAATACTTCTAATTGTGGATAAGCTAACAAAATATAACTGAAATTACTGTATACAAGTGGCAAGTAATCCAATTCATAATCATTAACATCTCCTATAAATAAAGCTTTAATGTTACTAAGTTGTTCGTGAGCATTAAGTAATGCATCCATAACAGGACGGAAAGTGTAATCTTCTAAAGAACTTGTGTACCACAATCCGAATACCAAAGCTTCAATCTGATTAGCAAGAGGATTTTGCAACAATATTTGCAGCTTATCTACACTACTCATAACGGATTTTCCATAGCGTTCTGCTGGGATAATCCTTAAAGTGTAAGCTATATCAACTGTGTCACTAATCTGAGTAGTAGGATCAAATTCAATCACTTTCCGGTTAGCAAATGTAGTTGAATAACCACAAGGAATACTATAGACTTTCTCAAAACTCCTCCAAAAATGGTAATTTTTTAAAGCTAATTTTACTTGAGGGTATTCTATATATTTTAAAATTTTCAATGCTGCTTTTTGAGTTTTTCTAGATTTATTTTTTAAAGCTTCAATTAGCAAATATAACCCTGCATCGCCATAGTTTAATGCTTCACTTACAGATGTAATTCCAACTTCAATATTGGAACTCGATAAGCGTCTTTTAACACCTTCAATCCCACCTAAAACAACACCTTGTACTGGTGGCGGTGCTTCTCCTCCGAGTACTGCATCAAATTCTCCGGGTTGATTTTGATTGCTTGTCATATTTTTCTTAATAGTAGATGCAATGTAAATATGCATAGAAACGTGATTAATCGCTTCTCTACAAATATTTTTGAAACCCTACTATTTCAATTCATAATCCTGCATTAATTCCTGCACTTTCTCAGAAAATAACCACGCGCCAATAGTGTCAGAACACTCAATGCCAAATTCAGTTAACTGCAAAATTTCCTCATCTTTTATCGCCAAATTCAAAGCAAGCAGTTCTGAAAATTCTGGAAAATCAGCGTATACTTCACTACCAAATTGCTGACGATAACTACCACAATTCAATCCTTCATCGGAGAGCAAAGATAATAAAATATACCGCCGACGTTGTTCTTCAGCATTTAGTTGAAAACCATAGTGCGCGTAGTCAAATGACTCATCTGCTGTTTGAATATACGCTTGTAAAATCTCGCTGATTCCCTTTGCTCCCACTGCATATTCGTTGGAGTAGTGCAAAGTATTAGTATAAGAACGTGCGCCACAACCTAAACCAATCATCCCGTCGGCTTGACAGCAGTAAACGGGAGATGATGGAGAAAGATTGCTAAATTGTCCCTCTTCCAAGCGTCGAAACATCCGCATGGAAACTTGCGTATATCCTTCTGACAATAATAGCGATCGCCCTTCTCGATAACAAGCTAAACGAATATCGTCCCATTCTCTATCTGTGCGTCCCAAACCTGTGAGCGATCGCACGTACAATGGATATAGATAAATTTCTTCTGGTTGAAAGCGCAAAGTAGCTTGTATTGATTGCAACCAACTATTTACAGTTTGACCGGGTAAACCGTAAATCAAATCAATATTCAAAGTAGGAAATCCAATGTCTTTGATCCTTGTCAGCGTTGTTTCTACCTGAGTAGTAGATTGGCGGCGCTGGGTGGCTAAAACTTCCGAATCGATGAAGCTTTGGACACCAATACTAACACGATCGACGGCGTGCGATCGCAATAGCTTTAACTTATCCTCAGTGGCGGTTTCTGGCGAAACTTCCACAGAAATGGGAATTTCCTGTAACTTTGCACCCATCGTATTTTCAGCAATATTGAGAATAGTTTCGAGGTGCTGAATCGGTAATTGGGTGGGAGTTCCGCCACCAATAGCGAACCGAGCAAATGACGCATCACCCAACACTGCCTTCATCCGTTGCGCCTGTCGCTGTAACGTGCGGACATATTGACTCATAAAATCTTCATTGTGGCTGACTGTGGTAAACAGGTTGCAGAAACCACAACGCATTTCACAAAACGGTATATGTATGTAGAGAAATAGCGCTTGTCTATCTTCCTGCGCCCAAAGTTCTGGGAGATACACAGGTGGAGTGAGAGGACGATAAGCTGTTTTGTGGGGGTAAGAATAGACGTATGCTTGATAGGGAGACTCGGCAATTTTGGATTTAAGATTTTGGATTGTCAGCATAGAATTTCAAGTATTTTCGTGACAAGTTAAGAATTTGCTTTACAGCGATTTTCAGGTAAATGAACCACAAATAGACCTCTCTCCAAACCTCTCTCCTACGAGGAGAGAGGCTTTGATTTTCTCCCCAACGCTAGTAGGGAAGGGGCTGGGGGTTAGGTCTCATAATTGTGGTCTAAATACATGAAAACTGCTATAAGTCTCACACAAAGGCGCAAAGACGCAAAGAATAACTCTGCGCCTCTGCGTCTCTGGGTGAGTTTTCATAAAATAAACTCTGCATAGGGAACAGTCCAAACCACAGGATGGCTAAGTCGATGTCCAGTGTAACCATCTTCACCATAAGTTGTCCCGTGGTCGGAACAGAGAATGCAAAAAGTAGAATGCCTTTGTCGTATAATATTCCAGAGTTTGGCTAATTGGCGATCGACATATTCTAAAGCTGCGGCGTGAGATTCAATGGTATCGATTTTATCTTTGGCATCGGGAAGATAGAAATAATTTGGTTGATGTAGAGCAGAAATATTTATAAATAAAAATATACGTTGATTGTTTGGCGTTTTTTCTAAAATATGTCGCGCAAGATTTACCTGATTTTCTGTAGATTCGGGATTGGTAACACCTAATTCTGGACTCCAATAACTTTCAGCAAACATTGAGGGAATTACATTACCTAAAGGGTTGCGTTTGTTGAAAAAACCAACTCCACCAATGCAAACTGTATGATATCCCTTTGCAGCTAATCCAGTAACAATATTTGAGCTATCTAACACACAAGTTGTATCAGTTGTAGTGGTACTTCCTTCAAATCCCAAAGCAAAAAGGCGGGGGTGAATTCCAGGTGTTACAGGTGTGGGTAAAAAGCCTGCAAAGAACGCATGATGAGAAGCATAGGTAAAGTTTCCGGGTGAATGACGTTCTTCCCAACCTGTTTTAGGGAGTACTTTTTCTAAGTTTGGAGTGCGTTTTTCTGCGAGTAGGTTTTTGGCTACGTCATAACGCAATGTGTCTAGGGTGATAAATAAGATATCATGAGTTCCGACGATTTGATTTATATTTAACATGGGGAGGAAAAATCATAAATTTTAGCGGTCTACATATTTTTAGGTTCACGCAGAGACGCAGAGTCACAGAGAGTCAAGAGATTTAGTTTCTATTTTTTATTTCATTCATACAAAGACCAATAGCGCAACCCCCTACTACTTTCAGTATCTTGTGGTTCTGCTTCTAAGTGACAATTGAGTTGAGATAGCTGCTCAATCATACTTGTAGATAAACGATTCATAGAAACATTCAGTGTGTGAAGATGATTAATTTTTGAACAGTTAAGTAAAACTTGTGCGCCTTTATCTGTTAACTTTGCCATTGATAAGTCCAACACTTTAAGATTATCCATTAAAAGAGATTCCACTAAAATTTCAGTAAGATCATCTGCATATTCACAACTCTTTAAACCTAAATATTCTAATTTAGGAAATAACGGATTTTTTAAAAGAGGTATCAATCTGCTTATACCTGAATTTATTCCTTCGTAATGATAATCATAATCTCTACCCAGCCATAATTCTAGATATTCTAGATTAGGCAGTTCAAGAACACAAATTTGATCAATAGTTTTATAGCTGAGTCCCTGACCAGTTTCAACAATCAATGTCTTTAAGCTATGGTGTTGTAGTGGACTGAACTCTAGAGAGTCATCACAACGAACTTGTAAGACTTCTAGGTTTGGATAAGCTGTCAGTACTGGGCTAACATCACCTAAAGAAACATAAGAAACTTTGTATGGCTCATCATACCCATCTCCAATGAAAAGAGTTTTAAGACTAGTCAGTTTCTTAGATCCAGAAGAAATAGCTTTTATGATAGTATCAGCACTTACACTACGATAAGCCTGTGCCCATATTTGGCAAACTAGAGCTTGGATTTTATCGGCTTGAGAGTCACGAAGCAAAGCTTCAAATTGGCTAAAATCGAAAGGGGTATATTCAATATATCCAAGGATATAGGCTGTATCAATTACATTGGTGATACCAATAGATGGATCAAAATTTTCAAATTTCCATTCTGTTAGCAAATGAAAAAATAACCAAATGTCATAATCTATTACTGCTTGCTTACCTTTTTCACTTCCACTTCTCTTTAATAGCCTTGCAGCAAAATGCTGCACTCGCTCGGAAGAATCTGTTAAAGTATTAATTACTACATCTAAACCCATATCCCCATAATTCAAAGCCTCAGAAAGAGCAGCGAGTTTCACTTCAATAACCGAACTTTTTAAGCGACTTTTTACCCCTTCAATTCCTCCTAATACCACACCACTAACAGGAGGTGGCGCTTCTCCACCAAGTACTGCGTCAAATTCCCCAGGTTGATTTAAATTGTTGTTCATTTTGGTTAATCCTAATTTATAGTCACACCCTACGTTTATTTTGCCAAAATCGCCTTAACTTCATTCGTATAAGTATCCATCCCATTCCATAAAATACCCGGCAATAAATCACCAAAAGCATTAATCTCTAAAATCGCATGAGTTTTCCAATCAGGTAAAATTAGTAAATCAACTCCACAATATAAACTATTAGGAAATAACGCTGCTGCTTGTTCGCAAGTTCGCTTCATTATCTCCCAATTTTCTACACCAACTTTTGCTAAAAATTCCTCAGTATTTCCCCGTTCATTTCCCAAATGCAAATTTGTCATGGGACTTTTACCAAGGCGAACAACGATATGCTGTGCTTCACTATTGATAACCACCACACGCACATCAAACCCGCATTCTTGCAAATGTGCTTTGGGTAGCCATTCTTCAACTTGTACGCCTTCTGCTGTCAAAATGTTGATAATATCGGCGATTTCTTCGCGGTGAGTGTAGTGCCTAATTTTCCGGGAGTTGTAAAGCAGAGTTTGCCCATTTTCTCGCACTCGTTCGACAGTAGTTATGGCTGATTCAAAACGCGAATTTGCGCGGTAAGCAACGACTCCAGAAGCGGCGGAACCGTGAGAAAGTTTGACGAATACTCGTTCTATTCCCTGCATTTGCATTTGTTCGCGCAAATGTTCGTAATTATGGATTTTACCAAGCGATCGCGGAACAGGGATATTATGATGGCTGAATCTTTCGTGACAAGCTGGTTTGTCAAACATCACAGCGATATCTTGAGGATGGTTCATAAACTCGCCATTTGTGAGAAGGGGAGTAAGTTGTGTTTCCCATTTTTGCAACAGATACCGCCAGCCTAAATACCACTGTCGCGGATAGAGGATGAGTCCTTTATCAAATTCTAATTTTGTCGCGGCTTCTGCACTGATATGTTGATGGCTGGAAGTAGAAAAAATTTCCCTACTTCCTTCTGCAATGATGGCTTTATCAACATCAAAGTTTTTTTCTGGAGAGTCAAAGCGGATAATAGTGTTGGGTGTATTGAATTGTTCGAGAGTTTGTTTTCCTCCTATTAAGTCGGCGTAATCTACTACGGTGGCTGGTGGTAAGTTGAAATGAGCGATCGCTTGTTGGAGGAAACCGACACGGCGGTTTTCGGGGTTGGCGATGAGGATGAAATTAAGCATTATCTAATATATTCTTTATTCGTGGAGGGCAGAATAGCGATCGCCATATTCACCATCTTGAGGTTGTGCAATTACGTGACACGCAAGTTGGTCTAAGACTTCGGTATTTGAAATGTAGTTCATAGAAAGATTAAGGGTGTGGAGTTGGTTCACTGCGGGACAATTTAAAAGATATTCCACTCCTTGATTTGTCATTTCTCCCATTGAAAGGTCGAGAATTTTAAGGCGTTCTATTAAAGGAGAACTCACTAATGCTTTGGCTACTTCATCAGCATCTTCACAACTGCGTATGCCCAAATACTGAAGTTTTGGAAACTGCTCAGAGATTTTAGGTATTAAGCTAACTGCATCAAATCCTCCGTTCCCTGTCCACAATTCCAGATATTCTAGATTTGGCAAATTAAGATTAACAATCTCATTAACTGTTGAGTATGGTAAATATTTAGTTTCAATAATCAACGTTTTGAGATGATGATGTTCTACTAAAGTAAATGACAAGCATGAACCTTCAAAAGGATCGTAGTTATCTCCGTCAGCGTTACCACGTATGTGAAGAACCTCCAAGTTTGGATAAGCTTCTAAAATTAGGCTCATGTTTCTGGTTAGTTTATGTCTGGAGGTGTCTTTGTAAGGGTCATCTTGAGGATCGCCCCAAAATAATGCCTTAAGGTTGCTCAGTTGGTTCTTTGCTTCAATAAAAAGGTCTATAAAACAGTGACTAGGATAGTGACAGTGTAAAGCTTGGATCTGATGACTTTGGGGATTATGAAGAAATCCTTGAAATTTTTTGGTCGTTTCTTCTCTATCAAGACGATGTGTTTCTGCCCTAAAAGACAACCCTGAGCCGGATTTTACTATTGATCTAACTTTGGCATACAAAGCGTACCAATCTAGTTCTAAATTTAGAGCATAAGCTGTAATTTCAGGATTTGTAATACCTACTTCTGAATTAAATTCTTCAACTAACCAGTCGGTCATCATGGTAAAAGCAAGGTAGGGGTCAGAATTTAGTAACGCTTGCTTTCCTTTGTTTCCTCCCCTTTGTTTTAATAATTTTGCAGCAAAACGCTGCACTTGCGCGGAAGAATCAATTAAAGTATTAATCACTAAATCTA
This sequence comes from Nostoc sp. DedQUE04, assembly GCF_034530995.1. Taxonomy (NCBI): domain Bacteria; kingdom Bacillati; phylum Cyanobacteriota; class Cyanophyceae; order Nostocales; family Nostocaceae; genus Nostoc; species Nostoc sp. DedQUE04. Next base: position 85,370 of record NZ_JAVRCA010000025.1, on the reverse strand, counting down.
AACCCATATCCCCATAATTCAACGCCTCAGAAAGTGCTGCAACCTTTACTTCAACAACCGAACTTTTTAACCGACTTTTTACCCCTTCAAGTCCTCCTAAAACCACGCCACTAACAGGAGGTGGCACTTCACCACCAAGTACTGCGTCAAATTCTCCGGGTTGATTAGAATTATTATTCATAGCTAAAATTGAACTAATTAAGAGAAAGTTTCTGAACCCGCGCAGGCGGGTTTTGTCTGTGTAGCCGCGACTTCCAGTCACCCATTACTGTAAATTTCACTCAGAAACAGAACAATAGCGGCCATCGATATAGCGATCGTCATCTTCTTTTTTCTGATTATTTGCCAAAACACGTACATCCAAACCAGAGAATTTATCAATCATTTCCTGGGATAAAAAGTTTTCTGAAATATTGAGAATATCAAGATTATTTATCGCCGAACAATTTAGTAATTCTTCCGCACCAGCATCAGTCAGCGTTCCCATTGAAAGGTCAAGTACGCTGATATAATCAAGAATTGGAGAACCTACAATAACGCTGACTATTTCATCGGTAAATTGGCTATTGCGTAATCCTAAATAAACTAGATTGGGAAATTTTTCTGCAAAAATAATCGGATTTAAATCTTCAACCCAACAATCTCCGCCGTAATCTTCACTACCAAACCATAATTCTAAATGTTCTAAGGCTGGCAGATTCATCTGACAAATTTGGGCAACAGTATCCCGACTTAAACCCCCAGTTTCAACAATCAACGCTTTGAGGTAATTATGTCGTATCGGCGGACTAAATTGTAAACGATCACCTCCACGAATTTGCAAAATTTCCAGTTTAGGATAAGCTTGCAAAATGGGACTTATATCGCTTTGTTGAATCCAAGATATTTCCGAATCCTCAGAAGTAAGATCGCCAATAAAAACAGCTTTGAGATTAGTTAAACGTTGTTTAGCATCAACTAAAGCTTGGACAATACTACTTGAATCAGTCTGTGATGTTTCTGCCCACAAACCAAACACTAAAACTTCTAATTTGTGGGCGTTGGTTTCTTGCAGAAGTCTACTAAGTTTCCTGGGTAAATTATCATAATTTTTATATTCAAACCTGAGAGCATAAGCATTGTTAACAGGTTCAACAATACCTACATTTGCATCAAACTCTATAACTTGCCGATTAGCAAATTGAGTAACACGATCATTTTTATACCCTTGATACTCGTTAAATCTCTCTTCCAAGTTCCAAGGTTTATATGCTTGCAAAGCTTGTTTGACTTGCGGTTCTGTTTTTTGTTTTAATAGTCGATAAGCAAAACGCTGTACCAATCTCGATTTATCTTGCAATGCTTGAATTAATACATCCAACCCTGCATCACCATATTTCAAGGCTTCGCTGAGTGCAGCAATTCGGACTGTAATCACAGGATTTGATAAAGAACGTTTAACCCCCTCAATTCCTCCTAAAACAACTCCATCCACAGGAGGCGGAGATTGTCCTCCCAACACTGCATCATAATCTCTGGGTTGATTTTGGTTGTTTGTCATGGCGTTTTACCTTTTGAGTCCTTATTAGAATTCCCAAAAATGCGGAATACGCATACATCAACCTCTCAAGTAAAAATACGAGCAACGTAGACGATCGAGGAATGAGAATGTTTTCTATGGAAAGCCTTTTAGGATTTTTGGCGTTACTTTTGATTGTTCCAGCAATTAGCGCTGCGATCGCAACCACTGCCAATATGACCAATCACCTCACCAACGGAACGGATATCAAATTCAGGTGGACGAGAAATTTAAAATGTAGAAGTGTAACCTTGTCCATCCCCGCTTAACAAAAGGTTTAGCAGAATTATTTGCTATGCCCGCTATAGTTATATTGTCTTTAAGCAAGTCCCCACACTTTAATAGTTTTTTCCCAACTGCTACTACTAACCAGATTCTGCCCATCTGGGCTAATTGCAAGACTCCTAATAAGAAGAGATTGGTGCCCTCTTAGCGCGTTCATCTGCTGTCCGGTTTGCAAATCCCATACTTTGATTGTATTTTCCTCACCGCCGCTAAAGAAGGTTTGTCCGTCTGGGCTAATCGCTACACAATTAACTTGGGTTTGATCTCCAATAAGAGTGTAAATTTCTTTTCCCGTTTCCAAATCCCACACTTTAATAGAACCGTCCCAACTACCGCTGACAAGAGTTTTTTTATCACCAGTGAGGGCAACGGAGGTAACTGCTTTTGAATGTCCCTTCAAAATATGGATTTGCTTTGCTGTGGGTAAATCCCATACGGTGATGCTGTTGTTCTGACTGCTACAGACCAATATTTGTCCGTCTAAGCTGATTGCGAGACAACAAATCTCACTCTGATGAGCATAAAAGTTGTAAAGTTCTTTTGCCATCTGCCAATCCCAGGCTTTGAGTGAATAGTCGCTACTAAAAAGAATTTGCCCATCTGGACTAACGGCTAGAGCGTAAATCGACGTAAATCTTGCTTGTAACCTAGTACGCAAAGTGCTAATTTTTTTTCCAGTTTGCCAATCCAAAACCTTGATAAAATTCTTTTCCTGTCCAACGAAAAGAGTTTGACCATCAGGGCTAATGGCTAGGGAATTAATATAATATCCATCTCCGTCGAGCGTGCGAATTAAACGTCCTGTTGCAAACTCCCATACTTTGATTGTTGTGTCCCAACTGCCAGTGAAAAGAGTTTGACCATCAGGGCTGAAGACGACACAGCTAACAAACCTTGAATGACCTTCCAAGGTACGCAGACATGTAAGCTTTTGCCAAGGATTGTACTCGCGTAACGCCTGTTTTATAAGAGGTTCTTGTCTTTGCCTTAACAGCGAGTAAGCAGCCCACCTGACTTGTGTGACTTCATTTTGCAAAGCTTGGATGACTAAATCTAAGCCTGCATCTCCGTGCTGGAGGGCTTCTTTTAACGCTGCAATCCGATTTTGTGGGGCAGTACTAGCTAACCGTTGTTTGACTCCTGGCAGTCCTCCTAAAACTGCTGCATCGCCTGGGGTAGGTATTTGGCTACCTAAAACAACATCAAAAGGTCTTGGCTGATTGGGATTTTGTGACATGATGGTTTCAGCTTGCACTACTGTCTATCATTCCCCTAGATTGATAAAATGCGATCGCTCTATTGCGCGTGTAAGTAACCGTCTAACCATGAAGATTGTGCGTAAATTATGTTAAATCTTATTGACTTAAACTAGTACATTTGTTTTAATTTATTGGCGAAAGCTCTCACGTATTTATTTGTACTAGTGCCAGTGTTAATTGTCGTTGGCTAGAATTTGGTACAACACGATCGAAACCCTAAAAAATCAAAAGAGTCTATTTATGGCTGAGTATCAAAAAATTGAGTATCGCATTGGTAAAGATGGGAAAATTACTGAAACAGTAATCAATTCTTCTGGTTCAAGTTGTACAAGTACAACATCGGGAATTGAAAAGGCTTTAGGAGAAGTTGAAAATCAAGAATTATTGCCTGAGTATTACGAAGGCGGTGAGGGCGATACAGTGGCACAAAACCAGTCTCTCAAACAAATCTAAGAGGGATGCAGATAGGAATGTTTTCTCTTTTAAGCCTTTTGACAATCGCAATAGGGATTTGCACTCTATTGTTGATTATTCCAGCAATTAGTGATGCGATCGCTCGCCAAGCAGACTTGGAAACTAACAAGTTAGAATTGGCGCGATGTCTAGCAACAAGCAGGTTAGCATCTACGCAAATTGAGTTACTAGAAAATGAACTAAAGGCAACACGCAAAAATTACTTAGAAGAGCAGCAAAAAATAGAACAGTTACTTGCTGAAAAAGCAGCGCTATATCAGGAAGGCTTGCGACTACATGAAGAATTGCAGCAGCAGCGTCTTGAACTGACAGACGAAATACGTTCTTCGACATTTGAGCAATTGCAGATATTGTTAACAAACTATCCCAGCATCCCTCAAATGGTGCAGGTTAAACCAGAATTACCTGCGAAAAATCTGCTTTCGATGTTTACCTCTTTAGATAACCTCCTCAATAAATGGGGTTACGAACAGATAGGGAAACCTTGGGAACAAGTACCTTACAATCCTCAAATTCATCAACCAGACACAGCAGATATTGCTGAAGATGAGTTAGTTTACATCCGATTCGTTGGTTATCAACATCAAGGAAAAATTCTTGTCCCTGCGAAAGTTAGTCGCACTTTGCCCGGAGGAGGGAGATGAGGGGGATGAGGAGGATGAGGGAGCAGGGGGAGCAGGGGAAGAAGAACTATTGATTATTACCCAATGCCCCATGCCCCATGCCCCATGCCCAATGCCTAATGACAAATGACAAATGACAAATGACAAATGACTACAGTAATAATTGATTTTGGTACAAGCAATACTGTTGTTTGTACTACCGATTTGATTACGCAAAAACCACGGACGTTGAGATTTGATTCGATGTCGCGTCGATTTGAGGTTGGGGCGGAACAAGTTAGCGTTGTACCCAGTTTAGTATTTGTGGAAGGGCGCGATCGCATTTCTTTTGGTGAATCTGTACGCGCCAAACGCTTGGGGTTTGCCCAGCCGGAACGCTGTTTTAGAGCTTTCAAACGCGATTTGGCAGCAGATTTTGTCCCACCTCCGCGACAGTTGGATGGTAATAGTTACAGCGCTGAGGTGGTTTCGGAACTGTTTCTCAAGGAAATTTGGCAACAGGTTGAACAGCAATTACAACCCAGTAGCGTTATTTTCACAGTTCCCGTCGGTGCATTTGAGCGATATCTTGACTGGTTCCGCAATTTGGGCGACAAGTTAAATATTCCCGCAGTGCAAATTGTCGATGAATCTACCGCAGCAGCCCTTGGTTATGCTGTCAAGCATCCTGGTGCTGTAGTTCTGGTAGTTGATTTTGGCGGCGGTACTCTAGATTTAAGTTTAGTACGGACTGTCAGCGCTGAATCTGAACAGCAAGTAGTACGTGCCGAAGTTATCGCCAAATCCGATGCTTTTATTGGCGGCGTAGATATTGACACATGGATTGTCGAACATTACCTGCAAAAAATCAGTTCCTCCCGTGCTGAAGTTGGAGAAATCGGTTTTATGAATTTGCTGGAAGTTGCAGAAAGGGTAAAAATTCAACTTTCGATAACAGATGAGGCTAAAGAAAGTTGGTTTGATGATGAAAATTTTATGTCTCATGAATTGCAATTGCATCGGGATGAATTAGGCGAAATTTTAGAAAATCAACAATTATTAGAACAGCTAAGACAGGCGATAGATGAAGTATTAGCGATCGCACTTGCTAAAGGAATCGGTAAATCTACAATTGAGCAGGTTTTATTAGTCGGTGGAACTTGTCAAATTCCCGCCATACAACAACTAGTAATTTCCTATTTTGGACGACAAAAGGTAAAGTTAGATAAACCCTTTGAAGCAGTCGCACATGGCGCATTAGCTTTAAGTGAAATGGCAGCAGTTGATGATTACCTGCGCCACAGTTATGCTATTCGTCTTTGGGAACCCCACAGCAAAAGTTATTCTTATTTAACTTTGATTGAAAAAGGGGCAAAGTATCCAGGGGCGCGTTCTGAAGCTTTAACTCTGCAAGTTGCAACAGAAGGACAGCGAGAAATTCGTCTCGATATTGGGGAAGTAGCAGAAGTTTCCCAAGCGGAAGTTTCTTACGATGCTCAAGGTAGGATGACGAGTAGCCAGTTACTAAAACAAGATAGCTATCGTTCTTTGGAAACTCATCATCAACAAGTATGTGTCGCTCATATCGAACCGCCAGGACAAACAGGAGTAGACAGAATACAAGCACAATTTGAAGTTAACGAACAACGGGTATTAGTAGTGACGGTAAAGGATTTATTGACGGGAAAAATGTTAGTTGATAGGGGAGCGATCGCCAAACTCAAATAATCTTCTCTCTGCGCCCTCTGCGTCTTGGCGGTTCGTTTAAAAAATAATCGTAATTTGGTAAATTGCAATGGCAAAGAAACAGAACCAACCTAAGCAATATGATGCGGTTTTAGGAACTCAAAATTCTGCCCCAGTTGGTAGTATGATTTTAGGGGGACTGGAAGGTGTTAAAAGCCGCTTGAAAAGTGTAGATATAGAAGTGCAAATTGCTGCCCTAAAAGAGGCATTCAATTATGGAGAAGCAGGTTTAGACTTAGTAATTCAGGCTTGGCAATCTGAATCAGGAAAATTAAAGTGGGCTGCTTATTCGTTACTTCGCCACCGAGAAGAAGCAAGAGTCAAACAGGCGTTACAAGAACATAATCCCTGGTTAAAAATCACTTGCCTCCGCACTTTACAGCAGAAAATACTGGTCACAGCTTTTGCCATTAGTCCAGATGGGAAAACTCTTCTCAGTTCTGGAAGAAGCATCACTGCTTGGGAGCTACATACCGGACAACTCCAAGCTTTTTCTATAAATAATTTTGACGTTAATTCTTTAGTTATTAGCCAAGATGGAAAAACTTTAGTTAGTAGAGGAGGAACTTATGACGGTGACCATAAAATCAAAATCTGGGATTTCCCAAGTGGAAAGCGTAAACAAACTTTAGAAGAATTTACTTACAGAGTTTTTTCTCTAGTTATTAGTCCAGATGGAAAGACGCTTGCCTGCGGTAGTGAGAATAGCGGAATTAATGTTTGGGATTTGCAAACAGAACAAATTATACGTACCATGAATGGACATTCACACTACTTAGTTCAAGCGTTAGCTATTAGTGGAAATGGAAAAACTCTTGTTAGTGGTAGTAATGACGCAACTATTAAAGCGTGGAATTTTGAAACTGGAGAACTTATACACACTTTTAAAAAACATTCAAATGGTGTTGAATCTGTAGCTATTACCCCAGACGGACAGACAATTGTTAGTGGCAGTAAAGACAAAACAATTAAAGTATGGAATTTACAGACAAAACAGCTTCAGTTCACACTTGAAGGGCATTCTGGTTGGGTTTACTGTGTAGCTATCAGTCCAGACGGAAGCACTCTTCTTAGTTGTGGTAGAGACAAAACTATCAGAATTTGGGACTTGCAAACTGGGGAATGCCTACGCATTCTCAAAGAACATACTGATTGGGTTTATTGTGTAGCTATCAGTCCAGATGGAAAAACTATTGTTAGTAGTAGTAGAGATAAAACTATCAAAATTTGGGGTATTAAGTCATAGAAAAAGCGAGTCGAGTCAAAAATTAGGGATGCGATCGCCTCACCTCAGTGATTGGGAATACTAAGTAGTAGGCTCAACATTAAAAACCTGATGAAAGAAAATACCAATCGCCCAAGAGTTTATGATGCTGTTCTTGGCGGTATTGGAATGACTTGACATTCGATTTGAGTGCTAACGTAGGACACCTACCCCGTGGCGGTGCATTTATAGGTTGGGGGTTAGGTGACTTTTGGACGGGTTGCAGAACCCTGTCTGCGCTTGCAGAGAAATTAGCAAGCTGCAAAATAGCCTAAATTTGGGAACACTGGTATTAGCCACAGGTTAAAAGCGATGCCAGATAATCCCAAACAACCAAGAGAATATGATGCTGTGCTTGGCGGAAAAAATCCTCCGCCAGTCGATGGTGTAGTTTTAGGCGGATTGGAAGGCGCAAAACAACGTTTCGCTAGCAGTGATGAAAATTACCGCTTTTTAGCGCTTTCGCAACTCATTAACTATAGACAGGAAGGCTGGGATTTAGTAATTCAGGCTTTAAAAGACCCATCAAAAAGGGTACAGTTAGCAGCATATAAATTATTGCGGGATATCTCAGAATTAAAAGTAAAACAGGCAATCTTAGAATTTAATCCCTATCAGTTTTTTGAGTGTGCTTATACAATTGAGCTTAATAGAAATGATGCTGCGATCGCTATTCATCCCGACGGCAAAACCCTAGTATGTTGCGATGCTGGCGGTAGTTCTTTTGAAGAACCTCAAAGAGATGGCAGTATCGTTGGTGGGACTTATATAGACTTTAAAAAGTGGGATTTGAAGACAGGAAAAAGTCTTCGCACCATCACTAAAATATTTGGTACGAGAGTAAAAGACCATCCAAAACATTTAACTTTCAGTGCTGATGCTCAAACTTTAGCAATAGGTGGTTCTCAGCATGACAGTACTATTAGAACTGAAATCTGGAATTTCAATACCGAGAAATTAAGTCATGTTATTAGCGGACAACCATTATGGGAGTCGAGAAAGCGCAATATTATTACCGCTATTGCTCTCAGTTCTGATGGTAAAATCCTCGCTAGCGGTAATGAAGCTGGTAATATTCTCGTCTGGGATTTGGAAACACAACAAAATATTTACACTATCAAAGGACACTCAAAAAATATAACTTCCCTTGCGATCAATATAGATGCAAAAATTTTAGCAAGCGCTAGTTTAGATGAGACTATTAAACTATGGAATTTAATAACGGGAAGTGAGATTTATACCTTAGTAGGGCATGAGTCTATAAATGGACATCCTTATGGCGTTGTCTCATTAGCAATTAGTCCCAATGGACAAACCTTAATAACTGGCGATAATCATTTGCCAACACGTATTAGAATATGGGATTTGAGAACTGGTAAAGAAGTTCATACTTTATTTCCTAATAGTGGTCAATTAAACTTTTTCACTTTCAATTATGATGGAAAAATATTTGTTAATTGTGGTGGTGATGTTGATATCTGGAACTTGCAGACACAAGAACGACTTGCTAAACTTTCTTCTTATGGAACAAGTGTTGCTATTAGCCCAGATGGACAGACTATTGTTACTTACGTTAGGAAATTAATTCAAGTATGGCGAGTTCCATAGAATCAAGGATAGGTGCGATTCCAAATAAGTGCGATCGCATTTCCTTAATTGGGAACACTGGTATTAGTGTCGAGGAAGAGAATGATGTTAGAGAATCCCAATCAACCACGAGAATATGATGCTGTACTTGGTGGACAAGCACCACCTCCAGTTTCCGGTGTAGTTCTAGGCGGAATCGAAGGCGTTAAGCGTCGTCTTTTAAGTAATAATTTAGAAGCAAAAATGGCTGCACTTACTGAAGCTATCAACTATGGTGATACAGGCTTAGAGTTAGTCATTCAAAGTTTACAGAATGAATCAGTGCAGTTAAAAGCGGTAGCATATAAGTTATTACATAAAAGAAAAGAAGCTGGTCTTGAACAGGTTATTGGAGCTTTCAATCCATACCATTATAAGTTTTTTGAATGTTTAACTACTTTAACAGGACATACATCTGATGTATATGGAATAGCATTTAGTCCCGATGGAGAAACTATAGCTAGTGGAAGCCATGATAAAACTATCAAATTATGGAATCTTCAAACCAGCCAATTAATTTCCACATTAGGTGAAGATTTATCATCTCCTTATGCCCTTGCGTTCAGTCCAGATGGAAAAACTTTGTATAGCAATAATTGGAATGAAATAAAAATTTGGGATTTACAAAAAAAGCAAGAGATTCGTATACTTAAAGGGCATTTTGATGCTGTTTTATCTCTTGCTGTTGCTCCTGATGGCACTTTAATTAGTGGTAGTCAAGATAAATTGATTTATGTTTGGGAACAACCCCATTCAGGAAAATATGATGTTTTGGGAGAGCATCCTTGTTACGTTTGGGGAATGAATACTGTTAAGGTTTCCCTTAGTATTGATGGGAAGATTTTGATTAGTGGTAGTGCTATTGATAGGGCAATCAAAATTTGGAATTGGAAGCAAAGACAACAAATTACAACTCTAGGAAACGAAACATTGGGTTTAAATAATTATGTACCAGGACTTTCTTGTGTTGCTATCAGTCCAGATGGAACAATTGCTATTGCTGGAGGAGAAAATCAGGTTGATGTTTGGGATATAGAAAAAACAGAGAAAATTTATACACTTACCCTGGAAGCAGATAATAAGATTCGCTCAATATCTGTTAGCAAAGATGGTGAAGCTTTCTTTGGAGGTTTAAATAATGGCATTATTAAAATTTGGAATGTGCTTACAGGTGAAGAAATTCACGATTTAGAAGGACATTCAGCTAGTGTTACTTGCATAGCTGTTAGTCCAGATGGAAAAACTGTTGTTAGCGGGAGTATCGATACAACTATTAAAATTTGGGGTATACCAGAGTAATACTAATTCATAATTCATAATTTGTAATTATGACTTTTGCAAGAGGTTAAATATCTAGGCTGAGAAAGATGCCCAGCCCAAGCACTTATTTACACCCAACGCCCTACAACTACTCGCACAGTTCCATCTGCTAATACTTCTTCGTCCTCCACATTAAAACCTTGTTCTTGCACTGTTGCCATCAAGGTTTTATGAGCATATTTTTGACTGATGGAATTAACAAACTGTTGTTGATTAATTTTCGCTCCCCAAAAGTCTGCAACTATTTCGTAATTTTCACCACTGCGGCGAAAACCTAAGTCATAACCATTGTTCTGGCGAATTACATACTCGGCTTGAGTCGTATCGCCTCGATATCCGCGTACATTCGTGTTGCATTCAACTTGATAGTTTAATTCTTGCAAAACTTGATGCAGAATTTCACCGTGTTTGATTTGGACTTTGATAGTTGTGAAATGAGACATAATACCAATTTTGGATTTTATATTTGGGATTTTGGATTAAAAAACGAGGCGCAGGAAACACGTATTTTTTCTATTTTAATCGACTTCTAAAGGGCCTATTCCTTGTTCGGTTGAGTATTGTTTTAATTCTTCTACCAACAGCACATCGTTGGAGGCCGTTCTGGCACCGGCTTGTGCTGCCCATTGCTTTAATGCTTCAATTTGTTCATGCGCGATCGCAGCTAGTGGCACTGTTTGAGCTACAGCCTGTAAAATATCTTCTGTATTAAAGTCTCGGCGCTGTCCCTCAATTCTTGTGGAAAATGCTTGGTGCATGGCATCAACGATTACCTGCTCAATTTCCGCACCGCTAAAATTGAGACTTTGTTTAGCTAACAAAGCTAAGTTAAATTCTCGCAGCCGATTCGGGCGTAACCGTTGCAAATGCACTTTAAAAATCTCTTGGCGTTCAGTTTCTGTAGGTAGATTCAAAAAGAAAATTTCATCAAATCTTCCTTTTCGCAACAACTCGGCGGGTAATATTTTGACGTTATTTGCGGTGGCAACAATAAACACACTCGCGGTTTTCTCCTGCATCCAGGTAATCAAACTGCCAAATACGCGACGCGATGTCCCCGAATCCCCGTCAATGGTACTGGTAATATTACCAAAGGCTTTATCGATTTCATCAATCCACAAAACGCAGGGTGCCATTGCTTCAGTTAGCTGAATCATTTGCCGCACGCGGCTTTCGCTTTCGCCGACAATCCCACCAAATAAACGCCCAGAATCTAATCTTAATAACGGTAAGCGCCATTCATGGGCAATTGTCTTGGCTGAGAGGGATTTACCTGTTCCCTGAATCCCCACAAGTAACATCCCTTTGGGGTTAGGAATACCGTAGCGTCTGGCTTCTTCGGTAAAAGCATCTTGTCGCATTAGTACCCATTGTTTGAGTTGATCTAATCCACCAACTCGTTTGAGTGATTCTTGGGGTGTGAAAAATTCTAAAATCCCAGTTTGGCGGATTGCTTGCTTTTTCTCTTCCAATACGCCGTCAATGTCAGACTCATTTACTTGTTGTTTGGCTGCTAAAGCTTTTGCTAATACTCTAGAAATTCGGGTGCGGCTTAAACCTTGACAGGCTTTAACTAACTGTTCTCGCGCCAAACCAGAAACATTTAATTTATCTGGTACTACTAACTGTTGGATTAAATTATCTATTTCGCTAACGCTAGGTAAGGGAAAATCCACTACTGTCACTTCTTGCAGTAACTCGTCGGGAAGTTCTAAAGTATGGCTGGTGGTAACGATAATTTTACGCGATCGCTTTAACTCCCGCGTCAAGTTTCGCAACTCTCGCACAATTGGGGCATTTTTCTCAGTCGTCGGATTTTTCACAAATGGATGCAAATCCCGCAGTACAAACATCGCAGGTATTTGGGCATCAGCTTTGCCAATTCGCCCTAATGCAGCCATCACCGAACCTTTATCTGCACCATTATCACTCCAACCCCGGACAATATCCCAAAATAAAAGCTGTCGTTTGGGCACAGAACGCAATGCAACTTGCTGTAACACTTCTTCCACAGGTTCTTCTTCAACGGAAATCACATACAGTAAGGGATACCGTGCCCGAATCATCAAATCAAGTTGCTCTACTAAAGAGGTGTATTGCTGATTCTCGCTGTTATGAGTTGCATCTCCTTTTCCATATTGATGAAAATTGTTCATTTCGCTTGAAAATGGGTATTAGGGTATAAGAAAAAGAGTTTTTAGCGCTGTTTAAAACTCTTATCTTTGCGCTTTTGCGCTATTTGAAATGGTGAACCAGCGCTGCGGGAGGGTTTCCCTCCGCAGGCGACTGGTGTTAGCGTAGCGTTAGCGACGCAGGAGCGTCACCCGAAGGGTATGTTTATTTCTGCCGTGCTGTACTAGTAATTGATTAGTCTTAATTAATACTATATCCTTTCCAAGGATACTATAGCAAGCGCCAAGATGGTTAGGACGCAAAATGCAAGACATCTTCAATGGCGTCTCGTAAACAATCAAACTGCTCCAGTTTTTTGCGGATTCGACTTTTTACTATTTATCACTGATATGCTTCCATTGTAGAGCGATCGCTTCTGATGGTCTGCACCCAGTAAAAAATAATAATTTTACTAAAGGAGCATAGTAGCTGTAGAGTTTACTCTCCTCGAACGCTTGAATTATGCTATCCCGTTCTTCCTTAGTAAAGGGATTGATTTCATATTCTGCTGATTCCGACTTCGGCATCTGAATATCTTTTGCCATACTTTGAAAGGGATTGGATTCAATTAGCTGACTTTTAAGTGCCCAATCACAGCAAGCATTTATATTTGTCAAAGTACGTTTAGCTGCATTAGCACTGAGATTTGCAAGTAAATAGTCTCGAATTGCGATCGCATCATCTAAAGTTTTAGTTGCTAACTTAGCAATGTGATTGCGATACTTGCGGTAGTCAACTGCATAAGTAGAAGGACTAATCTGTGGTTTTTTAAATTCAGTGTATTTTTCCCATAATTCTCCCAAGTCTGGTTGGGGTTTAGGTGAAGGTGTAATTGGGGTAACGGTGCTTAATGACGCTGCTGGTTTGTACTTAACTCAACTGGCATCAAACTCTCCATAGTCAATATCTCTCTGGATTTTTGTCGCCAAAGCCGATGCTTGATGTCTTCCAAAAGGTGTATCGTCGTGCCTTGTTGAAAGATAGAAACGCTTGGTTTTTAGCTCTCCAGTCGGAGTAATAATAGGACGATAAAAAACTAATTGGAGGCTGCCGTTAGAGTTCTTAATCTATACTGAACCCCGACGGGCAATACTTTGAGATTTTTGAGATTCCATAAGGGTAATTAACTGGGGTAAAGACCTTTATCCTTTCGCTTTACCCCAGTTTTACCCCAGAAATACTTATTGGGGTAAAAACCTCTACCTTACATTTTTACCCCAGTTCTTTACCCAAACTACCCAAAATAACCCCAAAAATCTCTAAAGGCTTTGAAAACAAGCTTTTAACGCCCAATAAAAAAGGGCTTGAAAACCCTGTAATGCTTATATTTCTTTAAAGGCGGCACCCGGATTTGAACCGGGGGTGGAGGTTTTGCAGACCTCTGCCTTACCACTTGGCTATACCGCCACAGCTATCTTTAGCTCTTTTCTTGACTCTTAGCTACCATTTAGCTACCATTAGGTAAGGTAAAGGTTATAGGGTAGCTTAACATGGTACAGTCCATCAGAACTAGACAAGCCAGAGGCACAGTAGGCATAGAAGACCATAGAGGTAAACTAAGACTTAGGTTGCCTACCATGCTGACTAAGGAAGGTCAAAGCAGGTATATGATGACTGGACTAGATGCCTCTGACTATAACAGAAAGCAGATGAGAATGCTAGTAGCTCAAATGGATGAGGAAATAGCTACTGGACAGTTTGACTGTACCCTAGAGAGGTATAGAGAGAGAATAGATACCTTCAATAGACCTCAGCTAACCATAGTTAAACCTCAGCAACCACAGCAGGACTTAGGCGCTCTATGGGATAAATACTGTGAGTATATGCAGCCTCAGCTAGCCAGTACTACCTACTTAAAAGACTATAGAAGAAAGTATACTAACCACATTGCTGCACTACCTACCAGAGACTTAACACAGGCAATAGCTATTAAAGAACATCTATTAGCTACCCTATCCCCTAATGCAGCTAAGAGGGTACTAACCTACCTTGCAGCCTGTTGTAAATGGGCTATAGCCTCTGGTATGGTCAAGACTAACCCATTTGCTGGTATGTCAGAGGGCATTAAGCTACCAAAGCATGATAATGATGCTATTAACCCCTTTAGCAGGGATGAGATGGTAGCCATTATTAAGGCATTTGAGGATACTAGACCACATTATGCCCCCTTTGTTAAGTTCCTATTCTGGACAGGATGTAGGACAGGAGAGGCAATAGGGCTAACCTGGGGGCATATAAGCCCTGACTGTACCCAGATAACCTTCTGTGAGTCCTATGATACTGCCTTAAAGGTTAGAAAGTGTACTAAGACAGGTAAGGCTAGGAAGTTCCCTTGTAATGCCAAACTAAAGGCACTATTGCTATCTATCAAGCCTATAGGCGCTATTAAGGATACCCCAGTATTCCTAGCGCCTAATGGGGGTATGGTCAATAATACAAAGTTCAGTACCCAAGTCTGGAAGGGTGGTAAAGCAGGGGATAAGACCTATAATGGGGTACTACAAGGCTTAATGGACTCAGGCGCTATAGACCGCTATAGATGCCTTTACAATACTAGGCATACTTTCATAACCTTAATGTTGGCAGAGGGGTTAACAGTCTCTCAAGTGGCTAAGTTAGTAGGCAACAGTCCTGCCATTATCTTACAGCACTATGCTGGTAATGGAGTAGCTATACAGTTACCTGATATATAAGGTAAGCTATCACTGCTAACACACACCAATGGTATACCTTGGCTCACAATAAGGGTTTAGAAGGTATACCCTAGTATACTACCTATAGCTACTACCTATAATACTACTTAGTTACTACCCTTTTTGGTACTTATAACACTAAAGAGGGTATTTTAATAGGTAGTATATTGGGTAGTAGATAGTATAGTATAGCTAAGTTGCTTGCTGTGTATGTATTTAGGCAGTAGTAACTATAAGTAGTAGCAACCCTTGACAGTAGATAGTAGCTATAAGTAGTATATAGGTAGTAGTCAAGCTAGAGAGAAAAGACAATGACTAAACCTAAGCAATATTCAGAGCGCATTCAAGTGGTAGTAACACCTAAAGAGGGTGAGCGCATTAAGCAGCTAGCTAACAGCGCTAACCTATCATTATCTGGCTACTGTAAGCAACTTATCCTTACTGCTATTAACCTACCAGAGGATACTACCCTAGATACTACCTATGTTACCACCCAGGATGCTGCTAGTGAGTACAGTAAACTATGGGATGCTGTTAGTAACCTGACTAAGGATACCTTAGCCATTAGAGAGGATGTTAATACCTTAGCTACTACCTTAAATACTACTCAGTTAGTATCTACTATACTACCTATAAATACTATTCAGAATACTACCACTCAAATGCAGTCAGAGCAAGACTTAGGCGATGTAGATACTACCTTACCAAGTGGGGCTATACTTACTACTGAGCAACTACTGGAGAGGTTAAAGCCAGCTATATTAGCACAGTCAACTGCTAAGACAGAGAAAGGTAGACAAAATACAGTAGCTAACTTTCCCCTAGACCTTGCTAAGGCTAAGGAAACCAAACTAAAGCTAATGACAACTTCTAAAGACCCTAATGGCTATGCATGGTTGCCTACTGATGCTACTAGACAGCACTGGGTAAGACAGGCTAGCTAGCATACTACCTACTATACTACTTAGTTACTACCCAATATTTAGCCCTGCCAAGGTCATCCTAGCAGGGCTTTGTTATGGCTAAGGGTGTGTTAGCTCATTTAGTGTGGTTAGATGCCCTTAGCCCCCTATATGTGCTGTCTTATATCAATAGAGGTATCTTAACAAGATACATAGTTTTTATCCTAACTTTACCTACCTAACATAGACTATTTTCTATGTCAATGGCTGTAATGACCTATTTGGAGGCTAAACAGGCTAAACAACAAAGTATTAGTAAGCGGTTAGGAGACAAGAATATGGCTAAGACAACAGCAAAGCTAACAATGCGCTTCTCAGAGCAAGACTATCAGGCTATGCAGCATATAGCAGAGCATAGAGACTGTTCTATGGCTCAAATAGTTAGAGATGCCCTAAAAGAGTACCTACCCCAGGCTAACCCAGGCTAACCGCGAGTAACCACATTAAAATAACCCTCTCAGTATTGACAGTACTTAGAAGGCTGATACCTATTTTTTTTAGGAGACACTGAATGTTTTGCAATAACCCCGAATACTGCCATTATAGCACAGATGCTACTTATTTGGTAGTACCTAGACCCACTTTATCTGGAGTAACCCTAGATACCATAGGTATACCCTGTTCCATTGGTAGTAATAAGTACTTTACCACCTACCCTGATATACTGGGTATCCAAGTTAAAGACTACTTAGCTAGGAAGAGACAGCAAAGAATAGACTATGTGGCTTATAAACTGGCTGATGGTAACTATCTAGTCGCACCTTGGCAGGTCATAGAGGCATCTAAACAGGCTAAGACCTACACTAGCCAGTCTGAATGCTATATAACCCCGGTTAACCAGATGGTAGCCCTAGATGCCCTACCTAAAGGTCTTTATGATGATCTAGTATTCTATACTACTAAGCTCTAAGTACTGGTTAAGGACAGGTTTTATGCGGTAGTAACCTGTCCTACCCAGGTATCCCATTGAGTCCATCCATCAGCAATATTGAGCGCACTTAATAAGGTATCTATGTCTGTTATATGAGTTGCTAACATAGTTTATCTTCTATCAGTCTGGATACTTTCCATTATAGCATAACAAACATACACACAAACAGTATACCTTTACTCATAGCAAGCTTTTTAGAGGTATACAAGGGTATACCATTTTAAAACAGTAATATACCATGACACAGAAAGTACTAAGTATCAAAGTAGAACCTAATGACTTTACCCTGTTTAAGGCATTTGCCAAGGGTTATAAGACTCAAGCAGAGGCATTTAGCGCACTAATGCAGCTAGCCAGTATACCTAGGTATACCGCTCAAAAGCAGTCACAGCGCGGAGGTATACCGAATATGTGTGTTTTCTCAATAGGAACCAAGCTAGAACTCTCATGGGAGTTAAAAAAGCATTTAAGTGAGAAGTACTCTATGTCCTATAAGGGGCATAAGCGAGACTGGTATATTTTCCCAGAGGATAGGGTAGTAGCTATCTGGAATAAGTCAGCTAATGGGGCTAAGTCATGGTTAGAGGTTGCAGCACAGTACCCAGAGGCAGTATGGTTAGCAGCAACTAAGCATAGGAACTTCTCAACCTATCCCTTAACTACATTACAAGAATATCAAACCACTTATGCCCGGATAGCAGAGTTCGCGCAGTTACCTATCATTGCTGAGGCATTAGAGAAGGGATGGGCTTATGAGTGGACTTCCTTAAGGTCTAGCGAGGATATCCTTATAGAGCAAGCTACTAAGCACCTTAAAGAGTTAGCAGAGTCTATCAGTAAAGATGAACCAGTCAGTAGACTGCCAGCTAGCCAGGATAACCCTGTGCTATCCCCTCATACATTGGATAGTGTGGTAGAACAGCCTATGCCAGAGGTTAGCCAACCTAGCCAGGATAGCACAATAGAACCTGATAGCCAGGTAGTGCCTATGACAGCAACTAATGATGAACTGATAGCCAGGTTTAAGACTAACCCTAACCTAGATAAAGGGCAACTAAACTCCTTAGCAGCAACTATGAAGACTATAGGTGGTAAGAAACTAAATAAGAAGTCTATTAAAGACTTTACTACCAGTAGAGACCCTGATGGTCTAGAATGGCAACCTGTTGATGCCACTAAACTGGTATGGAGACAGGTTAGCCCAGTGTTAGCAGTCTAAGTCAGGGTATACCTAGTATACCTCTAAAAGCCTTGCTATGACTGGAGGTATACTGTTTGTGTGTGTGTTTGTCCTGTTAGCACTAGAGACAACCTGGCTATCTGTGAAAAATACCCTAGCTATAATGGTTAAGGGTATTTTTGATGGTTATTACCCTGGTTAATACCTTACTAACTCCAGTAACATTAATAAGGCAGAATAGCACCTATAAGTATGGTCTATCTATTATCCTTATTTGATAGGTATAGCTTATTCATAATAGGTTTAGCTACCATTAAGCTACCTTTACCTTCTTTATGTACTTTAGAATAATGGGTAAAGTATAAGCGCACTAAGGGTTACAGTATGGGTAAGGTTGACTCTTTGCAAACCTCTGCCTTACCACTTGGCTATGCCGCCACAGCAAGATTCCCTGAACTACTTTTATGTTGCTAAGGTATCTTAGCAGCTATTTAGCAGTCATAGGGCGCTACTTAAACCATGATAGCATAGGATTTTGAGCTAGAGATAGTAGGTTAACTGGATGTTTTTGGTAGGCTTTAGGCGATCGCGAGAAAATTTCGATTGCAGGTCGATCGCACCACAAACAAATCTTAGCTGATTAAAGAGATTTGTAACTCCTCACTCCTCACTCTTAACTTGTTACACCTTTACTTCATCGGCAAAATTACCCCAGCGCAGAAAGTGAAATGGGCCAGCGATAGAACCCCAGAGACGTTCATCGGTGTCTAAATCTCTTCCCCTGTCGAGGCTGAAAAATTCTTTAGCGTCAATCTCAAATTCGTTATCCAGATAAGTATTTTTGCCGTCGCGAAACACTATGCAGCCTTTACCAGGTTCAACTCTGCCTTTGAAGCTTTTACCTGTCCACTCTACAATCATGTTGCAACCTGGCATTTTTTCCAATTGGTCAAGAGACAACTCTTTGAGGCGTTCGGGTTCGCGAGATGCACCGTAAAATTTCTCTTCTTGTTTAACGGTGTAGTGTTCAATCGCAATGTGGTTTTCTGCCGGAATTAACTTCATTACCCGCATCCGGTAGGGTTGATTGAGCGCAAAATCATAAGCTTGTTCGAGAAACAAACTTACCCCTGAGAACAATTCTAAGGGAAGGGGACGGATACAGACGCGGATATGAGCATAAAAAGGCGGATTTTCAAAAGCTTGTTCTTGATTGCTAAAGTCAGCTGCCATCCAGCGAGCTAAGGTGGCGATATCAGTAGAATGAGTCATTACAAAACGATTGACTAGTTACTTAAATACGATCTAGGATTATTTTGACACTCCCCTGGCTCAAAAATCCTGGCTGCGATCGCAATTTTTATCGCAATTTTTAAATTATATCTAGGATAGATGCTCTGATTGGAGAAAATTAGCTGCTTGAGTACAAGTAAAACTTTACATCTTGTACCTAACAACTAGAACTTGTTAAGCATTTATTTTGGCAAAATCCGCACACTATCTTTTCTCTGTGTGCTGAAGCCAGATTGCTCTCAGGTAGGCTTTTCTTATAAACCTGGAGAAAAGCTGGAGAATAGTTAGTCAATAATAGGCATGGGGATAATTGTTAATTATCTCATGCAAATCACTCAAGGCAAAGTAAAGTACTCATGCTCAGGCACTTAATTGCGATCGCTACTGCCACTATACTCTTTAGCAATTCTTTAACACTGGCAGCGAGTAAACCGCCGAAACCACCCGATGAATTTCCTCCCAGCCCTCTAGAGATTACCACACCCGATCCACTGTCACCGCGATCGCCCAAGGATAAACAGCCATTAACTCCCCAAGAACGGCAAAAGTTAGAACCAGCGTTAGATGCCCTAAATCAAGAAGCGGCGGCGAAACTGCAAGCAGGGGAACAGGTGGCGGCGTTTGAAATTTGGAACCGAGAATTACGTTTGCGGCGCTTTTTAGGTTCATTAGCAGAAGTGCAAGCATTATCAAGAGTTGGCGCGATCGCTTGGAAGCTAAACGACGGACAAGAAGTACAATATATAACGGAACGATTGCAAACAATTCAAAAACAAGCCCAATCTCAGAAAAAAGCTGCCCCAATCGATTTAGAATTGTGGCGATCGCTAGGTGAAGCTTACAAAAATGTGCGATTGTCTAAACTAGCTATAGAAGCTTACAACCAAGTTTTGCTAGTAGTGCGACAACAACAAGACCAGACAGCGGTATTAGAAACCCTCAAAACAATTGGAGAACTGCATTTGAGTTGGTTTGATTATCGCAAAGCTGCACCAATCTATGAGGAATTGTTGAGTTTCGCTACATCCCTTGGCGATCGCGTAAATGAAGTAACATATCTGCAACAATTGGCTTATATTTACGAGCAGACAAACCAACCGCAGCAGTCATTAAATGTACTTAACAAACTAGTAGAAATTTATGCCAATGAAAATAAGCTTACAGAAATACTAGAATTAAAGCTAGCGATCGCTTCAGATTACGAATCTCTAGCTAAGAAAGATCCTAATTTACTGCTAGAAGCTTTTAATAATTATCAAGAAGCTTATACCACTGCTTGGCAATTAAAAGAATACGTTCGGGCTGCTGATGCTTTGCAAAAGTTAATTGCGTTGTATCGTTCCCAAGGACAAACAGAAGAGGCTTTGCAGGCTAGTGAAATTCTAGTGCAGATACAGGCGCAAGCTGCAAACTTTTACGGAATGATGCAAGCTTATGACCAAATTGGGCAATTGTATCTAGAACGCAAAGAATTTCCTCAAGCATTAACAGCTTTTCAACAAGGGTTAAAACTGGCGCAACAACTCAAACATGAAGAAGCATACTTTACTGGGCAAATTAAAAAACTGTCGAACGCAAATTAACTGAAATTTCTGCGATCGTTTAACATAAAAATACCCGCCACGCCTAACCACAAGGTGAAAAGCTATGTCAGAAACCACCCTAGCTGCACCAGATATTCAACTCCCACCCACCCAAGCAGAATTACCATACGATGACGGTATTCCGATGGAAAGCGCACGACACAAAACCCAGATGGATTTGCTGATAGATGCTCTGATACCTTGGTTGGAAGAACGAGAGGATGGGTTTATCGGCGGTAATATGTTTGTTTACTACAGTCTGGCCCAAGCACGAAACAAAGACTTTAAAGGGCCAGATTTTTTTGCTGTGTTAGGAGTCCCGAAAGGAGAACGTCGCAGTTGGGTGGTTTGGGAAGAGGAGAAAGCACCAGATGTAGTCATTGAATTGCTTTCTGACAGCACAGCCCAAGCAGATAAAAATGAGAAAAAGCTGATTTATCAAAATAAAATGCGTGTACCAGAATATTTCTGGTATGACCCTTTTAACCCTGATGATTTGGCTGGTTTCTCTAATGAAAAAGGAGCTTATCAACCTATTGCAGTCAATGCTCAAAATCAGTTAGTGAGCCAATCTTTAGGGTTAGGATTGCAGTTGTGGCAGAGAAGTTATAAAGGTATTGATGCTACTTGGTTACGCTGGGCAAATTTGGCAGGAGAATTACTACCAACTCCTGAAGAAAAGGAACGTCAAAGGGCAGAACAAGAACGCCAAAGGGCAGACAAAGCAGAATCGCAGTTATTGCAAACTGCACGCAACTTACTTGAGTCTGGAATGCCAATAGAACAGGTAGCGAGATTAACAGGCTTGAATGTATCTGAGATAGAAACGTAGAACTTAGAAGATTTGATTTTGAATGCGTTCTTCTCTCAACTCATCTATAAAAGCATTAACATCAAAGTTTTCTGGTAATTCTGCCTCTACAACTAAAATCCCTTCTTTTCGATAAATGTTTGGTTGGTTAAGGGGCAGTATATTAGCTATCTCAGAGTTTTGTTGAGTATGTTCTTCAGTGATTTATTGACTCAGCGTATCAATTTTTTCTGTAATAGCTTGCAAAATAAACTGCTCAGTCGAAATTCCCTGACTACTTGCCCATTTTTCAATCTTTTGTTGGAGTTGGGGAGGAAAGTTCACATATGTAAATACAATTAATACTCCAATTGTAAAAGGCGATCGCTTACCACAGTCTATGTTCACACATTGCCAAAGCATCACTGTATAGTAGTTCGGCATCGCTGTACCGCCCTTGGCTTTTGTGGAGTAAAGCTAAATTGTTCAAGCTTAATGCCACATTGGGATGGTCGCCAGCAAACAGGCGCTTTGTCATTGCCAAAGCATCACTGTATAGTAGTTCGGCATCGCTGTACCGCCCTTGGCTTTTGTGGAGTAAAGCTAAATTATTCAAGCTACTAGCCACATCGGGATGGTCGCCAGCAAACAGCGCTACTAACATCGCGCTTTAAGTTACTTAAATAACCAGTTTAGTTACCACCACTACGATTTTTGTGACAAACATGATTATTTTTGTTAAAATATTACCAATTTATTAGTAAAATAACGAGTTTAGTTACCACCACTACGATTTTCGTTGATATTGCTGGCGCTATCGTTACATTTAAGACTTTTCAAATTCAGCGACATTGAAATTTCACTTCGTTTGAAAGATATTTTGTACCATTTTTTTGTCTGCATTCGCCGCCGCCTTATCCAACTCTGCAATCTCACCAGCGTCTAATTGCCAACCCAACGCCCCAAGATTCTCTTTCGCTTGTTCTACGCTCTTTGCTCCAGGGATGGGAATAGTTCCTTTACAGATGCACCAATTAATTGCTACTTGTGACATAGTTTTGTTTCTGAATTGTGCCACCTCTTGCAAACATTCCAAAAGCGATTTACCAGCAGAAGCCGCTTTGCCTCTTGCCATTCCTGATAATATTTGCTTAAATAACAGACCTCGAATGCCTTTAGGCAAAGGGCCTTGCTCAGAGTATTTTCCTGTTAGTAGTCCCAAAGCTAGAGGGCTGTAGGCAATCAATTTAATATCCAATTCATCACAAAGGTCTTTGAGCTTGAGTTGAGTGACAGGATATGTAGACAATAGAGAGTATTGAACTTGCAAACTTGTAATCGGAACGCCTCGTTGGGCGAATTTTTTCTGCACTCGCATCAGCCGTTTCGGCCCATAATTGGATAATCCCACGCCCTTAACCAGTCTTTGCTCATACAAATCGGCAAGACCATCTAAAAGTCCTTCTTCTTGCCAAGGAGCATAGTTTGCTGTTGACCAATGCATCTGTACCAAATCAACATTTTTTCCCAGGCGTTGAGCAGATGACTGGCAAGCCTTTACCATTGATTGACGCGTCCATCTCCACGGATAAGCAGCAAGCTTAGTCGCAATACAAATATTTTCTTTGCCTGAACCTACATATTCTCGGTTGAATCGTCCCAGAAGCAACTCGCTGCGACCATTCAATTTCCCCGTTCCGTAAGAATCACCTGTATCAAATAAAGTTACACCGTTGCTTACACAAAGGTTAAAGACGGCTTGCAACTGCTCATCCATACTTTCGTCATATCCCCAAAGCAGTTGGTTGCCCCAAGCCCAAGTACCGCAGCCCATGCTTGGGAGTGAGAGTTTTTGGAGAGTCTGCATCTTTGCTATTTGTAGATTGTCTTATTAATTATCAGGCATATATAGTAGAAATCATTTATTAAAGAAAGGCAGGAGGCAGGGGGCAGGGGGCAGGAGGTTGGAAGTAGGAGGTCGGAGGCAGGAGGTTGTAGAAAATAATTTTTATCTCTGTTTTTCTTCGTTTAACTGAAGTACAAAAAAGGCAGACTCCTTGTCTGCCCTTAAGACCTGAGAGTTAAATTTTTGGTTTTAGACCTTAATAGCGGCCACCACCACCACCATAGTTTCCTCGTCTACCACCAGAGGAACCGCCCTCTGTTTTGGGTTTGGCTTTATTAACTTTTAAGCTTCGACCCATCCATTCAGCTTTATCAAGGGCATCAATTGCCGCTTGTTCTTGTGCGTCTGATTCCAATTCCACAAAACCGAAACCTCTCATCCGACCTGTTTCTCGATCGACAGGCAATTGAACATTTTTTACAGTTCCATATTCTGCAAAGACTTGCCGGAGGTCATCTTCTTTAACCTCATAAGATAGATTGCCGACGTAAATTGACATAGAATGTCTCCAGAATCAGAGGGTGTAGAGATTTAGATCCGGAGAGGTCTGTAATACAAATATATATAAAAACAAACTGTACAGCCGAATTTCATCTTCCATGCATACTTTAACATAAATGGAGAAGTTATGTTTTTAAGTAACACTATACTTAATCTGTCGATCTAAGTACTCAGATAGTTGGCAAAACTAGTAGTTTGGCAACCCAAAAATGTTAGGTGGAGGTTGGGTAAAGGGTAAAGGGTAAAGGGTAAGGGATAAAAAACATGAGTCCCTTTCCCCTTCCCCTTTACCCCGCTTGCAATGCCTTGGCGTACTACTAGTTTCAAATCAACCTAGCAACGATCGCATGAAATATGCAGCAATCAAAAAATTTTCATCACTGAACTTAATTTATCTTCAAAGAATATTAATTGGTAATTTTTAGATTTTGTTCGATCAAAATTTCGAGAGAGAACAAATCAATAAAACCAGTGCGATCGCTTGTAACGTAAAATTAGTTTCCATCCAGCATTTGCTAACAGCTTGACGCCCATGTTTTGCGACTACCTCATCCAAATCCTGACTGCCCGTGTATATGATGTTGCCCAGGAAACACCACTGGAGTATGCCCCAAATTTGTCTGCGCGACTGAATAATCAACTCCTGTTGAAACGTGAGGATATGCAGTCAGTATTTTCCTTTAAACTGCGGGGTGCTTATAACAAAATGGTGCAACTGCCGTCAGATATATTGGCGCAGGGTGTAATTGCCGCATCTGCGGGGAACCATGCTCAGGGAGTCGCCCTGGCAGCCAATCGTTTGGGAACCAGAGCGATTATCGTCATGCCAGTAACCACACCCCAAGTCAAGGTGGATGCGGTGAGAATGAGGGGCGGAGCAGTGGTGTTACATGGAAACACTTATGACGATGCTTATAGCTATGCCCGTGAATTAGAAATAGAAAAAGGATTGACTTTTATTCATCCCTTTGACGATCCCCATGTAATTGCTGGACAAGGAACAATTGGGATGGAAATTTTACAGCAATATCAGCAACCCATCCATGCAATTTTTGTGGCAATTGGAGGCGGCGGATTAATTTCTGGTATCGGGGCTTATGTAAAACGGTTGCGTCCCGAAATCAAAATTATTGGTGTTGAACCAGTAGATGCTGATGCGATGTCCCAATCACTTAAAGCTGGACATCGGGTACGCTTGTCTCAAGTGGGGTTATTTGCTGATGGCGTGGCGGTGCGGGAAGTAGGTGAAGAAACCTTCCGTTTATGTCAGCAATATGTAGATGAAATTATTTTGGTGGGTACAGATGATACTTGCGCTGCGATCAAAGACGTGTTTGAGGATACGCGATCCATTTTAGAACCAGCTGGTGCATTGGCGATCGCAGCCGCCAAAGCCTACGCCGAAAGAGAACAAATCGAGGGACAAACCTTAATTGCTGTCGCCTGTGGTGCAAACATGAATTTCGATCGCCTCCGCTTTGTCGCAGAACGCGCAGAGTTAGGCGAACGCCGCGAAGCAATCTTTGCAGTCACAATTCCAGAGGAACGGGGAAGTATTCGCCAGTTTTGTGAATGTATCGGCAACCGCAATCTAACGGAGTTTAATTATCGCATTGCCGACGAAAAAACAGCCCATATTTTTGTCGGCGTGCAAATTCAAAACCGTGCTGATGCTGTCAAGATGGTAGAAACCTTTGAAGCTCATGGATTTGAAACCCTTGATTTAACGGACGATGAGCTAACTAAACTACATCTGCGGCACATGGTGGGTGGACACTCTCCCCTGGCTAACAATGAATTGCTCTACCGTTTTGAGTTTCCCGAACGTCCCGGCGCATTGATGAAATTTGTTACTTCCATGAGTCCCGACTGGAATATTAGTCTTTTTCACTACCGCAACAACGGCTCAGACTACGGACGAATCGTTGTCGGTATCCAGGTTCCTCCCCACGAAATGCAAGAGTGGCAAGCTTTTCTCGATAACCTAGGCTATCGCTATTGGGATGAGAATAAGAATCCGGCATACAAGCTGTTTTTGGGATAGGCGGGGAAGAGGCAGAGGGGCAGAGGAGCAGAGGGGCAGTATAACAATGCCCAATCCCCAATGCCCAATCCCCAATGCCCAATCCCCAATGCCCAATCCCCAATTTAACGGGAACTCCCCTTCAATATCAGATTTGAGTCCCAAGTATAGAAGCCAATTTGATTAGGAACCCTAGCGAATCTACCTGTGCGATAGCCTCTAGATAGTTCATTCAGCACCTTATTTTTGATCTCTCTAATTTGCTGAGAATCTAGTTCTCCATAAATTCCGGCGATGACTTCAGCCACGCTGAAAATTTTACCTGGATTTTGTTTTAACAGAGAGGTGAGGGCATCAATTAAGAATTGACCCTCAAAGGCTTTGAGCATCGGTACTGTTTTTGTCGGAGGAACGAAAGGCTTCTTATTTTTGTTCTTGATATTCCTAGAAGCACCATTGCGATTACTTGGGGCTACTAAACTTAAATCCAAAGTATAACAACCTGGCTCATCGGGAATAGTTACCCAGTAATTCCTTTCTCTGCCTTGGGTGAGGGAAGATTGCACTCTACCTTTAACTACTTTGAATAGATTGGAATCTAACTCTCCATAAAGCGATCGCACGATAAAATCGATATGACAAACAGTACCTATCTGTTCTTGCAATAGCTGTTTTATGGCTTCCATTCGCGAGATAGCGTGCTGATACTGAGGTAGCATCGGAATTTCCACTACCTTCGTTGAACTATCGTTGTTCTCTGGAGCGATCTTTGGATCTGTTGATGTCGTTTGAGGTTGACTCTCTTTTGTATCAACAGCAGAAAAAGAATTATTTATCTCAACCCGATCTGAGTCTTTTTCTACTAACTCTAAAGACTCCACCAAGTTGATTTTGTCGATGTCATCAAGGGGTGATAAAAACCGCAGAGAACTTTCCCCAGAAATATTTGAGGTTTCATCAGCCGCCGTTAATCTTGATATCTGCTTGTTGGTATCAGAAGAAGACCAGTTAGACAACAATGCTTCTACATGGTCGAGCTGCGATCGCGCCTGCACAAAGAGGCGTTCATACTCTTCTGTAAGGCGAGCATAATAGTCTCGTAATTCCAACAGTGGTGAGAAAAAGTTTTCTGGAGGCGGTTCTAATTGTCCATTTTGAGTCATAGGGCTTTAATCAATTTAAATCGATGTCACTTTTATAAGACATTGCTCTGGGTTTTGCCTTGTGAGATGCAGGTTGGGATTTCTTAGGCGGCTGGGGAGGGCGACATCTCTCACAATATAAAGGTCGAGGGCCGAAAGTCTCGCGTTTTGTCAGATCGTTACACTCTTTACAGACAAACTGGAAAACACGAGTATGAATCTGTCTTTTGTGCGCCCTGACAGTATATTCTCTAACATCAATGAATTTACTTGCCATAATCAGGAATTGTGAATTGCCGACGTTATCAATGTCCTATCAATATAGCTATTCAAGCAAATCAAACCGCATCAGTGTGTGTTTATGTAGAAGTTTTATTCAAATCAGTGAATTTGACATCTAGACATAAAGTGCAAATGAGCAATTTGAGATTTAGCCGTTGACTATATCTCTCAGCATATAATTGGTGATGAGCAAACACTACTATCATTCTTTAGGCGCAGCAATTTACATTGCCGCCCCGATTAGAAAAATGGATCGGGAAAGTCCAGGATTATTTACTTCCAGTACTATTGATTGGCAAAGGGCGCGATCGCCAGTGTCTCTAATAGCCCATCATAAAATTACCGCACTCCTAACCCCTCTTCTTCATGCTAGATGGGTAATGCTTAATGAAGCCATTCCTGTCTAAAGAACAACCGCCTCCTAAACAGGAGGCGGCGATCGTTGTTAATCAAAGTATGATTTCAATAAGTTTGATCCCTCTATTAGTAGTATGTCAAGTCAACTTCACGGGGTCAATAACTTTGTAGTCAGAGCTTTAGCCCTTTGTTAAGCGCTTAAGCGCTTATTATTAACCCATGAATTTCAACTTAACAGACTACTGCTGACTGGGAGTAGCAGGTTGTGATTGAGGTTGTTGGCGTAAACGACGCAAAGAGTCCCGCAATTTATTCTGGCTAGCGTTATCTCTTCGCCGCCGCCGATTTGTGGTTGTTTGTGGCTTTTGTGATGAATCGGTAGTCGTTTGCTCGCGCTGGATGCGGCGTAGGGACTCTCTTGCAGTTCCTTGAGTACGAGTTGTTCTAGCTTCAGATGATGAGTTTCTCGCAGGACTTTCTGCTCTTTGAGGTTCCAGTCGCCGACTAAATCCAGATATTGCTGGTCTTGATGGGGGTGCCAACTCTCTGCGCCTACGTCTTGGAGTTTCCTGTGTAGAGTTAGCAGCCGTTGTTTGCTGGCTTCTCTGTGTCTCTTGTGCTTGTCTTTGTGTTCTCCGTTCTTGAACTTGGCGCGATCGCCGTGAGCCTTTGATGGCATATTCAGTGGCTATAGATACCCCTTGTCTACCACCTTCTGTGGGTTTTAATTTCCAGTCACGCGCTTGTCTCTTGGTTTCTTCATCCAAGTCGCGGTTTCCACTAGAGCGAGCAATCCGCACATTAGTAACATTACCTTGTGCATCAGTATCTACAGCTACTTCTACTCTGCCTTCAACTCCTCGCCGTCTTGCTGCCTCTGGATATTTGGCATTACATTCGCGGCAGGCTGCACGACCATTACCATTACCTGAACTGTTAATTTTTGGAGTTGTAGGCGCTGTTGCTACTGTGGGACGGTTTCCTGTTCCACTACCAATTCCACTACCAGTGCCACTACCGATGCCACTACCAGTGCCGCTACCGATGCCACTGCCTCTGCCACTACCGATGCCACTGCCTCTGCCACTACCAATTCCACTACCGATGCCACTGCCTGTGCCACTACCAATGCCGCTACCAGTGCCAGTTCCAGTTCCACTGCCAATGCCACCGCCAGTGCCAGTGCCAGTACCTCCGCCAGGGCCAGTACCGCTATTTGTACCTACAGCAATACCACTACCTGAGCCTAAACCAACACCAGATCCGCCGCCACCGCCACTGCCACCGCCACCACCTGGTGAACTTGCTTTGGAATCTTCAGACGGAGCTGATTGGGGAATGGATGATGCAGATTTCACAGGTACTTCTGGTACCGCTCGTGGAATAGGTGCAGATTTCACAGCAACTTTTGGCTCAGTCGGAATTGCTTTTGGCGGCGTATCTATCGGCTGTGGCTTCTGAGGGACTGCTGTAATCTGTTCAAATTTTTCTACTGGTGGAGTTTCTATAGGCTGTTTTTGGACAACTTCTGGTTCTTTATTTATTTCTTTTGGAATCTCTGCAATTGGTTTTTCTGGTTCCGCAGTCGGAGCATCCACGAGCGCCAACTCTATTGGTTCTTCTTCTCCTGTAGGTACTCTGGTCAAATAATTACTTATGCCAGAAGACAGTACGCCGATATGCAGCGCCAGTGAACCTATCAGACTGTAAGTCAGAAAAGACTTGAGAGCCTCAACTTCTTTGGAACGTTGCTCGACAGTAATGCCAGAAAAGCTCATAGCTATTGCTACCTATTCTCACTAATTTAGCTATCTTAGAATGCAAGGTTACAAATATCAAGTAAAAATTCAAATTAATTGCGATCGCTTTACAGAATCCTGGACTAGGATAAACATCTTTTTAAACCACCAATATCATGCTTTTTGGACAAAATTAACTTTTATTGCAATTAAATTAAATTAATTTATGTAAAACAAACGAACAAGTAAATAAAAATCATGATCGTTTCATTTGAAAAATTTCTCATTATATCTTATATTTTGTTGAGAATAAGTTTCATCTTTTCTCTAGATTCTGGTAGTCTAATTTTGTATTGTGGATGACGTTATAGAGGCACTACATGGAAATTCAGAATTTATTTGCAGCAGGTGGTATCGTCATGTGGCCCCTGTTGGCGTTTTCGGTAGTAGGTGTGGCACTGATTGTCGAGCGGATTAGATTTTGGGTAAGAATCAATCAGCGTCAAAACCGGGTGGTGCGAGATGTTTTGAATCTCTACCGTCTCGATAATATTGTCGGTGCAATGGATAAACTTCAGAAAAACGCAGATTTGCCACTCGCTCGGATTTTTCTGGCGGCTTTAGAATTAGAGGAGCCAAACCCGGAGGAGTTTCGTTTGGCGTTAGAAAGCGAATCGCAGGCTGAAATACCTGTGTTAAAACGTTTCCAAAACCTTTTTGAGACAATCATTAGTCTGGCACCACTGTTAGGCCTTCTCGGCACAGTATTAGGATTGATAGCTTCTTTTGCTTCCCTAAATCTTGGTGATGTGGGAGGTAGCAAAACGGCAAGTGTTACAGCTGGGATTAGTGAAGCCCTGGTATCAACTGCATCAGGATTGATCGTTGCTATATTCATACTCATGTTCGCCAATACCTTCCGGGGATTGTACCAACGGCAAATTGCATTAATTCAGGAGTATGGGGGACAGCTAGAATTACTTTACCGCCGTCGCTATGAACGAGGAGAAAAAACCTATGCGTCTACCAGATGAACCAGAACTTCCGCTCCAGATCAACATCGTGCCGATGATTGACGTGATTTTTGCAATTTTGACATTTTTCATCATGTCAACTTTGTTTTTAACACGTTCGGAAGGTTTGCCAGTCAATTTACCGAAGGCCGCCACAGCGAAACAACAGCAAGTTCCTACTAAAATTACCATTACGGTAGATGAAAAAGAACAGGTAAGCCTGAACCGTAAACCAATTGCAGTTGATGATTTAACAGCGCAAGTGCGGACTTTAGTTGGTTCTAACCCGGAAGTATTAGTGATTATTAATGCTGATGAAAAAGTTGATTATGGCCGGGTGGTGGCGGTAATGGATCGGGTACGTCAGGTTCCGGGAGCTAAATTAGCGATCGCTACCCAAAGAGAATAAATAGATATATTGGGCATCAGAAGTTCAGAGAGTCAGGAAAATTCTATATTCTGACTCCTAACTCCTTCTTGTCTAATAAACATCTCCAGCAATTATGCGTTGTCCAAAATCCTTGTTATACACAATTCATTAATTTTGCCTAGCTAATTTTCACCAAATATTTAATTCTAACAGCAGTAACTTTTATTAACGTGAGTTCGACAAGCCCTTTTTTGACCTCTCCCTCAACCCCTCTTGGACACCCCTACCGTGATACACAAGTCGAATTACCCCCCTTAATCCCCCCGATGTATTGGGGGGAAACCGGAAAATCTAGTTCCCTCCCCAATACATACGGGGAGGGTTAGGGTGGGGTAATTCGAGGACTAGTAGCGATTCGATAACTTGTGTATACACCGTAGCTTAGACACCCAGAGAAGAGCCAAAACCCTAATTTCTCGTTGCTCCTCCCTTTCCCCGTGGGAGAGGGAGGTTGTCCAGGAGAGGTTTATCGAACTCACGTTTTATTAATGTAGGTTTTGCTAAGGTTAAGTTTCAGCCGAATGCTTCCATTCTAGTATCTAGAATCACGACATAATCCAAACTGACTTGATAAATTGCTAATTACACGAACAAAATAAGGCATAGCAAATTTATACAAGCAGGTAGATTATCTGATGACTATTCCAGAGTCAATTAAAAAATTCATTATATGGATACAAGGTTTTGATCGTCGTGTTTTACACAATGAAGATGACGTAAAAGAAAAGTTAATTTTGCCCATGTTCCGCTATCTCTACTATCCAGAGATATGTCATCGTGAATACTCTTTGAAAACATATCAATCAGAAACACACACCAAAAATCCAGAAATTGCTCAGATATATTTTGCCACAGATGATGTTAAAAAACAAAATACAGATACATCACTCATTTTTGTAAAAACGATAGAACCGCATAAAACTAAGTTAAATAAAGCTATTGAGCAAGCTAAATTTTATAGTAATCATTTTAATACACTATTTTTTATTGTCACTAATGGATCTGAAATTAAGGTTTTCCAGCGCCTAGATTATAATCGAGAAGAATTAGTATTCGATCTAAATATAGATGCCTTTAAAAATAACGATATCGTCTCAAAGTTTTATAATAAACTAAATTTTGATGTAGTTAAAAATATTGATAAAAATATAACCGATATTTTGACATATTCTAAATGTAACTTAATAGAAAAATTAATTATACGCCATCCAGATTTACAGTATTTTTTAGAAAAATGTGATTTTGAGCCTTCTATAACACTAGAAGGCTGCCACTTAGTTGTTGTTAAACCAAAAGTAGCGATCGCCTGTAATTTACCCAAAGCTTTTGGAGAAGGTAATTGTCAAATAGAATTTAGTAGTATTCTTTTTAAAGGTTTAAAAATTCACTTAAATCATCAAGATATTTTAGGTCATTTAATGACTGGATTGCACACTCAACCAGATTGGGGGTGTCGTCGTTTTTTAAAACAGATAGATAAAGATAGTTTTACAGTAAAATTGGGTCAAATAACAGTCATTTTATCCAACTTAGAAGCAATAGACTTGTGTTTGTGTATTGATGAAGTTTGCCAAAAATATAAAAACTCAATAATTGAATTTGAGAATGCTTTAGAAACATGGGATTTTGAATTCATCAAATTTTCAGAAGTTCGTGGTTTTATACTTTTTTCTGTTAGGCAAGAATTATGGGAGTTAATGCGGCAGTTTTTTAAAGAATTTGATTATAAGAAAGGCAAGTCAGAATGGCATCTATTTCATAGAAAAAATATCTCAATTCGAGTGAGTAAAGGAATTCGCGATCGTGCATTTATCTTCCCCAAATTTAACAGAGATTTCTCTTTATTACCTAGTAATCAAATTGATATAATCTATGAGATAAATAATATTAATTTACAATCTATAGAAAAAGCTAAATTTAGCTTCTGGCAGCAAGATATTGGAGTAAGAGGAACTTGGACAGCTAGATATACCAAACAATGGTTATTAGATAAATATATTCCCAAAGTTATTACTTATTACTCTAACAAATCTCAATTATCTGAATCTGAATTGCTAGCAAAAATAACAAATTACAGAAATGAACGTGTGCTGATTAAAGAAATTGATAATATTAAAGATTTAGTACCTTATCTTCGTGACATCCAATCTTGGCTACATATCTATGTGGAAAATATTGCGGCTTCGCTATTGAAGCCATATTACCAAGCCTATACAAATTTAGTGCGTAACACAGATTCTTCCATAACAGGCATAGACTATATTTTTGGAAATTTGCAAAGAGTTGAGTGGAAAAATACGCTAGAAGAAAATTATAGCAATTCCACAGACTGGAAAAACTTGACTTTTAAATATGCTATAGATTGCTTAGATCGGCAAGTAATAAGAATAAATAATAGTGAATACGAGAATAGTTTCAAAGCAGATTTAATCACTCGGATATTTATTTGGATTATAGAAAATGGTAAAATATCTTTTTCACAAGCTCAGTTAAATGCTGCTAAACAGGCTTTAATACCAATTTGGGAACAAAGCCGCTTTGAAATGCGCTATATTTATCCTAATCAATAAAACTACATAATCTGCTGTAAATCCAACACAAACCCAGGCAATACATTTTCTCCTGATAAATTAGTAGGATTGTCTAATATCTCTACATTTTTACCTGGACGATAAATTTCCACGCGCTTGTTTTTGCAGTCAATTAACCAGCCTAATTGAGTGCCATTTTCGATATACTCCTGCATTTTCTCTTGTAATTCTTTCAAAGAATCAGTACGAGAACGCAACTCTACTACAAAATCAGGACAAATAGGGGCAAATTTTTCTTGTTGTTCAGGTGTTAAAGCATTCCATCGCTCAATTTTCACCCAAGAAACATTAGGAGAACGTTCTGCACCATTAGGTAGGGTGAAACCAGTTGAAGAATCAAAACCTTTGCCTAATTTAGTTTGTTTATTCCAGATTCCTAACTCAACAACCATATCAAAATTACGGTTGCCAGTATCACTACCTGTAGGTGGCATAATTAATAATTCCCCTGATGCTGTACGCTCAAATCGATAATCGCGGTTTTTCTGGCACATCTGGAAAAATTGCTCATCAGTCAAGTCAATTTTCAATTTGAGTGTAGAAGGGAAAGTGGTTGTCGTAGCGTTCATAGGATATTCTGAGCATCTTACTTTTTAGTGTAGTGCTGTGTGGGGTGCGATCGCTGCCAGGAGATAATGGAGTGCGATCGCAATGCAAACAACTTCTGGTTAAATGTTACTAATGCTCTATAAGCTTGATACTTTAGAAGGTAGAAAAATTTAGATGCTTTGGTTATCTCAATGGCTAGTGTTAGGAACTATATTTGTTAGCTTAACTTTTAGCACACCTTTAGTTGCCAGTCAGTCTATGAACCAACAAGATATCCAGATATTAATAGAAAAAGCTAAAGATGCATGGGTTGCTCAAGATGTTGACGCTATTGCACAATTGTTTACAATTGATGGAGAACTAATCATACCTGGTCAATGCTGGCGGGGGCAAGAAAGAATTCGAGAAGGACTTGCCAATTTTAAAGAACAGTATTCAGATGTTAAAATATACATCCACCGGATTATCATTGGAGCAAATCAGGCAGCAGTAGAGTGGTACTACGAAGATACAGAAAAGGCAACAGGTCGTCGTAATAAAGCTGATGACGTAATTGTTGTAGATTTTAAGGATAATCAAATTAGTCGTTGGCGTGAATATTTTGACACACAAACGCCAACTAACAAATAGTTACACTAGTCGTGATAGTCAAATCTCCTTAGCTCAAAATGAACTAAGAAGATTGGAGTGTCAAAATTAAGTTGTAATCTAAAAAACACAAGACGTTTATCACCTCAGACCGCTCTGATAAAGAATTTAACCTTCCCTTGGTGATAACAAGGTGGAGGAAGCGACAAAAACTCCACACCGTCAACGTATTTAATTTACACTGTTCAAACATCTGCGATCGCTCTCCTTCGATGTTTGATACTGGGCCACAGCGGCATAACACCCATACAGTGTTGTTTGTTTTCATAAACTAGAATAGCTAACAGTTGGGTGAAAACCTCTCTCTCTCAAGTATAAACACCACCTAGTCAAGAGATATAGCTATATTGTTTATATAAACTTGTCTAAAGTAAGATTTTAATTCTTTATAACTTTAGTTAGTCATTTGACGCCGTTGGGACTGTGCTTGGTTAAACTGCTTTTGTTGTGGTGTTAATTGGCTGTAATCACTTGAAGATTGCATATCCCATTGTAATTCTGCTAGTAACAGTAAACTAACGGTCATAATTAGCCCCGTTGAGAGAAACTGCATAACACCGCAGTACGGTAAAACTAAGATTCCCAGCAAATGAATAAACCCCATCAGAATAAAGGTGCGCGAACGCATTCCTACCCCGGTGCAAAAGTAGCCGATCGCACTTAATCCTAACCACAGTGGACACAAACGGATCAACACCTCTCCCCATCCTAAAAAAATGCTCAGATCGGTCAAGATTAAACCCATTAAGATTAAAATCGCCCAGCTATAAACAACCCAGCGTAGCTGTTCTACAGTTGCCCAAAACCAAGTTAAACTTACCATGCCAACTGCACCGAATAAGGTAAGCACTGACCACAAAATTGCTTGGCTACTCCAGCTAATGGGTAGAAACTGGGCGGTTACGAAAATTCCAGATGAAATTAGTCCCCAGAGAATAAATGCTTGATCGACGCGACTATAAAACTTTGAAAAGAGGGTGAAATTTCCAATTTGGTAGTTGAGACAGACTAGACCTTGAATATCTTGAAAATCTAGCTCTTGCTGTTTTTCACGCAGGAGCGGCTCAGAGGAATTGAAAAAAGTCATTGATAATCTATTACCCTTGGTAGATGAATAAATTATTACTCTATCCAAAGATATATTGTTATTTAAATATAAACAAGTAAAGAGTTCCCTTTGGTCACGGTAGGAAACAGTGTTTCGACTACGCTCAACAACTGGGCAGTTTTGCTCAAGCAAGAACTGCCCTCTGCCTCCTGCCTTTCTTGATAAAATCGGTTGTTTTCAATAGCGATCGCAACATCAAAATACCAAATAAAGCGCTATAACTTTCTTTTGCTTAAGCGTGGCGATGTCTACGACGGGCTACGCCTTATCCACGCTTAAGCAGTAACTAATCTAGCCCTCTATTTACGTACTAGATTCAGCAGTTCTTTTGGAGAAGCCAACAAGTCAATCGCTACAAAGAAGATTTTGCCTTGGGGATCTAGCAAAAAGCGCCATGCAATATTCATACCCACGCTGGCACCGAACCAAGGGGTTTGGACTTTGCCTGTAACTTTAACTTGGGTATAGCCATCTTCCACAGGCTCAGATACACCGCGCTCTGGGAGCATCTTCAATCCCTGACATTCTTCACGCATATAAGCACGAATTGCATCTTGACCAACAATTGGTCTTTCAAAGGGAGGTTGCAAAGCACCTTCGGAAGTAAACAGAGAAACCGCAGCATCAAAGTCATTGGCATTCATGTTGTTGATATAGCCAAGTACCGTAGGATTGTTGATGCCCTCAATGGTGACTTTAGTCCGAAATGCTGGTGCAGTGGGAGGAGCTACCGGCTCTGAGACTTTTTTGTAACTACCAGGAGCATTCGGATCGAATCCCATGCTAATTACGGTATTACGTAAGATGGTAATTTGTTGACCTGAATCTGCATTGCGGATGGCTTGTAACACATCGGCAGCTTTAGAAGAAAGCTTGTAACCTGGTGGGATGGGAGCAACGATTCCCTGAGCCATCCATTCTCCTAACTGATACCAAAAGCCCAACTTGATATTCACCGTGAAGGATGCATAAGAACGGCACAGAGGAGTATCAGCACGGTTAGCCAAATCGTACATGACTTGCGTTTGAGCCTCAAAAGGCATCTGCTTAATTTGTTCGAGTAAGCCTTGTGCAAGGATCATGTTTGCTGCTCCAGGAGCCGCAACTGTGATACTTCTACCCATCTCGGTATAAGCAAACCAAAGTAATGCTAGTTGATCTTCAGCATTGAGCTTAGAGAATGATTCGACGACGGTTGGAACAACGTCAGCAACTAGGGTGCCGGGAAAAATACTTTGAGCCGACTGGATGGTAAAAGACATAGCAGAAATTCCAAAAAGAAAATTACAGTTCTACCGAATGTGAAAAATCAAATGTGCAAAAACCGATGAGAAATGCGTTTAAGTGTTAATAAAGGCACTCAATAGTTTTGACATCACTAGAAAGCCTGTTGTAGACATAGATAGCTCTAATAAAGGCATAGTGATGCTGTTGCCATTGAGTTTAGATACTTGGCAAAGCACATTGCAGGCTCGACTGCATGGTTATTTAAAAAGCCTTGATTAACCGTGGTTTAACGCATTGATGCTGTTTGTGTATCTTTATGTAAAGAAAGATAACAATTTCGTTACAAATAAGCAATACTTTCTCAGTTATATATTGATAATTTCTGTTTATCTAAAAAATAAGTTTTCCTGATGTTTAATTTCATGCAATTGGTACTTTTGTATGAATTCCCCTCCAAGAGCGTAGGTGTAACCCTTCTTTGAAGGAGTACGGCTGCACTCAGGAACCACCTGTCGTAGACATTAGACCTCTTGCATAAATCAAAAATAAGAAAGAACCCCACCCCGCCAAAGCTACGCTTTGTCATCCCCTCCCGAAGAGCCTACGGTGTATACACAAGTCTTAAAAACCTAGCCTTAATAAGACTTTCCTTGTTCCCAGTCTCAGACTGGGAATGCATTCATTGAGTCTCTGACTCAATGTCTGGCTGGAGGCAGAGCCTCTAATAAGCCATTCCCAGTCTCAGACTGGGAACGAGAAGCGAGAGAACAATGGGAAATCGAGCTTTTTCCGACTTGTGTATACACCGTAGCCCGAAGAGCGGGGAGGGGTGTTAGGGACTTTTGCAAGAGGTCTATTGCCTAGTTCTCGTACATATCCGAAATACCCTACTCACTTAGTACGGTGATTACTACTTTTATTTCTATGTCAAGTATTTGCAAAAAATATTTACAATATTGAATATTCCTTTACAGAAAGCAAAAACAAAGAGTCAAAAATGGCAAGTAAAGGCTTTAGCATTAACGAACGCAGTAAATTCAACAGATTTGCGATTGAACCCAAAGTTTATGTTGATGAAATTCCACGGATAGGATTCACCAAATATGCTGAAAAAGTTAATGGGCGTTTGGCAATGATTGCTTTTGTTTCACTTATAGCTGTAGAAGTTATCACCGGACACGGTTTGCTTGGATGGCTAACCAGCCTTTAAAGAAGAGACTTTGAGATTTCTTAATTTTCTTTACTTGACGAATAAAGCAATTTAGAGTCAAACTTACTTATGAAAACTGATTTTGATTATCCCAAAAAGGATTTAATTGAACCCGTTGTTTTTAGACATGATTTCAACAACTTTGAGACTATCAATGTCAATCAAGTCTGGTAATTATTTTTTACTGCTGGTCAAGATGACAAAGGATTGGGAGAATAAATTGAGTTCGACAGATTTTTCACTAACCTTTTAATTGCCATTAAAGTAACTGGAATTCTTTGGGCGATTTACTTCAACTAATTAGGATGAGTAAGTTTATTCATTTCTAGTGTGTAGTAACTTCAACAGAGGTCTTGGATTTGGATAAGCTGTTCCACATAAAAGTTGCATATATTGGGCGGACGAGACGCCCACCCCACAAGAAATGTACAATTTCAGATTATGCAAACTAGATGTGGTTTAGCTTACCAGGACTTATTTGAAATTTTCAATAAGTTTAAAAATTCTATTTAGCTTTGGAAAAAGTTTGATGTTGATTGGATTTATAAAGCTTCCTAATTTGTCGCGGTATTGTGGATACGTGGGCTTAGAAGTAGCACAAATTGTTTCCAAACATCTTGCTGTTCAAAGTAAAACCTATGTAATTCAAAATAGAAGAGTATTGGTACATCAACTTTTAAAGTCTGGTCTGGATGCTCATACCGCAGATCGAACTGTTACTGTACTTATATCAAGCCCGGTTTTACAATTAAGCAACAAAAACCAGTGTGCAATTAATTGTATGCAAGAGAAACCATACAAGTAGTAAAAAGGATTGGGGTTAAAGGAGAGTTTACAGGTGACAGGTAATAATCTGTACCCTCTAACCCGTATTCTATTCCCTTCTTCAGTCCTCATTTCAACGCAAACAACGAATAGCTTCTAATAGACCTCTAGCTTTATTGAGCGTCTCTTCGTATTCTTTTTCTGGCTCAGAATCAGCTACCAAACCTGCACCGGCTTGTACGCTGACCGTACTATCATGTACTACCATTGTGCGAATTGCGATCGCAGTATTTAATTGTCCTTCAAAATCGTAATACCCATACACACCGGAATAAACACCCCGACGGCTAGACTCTAGCTCGTGGATAATTTCCATCGCTCTAATCTTGGGTGCGCCGCTTACCGTACCTGCTGGGAAGGAAGCTTTCAGTAAATCCCATGCTGTTTTACCAATAGCTAATTTACCCACAACATTGCTAACAATGTGCATTACATGGGAGTAGCGTTCAACCATCATTAATTCATCGACTTTGACGCTACCACTTTGACAAACACGCCCCAAATCATTCCGCCCTAAATCGACAAGCATCACGTGTTCGGCAATTTCCTTGGGGTCTTGGAGTAAATCTTCAGCCAAGGCTGCATCTTCCTTAGTAGTTTTACCTCGCGGACGCGTCCCAGCAATTGGGCGTACCGTCGCGATTACTCCACCATCAGAATCGCTTTCGGCTTTCACCATCACTTCTGGACTGGAACCGATGATTTGCCAATCTTGGAAGTTAAAGTAAGCCATGTAAGGCGAAGGATTTATCTGACGTAGCGACCGATAAAGGCCAAAAGGGTCGCCTGTATATGTTGTTGATAGTCGCTGGGAAATTACTACTTGAAAAATATCACCTGCTTTAATGTAATCTTTCGCCTTCTCAACGCTGGCACAAAAATCAGGGCGGGTAAAATTACTCTGATACTCCTCTGCTTCTCTGCTCCCCTGCTCCTCTGCTCCTCTGCTCGCAGGCGGATTCCATTCCAATCGAGTTTTTTCTGGCGATAGGGGCAAAGATAGCTTTTCGAGCATTTGGGTGACGCGATCGCCAGCTTGTTGATATGCTGCTTTCAAATCTACATCCGGGTCGCGTAAATCAGCATAAGCGACCGCCCAAATTTTCCGCTTCACCTGGTCAAAAATCAACAAGTGGTCTACTTGCATCCACAACCCATCAGGGATATTCCGCTCATCTGGTGGATAAATGGGTACACGCGGCTCAATCCACTGAATCAATTCATAGCCCCAAAACCCAAATAAACCGCCAATTCCCGGCGGTAACTGTGGTAATTTTACTGGGTGATAAGGTGCTAAACATTCGGCTAAAGCTGTAAAAGGGTCGCCAGCAAAAACCACCTGCGAACCATCGCGGTTTTTCTGAGTCGTGCGATCGCCCCTTGCTTCCAAAACCCACACCGGATCGCAACCAACTAAACTATAGCGTCCCAGTTTTTCCCCACCTTCGATGGATTCCAACAAAAAGCTATAAGGCTGACCTGCACAGACTTTATACCAAGCAGATACGGGCGTATCTAAGTCCGCTACCCATTCTTGATATACAGGGACGAAGTTGCCTTGTTGCGCTAGGGTGGAAAACTGGGAGAAATCCGGAAACATCATTATTTTTCAAAGGTAATTGGTAATTGGTAATGGGTAATGGGTTTTTATTTACCAATTACCCATTACTAATTACCCATTAGCGACTAACAGCTAGTTACGGAGCGTCGTAGGTAGTAACACCGCTAAACTTAATTTTAGAGGGGCTGGGGTTTTGTCCGATACGACGGTCTACATAACGCACTTTGTCACGACCTTCAGTTACCTTTTCAGGGAAGTTACCATCAGCTGGGTGAAGTAAAGTGGTTTCTCCGTTGGGTAAAACCCGGTAAACTTTGTAATCTGTGATTTTGAGTTTACGAAGTTGCTGACCGCCCAAAAAGATGCCATATTCTTTACGAGCTATATACAGCAGGTTTTCACCTTTGCGCATAACAGCAGCACCACCTGTAGGCAATTCAAAAACTTGCTCTTTCGGGCTAGTCCAAGTGATCGCGTACTTTTCTTCAACTGCTGCTTTTGTAAGCAAGCCACCAGTGCTGCCAGCAAATAGCGGGGTTTGTCCAGAGAGTGTTTCTGCCATAAAGTCTGTTCTCTCAACGTTTTTAGGGAATCCTAACATCGCAACCAGGATCATATTGCGATCGCGTCATAGACTGTAACAGTTTTTAGTCATTTGTTCTTTGTCATTTGTCATTTGTCCTTTGTCTTTTGTCATTTGTTAAAAACCAATGCCCCATGCCCCATGCCCCATGCCCCATGCCCCATGCCCCATGCCCAATGACTAATGACAAAGGACTAAATATCTATTTACTCTTGACTTTTGTCCGCTTTTCCTCTTGGCTACTCCGAACAATTGGGATAGTGAAGTGAAACTGACTGCCCTGGTCTTTGCCAGCTGACTCTGCCCAAATTTTCCCACCCCAGCCATTAACAATTTGACGGCAAATTGCTAAACCAAGTCCAGTTCCGCCGGTGGTGCGGCGCAGCGATCCCTCTTCTTGATAAAAGCGGTCAAAAACTACTTCTAAACGATTTGGTTCAATGCCGCGTCCAGTATCAGCTATAGTCACTTCGACCATTTGACGGCTGTTGTCAATCGCTTTAATCGTGATTTCTCCTTGGGGTGGCGTAAATTTCAAAGCATTGTCTATGAGTTTTGCCAGTACCTCGACTAGCCAATCACCGTCAGCTCTAACTAAAGGTAGATTTTCGGCAATTTGAGTCTTGATTTGGGGCGGCTTTTCCGTTGAGGAACGCGTGCGATTTCGGCTGAGTGCTAAATCGACACATTCTTGTAAGGTGAGGGATTCTGGATGCCATTCCACTCGGCCGCTTTCCAAGTTGGAAAGTGTAAGAAAATCTTGTACCAGTTTTCGCATCCGTTCCGAGTCGGAAAGAGCGGTGTTGAGCATGACTTGCTGCAACTCCAAGGGCATATCTGGTTCTGTAGCGAGACTTTCCAGGCACACTTGAATTGTAGATAGGGGAGTACGCAGTTCGTGTCCGGTGATGGCTATGAGGTTGCTGCGGGTGCGGTCTAGGGCTTCTAGCTGCTGGTTAAGTTCTTCTAGATTAGCGTAAGCTTCGGCTTG
The DNA here is from genome assembly GCF_034530995.1 of Nostoc sp. DedQUE04. Classification (NCBI taxonomy): domain Bacteria; kingdom Bacillati; phylum Cyanobacteriota; class Cyanophyceae; order Nostocales; family Nostocaceae; genus Nostoc; species Nostoc sp. DedQUE04. Next base: position 42,946 of record NZ_JAVRCA010000025.1, on the reverse strand, counting down.
GATGAGAGCTGCTCCTACTTGGGTAGCGATCGCTTCTATCAAATCCAATTCTCCAGGTTGGCACTCGTGGGGTGGCATTCGGCAGTAATGTAACTCCACAATCCCCAATAATCGCCCCTGATAGAAAACTGGTTCCATCAGCCAAGAACGAATGGCAAACTTTTTGGCGATCGTGGAAAGTCCTGGCGATTTGGTAACGCGGGGGTCACTGAGCGTATCGCTGACACAAACACCTTCGCCAAGTTCTACGATGTCCCGAAATAGAGAATTTTTCTCTAACTCCCAGGTTTGCCCACAAACAGATAAAATACCGGGATTCAAAAACTCGTGTTCAATTATCGCTTGGCTATCCGTAGCTTGAGCGCGGTAAATTAAACAGCGACAAGCTTCTAGGTGTTGCCCTAATTCTTGTGCTGCCACCTGGAGAACTTCATGAGGATCGAGCGATCGCCGAATCGCAGTACTAATCGAGTTGACTAATCGCTCTTTTCGTGCTTGAGCAGCAATAGAACGGTAAGCTTTGTGCAATTTGTACTGACTAGCTTGCAAATAAGTTACTAAGCGCTGCACAAAGGGATCTGTATCAATGTCACAGGCATACTCGTTTACCTGTTCGGCTCCAAAGTAGTTTCGCGGTTCGCCAATGCCAAACCTCTGACGTGCCTGTTGAATTTTACTTGTCAGTTCTGGTCTGTAAACCAAAACCCGATCTAACAACAATTCAGCGGCTTTCAGGCTAACTCCCCTTTCTGATGTCCAAATTCCCTCAAATCTTCGGGCTGTGTCTATATCCAAATTAGGGCTTAGTTCCGGTAGTTGGTTATTTTTGGCAAGAGAACCAAGGTTTTCTCGGCAAACCAGACAAGTAGCATAATTGTCAGCAATCACTACCAAATGCCACTCCTGACTTAAGCCATCCGTTGCCTCAAAAGCTATCTTTTCGTAGTGTTCCGAACTGTTGGCGAAATCCGTTTCTGGAGCAGCTAATACGTATATTTGGTTACTCCGCAAGGCAAGTCGCAGGTAGCGATGAGCTTCTTGGCGGTAGAATCGCTCTCGCTGGAAACTAGCAATTACAAGGGGTTTCGCTAAAGTCGCAGCCAAAACTTGATCTTCCATCGCGTGGGAGAGCGCCGTTAGTGAAGCCTTAAAATATAGCTGGGGCCGCAAGTTGGGTAGGGACTTTAGCAGATCACTCAGCACAGAAGTCGAAATGCTCATGAATTATTGTTAAACGCTCAACCTCGATCAGATCCACGTCACAGCTGCATTGTACAAATTCCAAGGGACTCTCAAGTTAAATAGATAGTTGCAATATGTAAAGAACGCTAAAAAGCGCTTTTCGCCAAAGCTAGTCGCAACACTTTGTTACTAAATAAGGGGCGTGGGTACACTTGATTTGCTGATTGACAACCTATTACGCCCAATATACATTCAGGGCAACTGATGCTTTTGCTTGTACAGGTAAATTTTTTCAGGAATAAGTACTAAAACATTAATTATTGTATGGTTTTAACTACTGTGTTCGCTAATAACCACGGACGATCGATTTCTAGTCCATGCGTTGGCAAAATCGCCTGTCGTAGACATTGCCTACTTCGCCGACGTTGATTTCTGCTTGCTAAATAAGTTTTCTTAGCCAAAAATCATGACTGCGATATTTACATAACTTAATCACTAATGTTGATTAAACTTAATCAATTAATTATCATAAATTAGTCTAATCAAATATCAAAGATTATTTAAAATCTTGTGTCTCTCTACGATACGCTGTTTTTTGTTTAAACTACGTGTCGAGACACAAATCTTTCTTTTATCGACCTAAATAAATTTAGTTGCTCTGTCTCAAAGCAAAAGGTATTTATTCTTTCCTTCTGCCTCTTGGGTAAGAGACTTATACTCAAAAGACCACAAAAATATAGACCTGTACACGGAACTTTGTCTAATGACACCGGATACGCTAATCACCCCAGAAAAAATTTTTCTGGATGGAAAAACTTTTATTCCTGCCGAACAATTACCGATTCCAGAGTGGCCTTGTGTTGTGGCTGAAAGATCGCAACCGACACTAACGGTTAAAGATGATGATTTATTTTTTGTGACAGATACTATCGGGAATATTTCTGGCTGTTCCCTCAACGATAGTAATCTCAGTCTGGGACTGTTTTGTTGTGATACGAGATTTCTCAATCGCTTGGAGTTGCAAATTGAAGGGCGATCGCCTGTACTCCTCAGTAGTACTGCCGAAAAAGGTTTTGCACTCTCAGTTTTGTGTACCAATCCCAGAATCGACGAACGCCTAAAAGCCGAGACTATCGGAATTCGCCGGGAAATCGTGCTGAATGGAGCGTTATTTGAAGAAATAGAAGTATCTAACTACAGCACAACCACTGTCAATTTTGAACTAAGTATCAGTTTTGATGCGGATTTTGTTGATTTATTTGAAGTCCGTGGCTATGACAGAGAAAAACGAGGTCGGCTTTTACGCCTAGTAGAACCGACGACTGAGGAAGGAACATCCGATCGCGTCGATGGTGTTGCACCTGTACCTAAAGAGCCATCTGCCTATAGAGAAGAATCCTTAACACTCGCCTATCAAGGCCTGGATGGCTCGGTGATGGAATCCCGAATTTTATTCCAGCATCGGCAACCAGACAATTTCAAGGGTTACACTGCGGTTTGGCAGCTAGAGTTGGCTTCTCACGAAACTCAAAAGCTGGGCTACCGAGTGAATATGTTGAGAAACAACCAGTCCAGTTCAACCGTGAGCGCCGCTACTACTTTAGGACAAGCGAAAGCTGCTGAGTGGATGGAGGAGCAGCACTGGGTACAACAAATTACTCGCATTAGCTCAGATAAGAGTACCTTCAATCGAGTGATTGAGCGGGCTGAACAAGATATGTATTTGTTGCGCCAGTCTTTTGGTAAGCATAAGACTGTTTCCGCTGGAGTACCTTGGTTTTCGACATTATTTGGGCGAGATTCGCTGATTACAGCTTCCCAAAGCCTGATGTTAAACTCGCAAATCGCCAAGGAAACTCTGATATTACTGGCAACATACCAAGGTAAAATTGACGACGAATGGCGCGAAGAAGAGCCGGGTAAGATTTTGCACGAGTTACGTTTGGGAGAAATGGCTCGTTGTGAAGAAATTCCCCATACACCTTACTACGGTACTGTTGATGCCACTCCCTTGTGGCTGCTGCTCTATGCCGAACATTATGCTTGGACTCACGATCGAGAACTCTTAGAGCAACTTTGGCCCAATGCTCTAGCGGCAATGGAGTGGATCGATCGCAATACCAAAGAAACCACTTACCTCAGCTACTTCCGTAGATCCAAACGCGGTCTTGTTAACCAAGGTTGGAAAGATTCTGGCGACTGTATTGTAGACCGCAAGGGAGAATTAGCCAACGGCCCAATTGCTCTGTGTGAGGTACAAGCTTACGTTTATGCTGCAAAAATCCGCCTAGCAGAAATAGCTAGGATGAAGAAGCGGCTTGATTTGGCAGATCGTTGGCAAGAGGAGGCCAGAAATCTTAAGGTTCGGTTTAATCAAGATTTTTGGGTAGAAGATCAAGATTTCTGCGCCCTGGCTTTGGATGGAGAAGGTAAGCCAGTAGACAGTATTACCTCAAATCCTGGTCATTGCCTGCATTTGGGACTTTTCACAGACGAAAAAGCTCATAGTGTAGCAGAACGGTTACGGGCACCAGATATGTTTAATGGTTGGGGCATTCGGACTCTAAGTAGTTTGTCACCCGCTTATAATCCGATGGGTTATCACATTGGTTCGGTTTGGCCTCATGATAACGCTTTGATTGCAATGGGATTGCGATCGCTCGGTCTTATCGATCAAGCTTTAGAAATATTCCAAGGTTTATTTGACATGACTCAGCAGCAACCTTATCAACGTCCTCCAGAACTTTTTTGCGGCTACGAACGGAACGGCGATAATGCTCCTGTGCAGTATCCGGTTGCTTGCACTCCCCAAGCTTGGGCTACGGGTAGTATTTTCCAACTACTGCAAATGATGGTCAACTTGGTGCCTGACGCTCAAAATAACTGCTTGCGAATCATCGACCCCGCTTTACCAGAATCGATTAATCGCTTGTCATTTCATAATTTACAAGTAGGCCCCACCATCCTCGATTTGGAATTCGAGCGTTCTGGGACTACGACTGCTTGTCGCGTTGCTAAAAAACGGGGTAATCTTCGAGTAGTTATTGAAGCATAGGAAGAGAGTAGGGAGTAGGAAATTCACCACTCCCTATTTTAGGCTGATATACTTGGTGCGTAGGCATAGCCCGTCGTAGACATCGCGCAGTGCCATCCACTCCAACCAACGCAGTGTTAGCCTGCTTCATCGTCAGTATGTACAGTTCTCAAGAGTTGTTCTGTAAGCTCGATTAATTCAGATACAGAATTTTGCGTAATTTGTGTAGTTTTGAAGCCATGAGCAATAGAATTACGTAATGGGAGTGCATTCATTAGTAACTGATACTCAGATTTTGAAATTACACCTTCAGTTGCTAATTGCTTTACTAAGTAATGTGGATCAAATCTTTCTAAACTTAGCTCTTCCTTTTGGGCAATAAGTCTCAAAGTTGCTTCTACCAAAGACCAAGAATATAGGATAGCTGATTCTGGATGTTGCGTTGTAAGTTGCCTTGCTACTTGCAACTGTGATTCTATTTCATGTTCTTGAAGAGAAGCCTCTGCTTTCAAAGAATACATTGTATCCTCCGGGTTGGTCATTACTAATTCAAATCTCCAACCAGGATGTTTTTCTACCGCTTGAGCTAAATTACCTAAATATTGATTAGAAGAAGAGTTAAGTGAGGAGCGTGACTTGACTTCAATAACTACATTTTCTTCTCCCCGACGTACTATCATGTCAGGGCGATAGTGATTAAGGAAATCTGGTAAGTCTTCTGGATTTGGATGAAAAAAAACTTCGTAACCCTTTTCACGATACTCCTCTGCTAGTTTCAACAATCGCTCTCTTTCTAAGTTTGCAGTTGGAGTTTCCATCAAATAATTACCTCCTGGTTAGGAGCATCAATTACGACAATATGTAAGAACTCATTGCCACTAGCAAAGCCTTCCGCCAATGTCGAGGTCATGTTTTCTATTCTAAAGTTACCTGACAAATTCCTCTTTCTAACTAAAAGATCGCTTACTTGATTATCATCGACGTAAGCTAATCCTTTAATTGCATCTTGAATAGGCTTCACTATATTATCTATATCTATTTGAACAGAATCATAGAAATAGGTTATTTGAAGCATAACTAACCCAGTAGCTGTTTTTTGTTCCGAAGACCAGTATTTTTCAGCTTCTTGTCGCACTGTCTTTTTCCAATCTTGAAGCCGATTGCCCTTACCGCGCTTACGAGCCTGTTGTGATACTGGTCGCCCATTTACTATGAACTCAAATCTGGTCAATGCACTTCTAAATAATAGATCGCAGGTTATTCTATGCTAGTAACCTAGAACACAAGCAGATAAACTCCCGCCCCGCTACTCATGACAGAGGAAGACTGCCGTTACTAAGTGTTGCTGCGTCGCCAGTAGCTTCGCTGAGTGCTTCACGAATTATCTCATCACTGACACCATGCCGTTTCAAGCTGGCAATCAATGTAGAAACAGTATCACCCTCAAGTCGCTCAAGATCGGCTCGAAGTCCTTGTCCGATGTAAGCGCGAACTAATGGCTGATAACCAGAAAACCCTAACAATGGTGCTACTCGCTTCAAATCCTCAATCACATCTTCGGGAATGCGAATTGTGACTGTCGTCATTGGACGATTTTTATCAAGTCGCTTTTTTAAAACTTCAGCTTTCATAGTATTCACGTTCCTTACGCGTCGCTTTCCGAGCCGAGATAATCCGAATCATGTCGTTTTCACGCTCAATGTAGACGACGTAGAGAAGATTCTATCTTTGTCCAAGCCAATCACAGCATCCCGCTTCCATTGCGGCTTGCATCAACCATCACTAGAAACGGATCGAAGAAAGCTTCTACGGCTTGTTGAAATGTTATGCCGTCATCATTGCTGCGATTAATCCAAGCTTTCTTCTCGTTCCAAATAAAGGTGATGCCATTAAGCACGAAAACACATCTATCCCTACATAGTTTAGGCAAGATGTATTTACGTTGTCAATACGCTTTTTTGTAAAAGTTTACAATCTCATTAATGAGATTTACTTTCATTAATTTGAATTTTAGTGTAGACTATTTTTTGATAACTATTGAGAAAGTTAATCAATAAGTTAGAGGGTAAAATGACAACTTCTACAAGTCCGCTGTCGGTGGAGCAAGACCTTACTGACTCGCCTTGGTGGGCTGGTAACGCCAGACTCACCAGCTTATCGGGGAAACTACTAGGCGCTCACGTCGCTCATTCTGGTCTGATCGTTTTCTGGGCAGGAGCTATGACTTTATTTGAGCTAGCCCACTTTAATCCAGCAGAACCGATGTATTCGCAAGGCTTAATTTTGCTACCTCATCTAGCTACTCAAGGTTGGAGTGTTGGTGCAAATGGTGCAGTCGTGGATACTTATCCCTACTTTGTAATTGGAGCTTTACATCTAATTTCCTCAGCTTTTTTGGGTTTTGGAGGAATCTTTCATTCCCTGCGTGGCCCGGAAAAATTGAAGGGTAAAGTTCCTTTCTTTGGCTACGACTGGTCAGACACGGGTAAAATGACCACAATCCTTGGTATACATCTGGTTTTACTGGGTTGTGGTGCATTCTTGTTAGTCGCCAAAGCAATGTACTTTGGGGGTTTGTACGACCCAAATGTTGAAAATGTGCGGGTAATTACAAATCCGACATTAAACCCAGCCGTCATTTTTGGTTATCTGTTTGGCGCAATTAGTAAATTTTGGATTGCTGGCGTTGACAACCTAGAAGACGTGGTTGGTGGACATATTTGGGTTGGTGCAATGTTGATTATTGGTGGACTTTTCCACATAGCTACTAAGCCCTTTAGTTGGACGCATCCACTATTTGTTTGGTCTGGAGAAGCTTATCTCTCATACAGTCTGGGCGCTTTAGCACTGATGGGTTTTATTGCAACTCTCTTTGTATCGGTAAACACCACTGTTTATCCTGAAGTTTTTTATGGGCCGGCGCTTGTAGTTAGACAGAATATCGTGCCGTACTTTTCATCACCTGACCCTGACCTTGTAACTGCCCGGACTTGGTTAGCTAATGCCCATTTTTGGTTAGCTTTCTTCTTTCTCCAAGGTCATATCTGGCACGCTTTGCGGGCGCGTGGGTTCGATTTTCGCAAAGGTAGAGTGAGCCAGGAGGCGGTAATTCCGCAACCAATTAGCTAAATTCAATTTAATGCATTTAATGCAATAGATTTGCAATTGTTTGGAAGCATAAACTCAACAATATTGCTAAATATTCTCAAGGAGTTTTGGAAATGACAGCAGTAATTGAAGATAGCCCATATAAGCAACAGATACCTGATGTTGGTTGGTGGGCTGGTAACTTTCGTCTCACTAATTTATCGGGAAAATTACTAGGCGCTCATGTTGCCCATTCTGCATTGATTTTGTTATGGGCTGGAGGGATGACGCTGTTTGAATTGTCGCGCTTCAACCCTAATGAGCCAATGTATGAGCAAGGCTTAATTTTGCTACCTCATCTAGCAACTCTCGGTTTGGGTGTCGGTACTGGTGGGCAAGTTATTAGCACCTATCCCTACTTTGTAATCAGTGTCTTACATCTGATACCTTCAGTGATTCTGGCAGCTGGTGGTATTTATCACTCCCTGCTGGGTCCAGAAGTGTTACAAGATAATCCTACTTGGGCTGGATTTTTTGGCTATGACTGGAAAGATAAGGACAAGATGACAACCATCTTGGGCATTCACCTCACGCTTTTAGGTTTAGGTGCTTTGGCTTTAGTTGCTAAGGCGGTGTTTTGGGGTGGACTGTTTGACCCTTGGGCTGCTGGCGGTGGAGATGTCAGGGTAATCAATCATCCGACACTTAACCCATTGCGCATCTTTGGCTACCTATTTGGGGTTTGGGGGCCAGAGGGATTGGCTGCTGTTGATAACTTGGAAGATGTTGTTGGCGGTCACATCTGGGTTGGTTTGATGTTAATTGGCGGTGGTATTTTTCACATCTTGACTAAGCCATTTGCTTGGGCACGCCGAGTTTTGATTTACTCAGGGGAAGCGTATTTATCTTACAGCATTGGTGCTGTAGCATACATGGGCTTTTTAGCAGCATATTTTGCATCAGTTAATAACACCGTTTATCCCGAAGTTTTTTATGGGCCAGTTAGAGCTATAGAAACTTCTGCTGGTATAGTTTCTGCTCGTGGTTGGTTGGTAACTTTCCATTTTGTCCTAGCGCTGATGTTTCTGTTAGGTCACATTTGGCACGCTCTCCGCGCTCGTGCGATCGCAGCCGGGTTTGATTTTAAAAATGGTGATATGGTTCAGCCTCCACGTGTAGAGCGCCAAACGAGTAATCAGGTAAGCGCAGTCAATTCTTCTGATTTGACGCTGAAGTTTCTCAAATACTTACCAATTTACCGCCCCGGTATATCTCCTTTGTGGCGGGGATTAGAAATTGGCATGGCTCATGGTTACTGGCTAGTTGGCCCCTTTGCAACATTAGGTTCATTGGGTTTATTACGCAATTCTAATGTCGGCAGCTTGGTTGGTTTATTAGCCACAGGCAGTTTGATTATCATCCTGACAATTGGTTTTTCGCTTTATGGCACTACTAGCTACGAAAGACAGCAAGAAATCTATTCACGATCGGTTTCGGTTGCAACTGTTGCCAAAGTACCACAGAGCATCAATACTGTCGCCGAATGGAGTCAATTTACCGAGGGCTTTTTGATTGGTGGAATTGGTGGAGCAATCTTCGCTTATCTGCTATTGACTAGTATTGCTTTATTCGGTGCGATCGCAATCAACTCGATTTAATCATCTAGTGATTTAGTACTCATCATGTAAAGACGTAGCATTCTACGTCTTTACAATAAATTAGAGCAAGACTTAAATTGCTCACACTCACCTCATTCCTTTTGATTTATGTCTACCTACTAGACTCAGTTAATTTAGTTTCACTCAACACTAGCTAAATAATATTTCATGCCTGCGGTTAAAAGCAGTTGACTGCGGGCACTTTTTTCTAATCTTTAGGAGGATGACTTATGCTGGCTACAATTTTTTGCGCTTCATTTGCTTGGGCCACTTTGATTTTCTTTCTTTTGAGTATCTGCTTTACCTTAAAACAAGGGATAAATCATTTAAAAAAGCTACATCAAATTCCTTGTCATGCTTGTGAATATTTCACTAACGACTATCGCCTTAAGTGTACTGTACATCCAACTAAAGCTTGTTCTGAGGAAGCGTTCGGCTGTCTTGACTTTGAACCTCAAACTTCTTTTTGTAATGCTTGTCAAAAGGGTCGGCAAAAGCTTTATTAAAATTTTCTAATTAGATAATTTCTAATCCGTAATACTCTAAATACTTATGAACAGACAATCTGATTTGCTATCGGAACTATGCGATTTTTTATATCCTCGTAGTCCATATTATGGGCAATTTAAACCAGAGTATCTAGTATTTAACGCTAATCTTCAAGATTTTTCTCAACGGGTAAACTACATTTGCAGTCTCCAAACTAGTGGTAAACTTTCACCACAAGAGGCTTACAAACAAATTCACATCCTCTGGAGACAGTTGAAAAGTGCTAAAAAAGAATTGGAAATTCGCTAGCTAAATAAAATGAAAATTGTATCCACCTGCGATCGCAGTCTTTGCAAGATGAGTGAAGTTGTCCACCAATTGAGTATTTTTAACAAAATGCAAAAAAGTTACATTGACTGGATTGATATGGAAATAAATTTTTCCTCAGAAAAAAATTAAGGATGTAAAAACAACAACCATTTACACCCAAATTGCTAACAGACGCGATTAATCGCGTCTCTACATTATGCTTCTTCTGAATTATCTCTTTTATGTCCTGGGGATGCTTCGTAAAGTGCATCGAGATGTTGACGCGCATCTTCAACGTTAATTGAACGCATTATCAAAAGTGGCTCTTTAATTAAATTCCCCGCGCTATCTAACAACTCTGGATGGGGTACAAACTGTTTTTTTGATGAATAATAACCAGAGTTACGTTGGTTATTCATTGGCGAGGAATTCGTTGGGTAAGTTCGCTCCCGATCGAAACTGAACATAATCAGGTTACGAATTAAGTTGCCAACAGCTATAAATGCAAGGATTGTAAAAGCAAGAATGTAAAGCAGATGTAACATTGGATTTTCCTCCAGAACAGCAATTTTTAAAACTTTATTTTGTAACGCTTTGTTTCGCCGATACTGTACTCGCAGTTAAGACGAATATTCTACGCACTTTTCAGGCGCTTACATTTATATGGAGCTATTTGTCAACAGTTATTCCACTTACGGTAGCATAGGATACATTATTTTGCTAATCCAGATAATGTTAAGAAATTGTTAAGAGTTTTCTACTATCTTTTTAACGACTGATTTACCATCTTGCCTAGACGCTTCCTTAGTAATTTAAAAGACATCGCTAAGTTGTCTGCCGAAATTTAGCGCGCTTAGACTTCACGTCCTTGACGAAAGCGCATTGCGACATTCCAGCATTCTGTTACTAATTCATGCCAAGGCATTAACGTTGCCATATCAATTCCGACTTGTTTATCAGTTGCATTAAATAGCATTTTCGCCGTATTTAGTTCATCCTGCGCTTGCTTAACCCGCAAGAGCAAGTCAGATTGCTCTTGGTGACTCATAAATGAGAGTTCCTCAGTTTCGAGTAAATGGCGCGATCGCGTAAACCAATGCTGAAAATCTTCCAGCAGCGGATCTAAAACCGTTTTCAACAACTCAGTCCCTGGTAAATTTGAGTCTGACATAAATAAGAGGGATATTTCAAACTTGCTTACTAATATTAACGTTATTTACGTTTCTTAATACTTTTTAGATTTCTCTCATAATTACTTAATGTAAAATTTTGTAACAAAGGGCACAAAATTTATTATATAGTCTCGATCTCTGGTTTGTACAGTGCCTTTGGACAGGCATCTATAGGCATATATGACAGCGAGTTGCAATTCATAAGATAATTTAGCGATGTCTACGACGGGCTACGCCTACGCGGGCAATCCTGAATTTGAAACTCAGGTAACAAATCAAAAATTTATCTTTATTTTTGGATTGAAGAAGAATTCAGGAGTCAAAATTCAGGACTCAGAATCAAACCGCTACGCAAAGTCATTAGCTATTAGTCATTAATCATTAGTCATTAGTCATTAGTTATTCGTAACGGACAAATGACAACGAACAAATGACAAATGACTAATTAACCAAAGTCGTTATAGTTGAATAAGCCTACAGATTCAGATAAATCAACTTTTGTAATCACTTCGCCAACGGTTCAGCAGCCAATGTCGCCAAATTCATCAAATCAGTCACAACAGTTAGAACAAGTTGAAAAAATCTATTTACCGCGTACCAGCGAATCAGAGAACTTAAAAAAGATTCGCCACACTGCTTCCCATGTTATGGCAATGGCGGTACAAAAGCTGTTTCCCAAGGCGCAAGTTACAATCGGCCCTTGGATAGAAAACGGTTTTTACTATGACTTCGACAGTCCAGAACCATTTAGCGAAAACGATCTCAAAGCCATCAAGAAAGAGATGGCGAAGATTATCAATCGCAAATTGCCACTAATTCGGGAAGAAGTCAGCCGCGAAGAAGCCGAACGCCGGATTCAAGGAATTAATGAACCTTACAAGCTAGAAATCCTGGGAGATATCAAAGAGGAACCAATCACAATTTACCATCTGGGGAATGAATGGTGGGATTTGTGTGCGGGGCCTCATCTGGAAAATACTAGTGAATTAAACCCGAAAGCAGTTGAACTAGAAAGCGTTGCTGGCGCTTATTGGCGTGGGGATGAAACTAAAGCCCAATTACAACGCATCTACGCCACCGCTTGGGAAAGTCCAGAACAACTCGCTGAATATAAGCGACGCAAAGAAGAAGCGCTACGGCGAGATCACCGGAAACTGGGTAAGGAACTGGGATTATTTATATTTTCCGATCTAGTAGGGCCGGGTTTACCTTTGTGGACACCCAAAGGCACTCTGTTACGGAGTACTTTAGAAGATTTCCTCAAGCAAGAACAGGTAAAACGGGGTTACTTATCTGTAGTAACACCCCACATTGCCAGAGTAGATTTATTTAAAACTTCTGGACATTGGCAGAAATATAAAGAAGATATGTTCCCCTTAATGGCAGACGATCAAGAAGCGGCTGCACAGGAACAAGGCTTCGTGATGAAGCCGATGAACTGCCCTTTCCATATCCAAATATATAAGAGTGAGTTACGCTCTTATCGGGAATTACCAATGCGACTGGCGGAATTTGGTACTGTTTACCGCTACGAACAATCAGGGGAATTGGGCGGTTTAACGCGGGTGCGCGGTTTTACTGTGGATGATTCTCACCTGTTTGTCACTCCAGAACAGCTAGATAGCGAATTCCTTAGTGTAGTGGATTTGATTTTGTCGGTGTTCAATAAGCTGCAACTGAAGAACTTTAAAGCTAGACTCAGTTTCCGCGATCCTGCTAGCGATAAGTACATCGGTAATGATGAAGTTTGGGACAAAGCCGAAGGTGCAATTCGCCGTGCAGTTGAAACCTTGGGAATGGAACACTTTGAAGGGATTGGAGAAGCGGCATTCTATGGGCCAAAACTTGACTTTATCTTTAGTGATGCCCTAGATCGGGAGTGGCAATTAGGAACTGTACAAGTAGATTACAATTTGCCTGAACGCTTTGAGTTGGAATACGTCGCTGAAGATGGCGTTCGCAAACGTCCAGTGATGATTCACCGTGCGCCTTTTGGTTCGCTAGAACGGCTAATTGGGATCTTGATTGAAGAATATGCGGGTGATTTTCCTTTGTGGTTAGCGCCAGTGCAAGCTAGATTACTCCCAGTGGGTGATACACAGTTAGACTTTGCGAAAGATGTGGTGGCGAAGATGCGTGCATTAGGCATCCGTGCAGAAGTTGATACCAGTGGCGATCGCTTGGGTAAACAAATTCGCAATGCAGAGAAAGAAAAAATACCCGTGATGGCTGTGGTGGGAGCTAAGGAAGTGGAAACTAACACCTTAAGTATCCGTACCCGCGCCTCTGGAGAATTGGGAGTTATCCCTGTCGATGAGGTGGTAGATAAAATGAAAGATGCGATCGCTAAGTTCGAGAATTTCTAAAATCTAACCTTGATAATTTCTAAAATCTAACCGCAAGCGCACACTAATCATATATTGGTGTGCGTTTTGTCTAGCTGGTAGGTTTTGGGAAGGTGCGATCGTAACGTATTTAATTATTAAAGGCTCATTAATGGAGTTCAAAGACTCGTTAACAAAGATCAAAGGTGGATTCATCCAGTTCAAATACTCATTTTAATTTTAACTTTTCATGAGATTTGGAAGAGCATAAAGTATCACAGACAACAAAAGTTTTCTCAATCACCCCACTCAAGAAAACTTTTCAAGTTATTTAAGACTGATAGGATTGATTTAAAGACTTGTGGAATCTGCTCTTCGTAAACAGACTGGACTTGCATAAATTAATGTCAATAATTTTTGACTAACATGATGAACCGCTTTACCTCTATTTTGCTGGCTGGCTTGATAGCATCTGCATCAGCTTTGGCTATTTCTCCAAAAGCTGAGGCTAATACACCAGCATCTTATCTTGCTGAGTTTGATAGCTACGGCTATGAACACAACAACGATGCTAACTACGAACGTCATAGTCGTCACTACAGAAATGGTGATTATGACCGCCACAATGACCTTCGCAATATTCGTGACGATCGCCGTTATGAGCGCGACAATAACCGCCGCTATGACCGCGACAATAACCGCCGCCATGACCGCGACAATAATCGCCATTATGAGCGCGAAAATAATCGCCGCTATGAGCGCGAAAATAATCGCCGTTATGAGCGTGAAAATCATCGCCGTTATGAGCGCGAAAATAACCGCCGATATGACCGCGATAATGACCTTCGCAACATTGATAATAACCGTCGCTATGAGCGCGATCGCGGCTGGGAACGTAGAATCATTGTGCCTACGTATTAAGCTTAGTTCCAAGTAAACTGAGCATTGATTCTACTTAGCAGTAGGACAAACACAATCTCTTTATTCCAGTCATATCATGTCCGCTTGATTGCTTATTAAACCCAAAAAACCCCACCCCGCTAAACCTGCGCTTTATCTCCCCTCCCCGCCTGCGGGGAGGGGTTGGGGGTGGGGTGCAATGACTGTGGGAATCATAACTAACTATGCGGACATAATATCATTCCAATATCTGACTTTTCACTCTTATCTAGAAAACCTCGCTTCTATTCCCTAGTAAGGAAACTTGCTCAGGGATTAGGTTTAGCGTTAGCTATTCTACATGATGTGAAAGGTCAGATTTTTATTAAATTAAGAATTTACCCTTAGTGCTAGATTCATTAATGGAGTTCAAAGGCTCATTAATGGAGCTAAAAGGCTCATTAATGGAGTTCAAAGACTCATTAATGGAGCTAAAAAGCTCTTTAATGGAGTTCAAAGGCTCTTTAATGGAGCTAAAAGGCTCTTTAATGGAGTTCAAAGGCTCTTTAATGGAGCTAAAAGGCTCTTTAATGGAGTTCAAAGGCTCATTAATGGAGCTAAAAGACTCATTTTAATGAAATCAAAAATTTCCCCTCAGCCTATAAGTCTCTTTCTTAATTACGAATTACGTTAGCGTAGCAGCGTGTAGCCCATTACCAATTACGAATTAATCTCACGCTCTTGGCCGCAACAATTGCACAAAGGTATCACTCACAGTATGGTCTTTGGTATCGGCGGCGTATTGAACTAATTTTTCCTTCAGTTCTTCGGCAGCATCTAACGGGAGTAAGGTTGCTAGCAAAAAGTAGACACCACGAAAACGGGGGTCGTCCATGTGGTCAAGGAGACGGTTTTTAGCTTCCTCACTCTCGCCGAGAAAGTTTTGCACCAAAAAGAAATCCATAATCTTGTCGTGGCGGAAATACCATTCTCTCTTGGCTTCGCCTTTTTCGTCTTGCCACTGACGGCTGACAACCATTTTATATTTATCGTCTTCCAAAGACTGTAATACCTGGTAAAATTCATCCGCAGGTAACGCCTGTTTATCATTCAGCCGCATTTGATAGACAGCATCGGAGAATTTTTTCAGGGGAAATTCCTGGTTCCACTCTTGCAAGTATTCTGCTGCCATCAATTGATATTGATGTTGTTGCAAGTGAAACAAATCGGGGTATTCACCTTGGGATAACATCAGGGCTACCACAGTTAAATCCATTGGATTAGAGAGAACCTTCTCAATCGCGCTTAATTCCTGTGGTGATTGCTGATTAGTGAGGGCTTTGGTTAAAAAACTAGCAGTGGCTTGCTCATAATTAGTACCTTGAACTTTGGCATTTTTGGGCAATCGTGGCTGACGGGAAATCAGAAATTGCTGTATTTGTGGTTCTTCAAGGGGCAGCAATTTATATATTTTGGCTGTTGAGGGTGGTGTCCACTCTAGGGGTTGGGTGGTCATGATGATGTTACCCCGGAAATAGCTTTCGGCAAACTGACAGATTTTTGCCCTGGTGTCGGCGGTAACTTCATTAAGTCCGTCAATGCAAATATCTAATGCGCCACTGTAAATTAAATTCTTGAGAAAATCAGCATCTTGTGCTTGTCCGTGCAGCTTGGCTTGAATTGCCTCAATTACTCCCTTGTCACACTTGTGTGCAGGTAGATAAACCACAAGCCGCCCAGAAGTTTTTACCAAATAGCGCAGATACATTGACTTACCCAAGCCGGAATCACCTTCTAAAATGACTTGTCCTTTGATGTTAGGTAGCGCTTGGGTAATTGGTACGGGTTCATCTACACCGGGAACTTTCACTTTAGAATTTGGAAAGTAAGCTTCGGGGTTAAATTTATCTAACCCGGCATCGGCTAGTAGGGAAGGCTTGAAAGGTTCAAATAACTTTTTGCGGAAAAAGGGAACCCAGGTGAGAATTAAGCCGACGTAGCCGACACCGAGAATGCGCCTCACCCAAGGATTCCAGAAGAAGATGGCTTGAACTTGGGGAAATTTGGGATAAGCGAAGATCAGGACAAGCCAAAAGGCAGCATGAATCAAAATAGTAGTTCTGGCGTTGAGAAACCACTGCCAAGTTTTGAGATTAACTATTACTGATTGCACCGAATCAGCTTCGTTGTAGCCAGCGTCTTTGAGGTTTTTGTGGTGAGTTTCTAAAATAACAATATCTTGCGGTTTCCAATGGACTTTTCTGGCAACTACAGCAATTTGCTTGGCTAAGTCTTCGCGTAATCGTGTAAAACCTTGGCTAGGTTCCCAGACTTGGGCAAAGATTTTGAGAGTTTTATCACCGCGATCGTGGCTTAATGAAACAGGAATTGTTTTAGTCTCAGGAAAACCCAGCCATGTGAGCAGTGTTTTGACTTCATTAGTGCCGCCACCCAAAAAATATGTCAAAAATCGCCACTGTGCAAATTCTGATTGACCTTCGTAATAGATGGTATCCAGAATTACTACAATATCATTTAGGTTGAGTTGTTCTATCTTTCCCAATGCTGATGCTGCACTGGAACGAACATCTTTATCAACGGTTTTATCCTTGAGGAAGTCGAGGATGTCTTGGACGTAGGGTTTGGCTGCCTCCCCCAGATTTCCCAATGCCAATACTGCACCGGAACGAACACTTGAGTCAACGGATTTATCCTTGAGGATGTCAGCGATGTCTTTGACGTAGAGTTTGGCTGCCTCCCCCAGATTTCCCAATGCCTTTGCTGCACTGGAACGAACACTTGAGTTAACGGTTTTATCCTTGAGGATGTCAGCGATATCTTTGACGTAGGGTTTGGCAGCCTCCCCCAGATTTTCCAATGCCTCTGCTGCACTGTAACTAACATAGGATTCAACGGATTTATCCTTGAAGAAGTCGAGGATGTCTTTGACGTAGGGTTTGGCAGCCTCCCCCAGATTTTCCAATGCCGATGCTGCATAGTAACGAACACTTGAGTCAACGGTTTCATCCTTGAGGATGTCAGCGATGTCTTTGACGTAGGGTTTGGCTACCTCCCCCAGATTTTCCAATGCCGATGCTGCACTGTAACTAGCATAGAATTCAACGGATTTATCCTTGAGGAAGTCGAGGATGTCTTTGACGTAGGGTTTGGCAGCCTCCCCCAGATTTCCCAATGCCGATGCT
>NZ_JAVRCA010000025.1:0-25509 GCF_034530995.1 Nostoc sp. DedQUE04 | reverse complement strand
ATTTATCAACGGTTTTATCCTTGAGGATGTCAGCGATGTCTTTGACGTAGGGTTTGGCAGCCTCCCCCAGATTTCCCAATGCCGATGCTGCATCGGAACGAACATATTTATCAACGGTTTTATCCTTGAGGATGTCAGCGATGTCTTTGACGTAGGGTTTAGCTGCCTCCCCCAGATTTCCCAATGCCTCTGCTGCACTGGAACGAACATCTTTATCAACGGATTTATCCTTGAGGAAGTCGAGGATGTCTTTGACGTAGGGTTTAGCTGCCTCCCCCAGATTTCCCAATGCCTCTGCTGCACTGGAACGAACATCTTTATCAACGGATTTATCCTTGAGGATTTTGAAAAATTTATGAGCAATATCCTCTGGTTTCTGAATCACCGCTTTCAAATTTTTTAGATCATATTCATTGAATTTATCAAAAGCGATTTTCTTTACTCCGTCATATCCATCATCAAGGGCAGCAACGATACCGTTAATTTGCCACGCTTCTGGCTTGGGCTTAGGCTGTTCTTTCGCACTCACCCAAGGTAGGGCGAGGAAGAGAGTCAACAGCAGGATAAAGGGAAAAAGGAAAAAGGGCGACGATCGCTTTTTAATTATGTGCAAATACATTTGTATAATTCGTAATTCGTAATTCGTAATTCGTAATTTTTTTAGATATAAAGGCTCTTTCTGCCCTTTTTTTAGTAGGGAAAGAGAAGGGAGTTAAGTTTTTTACTAGTCAATCAGGAACCGTTACAGTTATCTTTTTATCGTCTGATAACTCAACCTAGCTAGAAATGGAATATTAATGTAATTATTACAGGTACAGGAATTTAAAAAGATACGCCCAAAGTATAATAATGAGCTTCCTTGAGCGATGGTGCGACGCCGAATAGCCCATCGTAGACATCGCCTACTCAAACCACTGCACGAGATAATAACAATACCTCGTTTAATTGTTAGCGATCGCTAATGTCTTTTGATAACCTCTGCAAACTCCTGTCCGAAAAACATCCTGCTACCTTTGCCAGTTGGGTATTAGGAACACCGCAAACTTCCGTCACAGTTCTCAAAACCGAATTGAGTATTGAACCAATTCGCGCTGATTATGTCACATTCTTACAACTACAAGGACGCATTCTCCATCTGGAATTTCAAACCAAACTAGAATCTACGCCACCCCTACCCTTGCGGATGCTAGATTATTGGGTACGCTTGTATCGTTTATATCGTCTACCAATAACGCAAGTTGTCGTATTATTGCTTCCCCCTGCACCAGGAACAGTAATTGAAACTGTCTTCTGTGTCGAAACTACCCGTCATGAATATCGCGTGATTCGCTTATGGGAAGAAAATCCCGAACCATTCCTCAACGATCCTGCTTTGTTACCGTTAGCACCACTGACAGCAACCACGCAACCCCAAGCTTTGTTGCAACAAGTTGTGAGCAAAGTTAATCAACTTGAGCCAAGACAACGACCAGAAATTTCCGCTTATACCCAAATCTTAGCGGGGTTAAAATACAATCAAGACTTGATTCGACAATTATTTCGGGAGGGTATGATGCGCGAGTCAGTGATTTATCAAGAAATTCTCGCTGAAGGCGAACAACGCGGCGAACAACGAGAACGAGCGCTGATTCTCCGTCTGCTGACTCGACGGGTGGGACAATTACCCCAAGAGGTGTTAGACCGGATTGAAACTCTCTCTTTAGAACAATTAGAAAATCTCGGTGAAGCATTGTTGGATTTTCAGGCGATCGCGGATTTAGAAGCCTGGTTTAATACATTAGAGTAAGAACTATAAATTATGATGCGCGAGTCAGTGATTTATCAAGAAATTCTCGCTGAAGGTGAACAACGAGGTGAACAGCGAGGAGAACAACGAGGTGAACTAAGAGGACGAAAGGCAGAAGGGCAATTGCTCATTCTCCGTCAACTTACTCGACGGGTGGGAGAATTACCCCAAGAGGTGCTAGACCGGATTGAAACTCTCTCTTTAGAACAATTAGAAAATCTCGGTGAAGCATTATTGGATTTTCAGGCGATGCCTACGGCGGTAAACTACGCGGATTTAGAAGCCTGGTTTGATACATTAGAGTTCAATTAACTTGAAGCCCCAAGGTTTGAGAGCCGCTAAAGCTATTTCTTCACTTACACCTTCATAAGCCTCCCATTCCAATGGGTGTTCTTTTGGATGTCCGTCGCCGACATTACCTGCAACTTTAATTATTGGACAGTTGGCAATGCGATCGCGCTCTAGCCCTTTTGGAACTACTAATTGGATTTTGTGCCCGATAAACTTCGCTGTACTATCATTAGCTACAGATTCACGGATTAAACAAATATCACCAGCAGTCCCCCAAGTCGTTTGGTAGATGTGGAGGAATGATATATAAGTTGCAGGTTTGATCGCTCTTTTTATAACGTGCATTATCTGTAATCCTTACACTATGAGTCAAAAATCATAAATCCTATAAGTATTTTCTATCACGTTCGTAGGGAAGAATGTTCTTAACTCACATTTTCCACCTAGCCCAGGCGATTAAAAACCGCCTGGTGGAAGATGTAAAGCTCAAAAGACGATAATTGCCCACATACTAACTCCCAAAGCGATCGCTGCTAGGTGTTGCAGTATGAGCGATCGCACTGATTGCTTGGCAATTTTTTGTGTTAATACCATAGTCATTAACACGGAGAAAATTATTGTTGCACCTTGCAAAAAGGCAATCACAGCCGGGTGAGCAACCAATATTGGCAATTGTTCGCCACTCAAACCAAGTGTCGCAAAGGTTACGGGTAAAATCCGTCCGCCTTCGCTTAAGCCCAAACGCAGATAGTGAGCTAAGTTTCCCCCTAAAACTAATGGGAGATAGCTATATGCAAGCTCTACAAATTTTCGAGGCTTACGGTTAGCGTTGAACAGTTGGAACAAGCTATAAGCGCCAAAGGTAAAAGCTGCTGGAATAATTAACACTAGCAGTGATAATCCCAAGTGCTGCCAAAAATCAGTTAAATCCAGTTGTAAGCCTAACCAAGATTGCAATTCTGGCAAGCGATGTAAATATATACCACCCAACAGCAATAACAATAATGCTACTTCATAAGTACGGGGTACATGAGTTGTCCACAATTCAATTCCAGGGGGACGCAAGTTGAACTCAACAGAGCGATGGGGACAAGCTTTCAGGCAAGTCATGCACAGTACGCAATCTCGGTTATCTTCTAATTGGGCTGGATGTGAGTATAAAGGACATCCATTCGTTTCCATACCTTCGCCCTTTTGCGGCCCGCCTTTATAACACTGATACGTGGTGCAACTGGCAGAACATATCCCTTGCTGGGCGCGGAGTTCCGTCATTGAGAGTTTGGCAAATAAACCATTCATCCCGCCGATGGGACAGAGATAGCGACACCAAAACCGCCGCTCAAAAATAGCCGAGAAAATCATCGCCCCAGCAGTAATTAATAGCAGCAAACAAGCGCTGAGGTAAGCTGTATTTTCTAAATGCCAGAGTTCTTCCCATAAGAAAATTAGGGTAAATAAACCAAAGAGGAACCATCCGCCCCATTTTTCAGCTTGTTCTCTCGGCCAGCGCTTGAGTTTTCGAGGCCACAGCCATAAAGAGAGCTTTTGGGTGATTTCTCCATAAATCATGAAGGGACAAACAGAACACCAAATACGACCCAAAAAGGGAAAGAGAAACAAGAAGAAAGGCCACCACCAAGCCCAAAATAGATTTAAGACGAAATTGCGATCGCGGGTTTGCGGCCCAATAAATAATATTGCCACAATAATCGCAAAAGCCGTTGCAGTAAAACCATAATTAATGCGATCGGGCCACCAGTCACTACGTAAAAATCGCCGCAAATTAGGATAGGCATTTAACAGATTTACCCGAAATCGTTTTTTCTTAGTTTCGGCTTGCCAGAAAATTTCTTCTGTTAATTCATTTGCACCCTCAGCTTGGGCAATCGCTCTTTCTACCAGATTTTTCAATTCCCTGAGATTGCCAGGAAAATCATAAGACTGGAGGCGACGCAAAGCTTCTGGGGTAATGTGCGGTTTAGAAATCCCTCTAGAGCGTGTATAAAGACTGGTATAATATTCGACCTGTGTCTGAATATCAGCTTTCCGCACCCGTAGCGGTGGCACTTTAATAATGTGACCAACAAAACGTTCAACTGTCGGCTGAGTTTTTTCTGAAACAATCAGAATTCTGGCTTGACTGGGACGAGGTTCGGGTGTTGAATCTCCAGAACGACTGACGGGGGTATATTTACCAGTTTTGAGCAACTCCGTCACCGCAGGTAATAATTCTTCGGGCAATTCTTGGATATTGTTGAGAACTAGAGTACCTTCTCCCAACCATTCCAACAGCCCTGGTTTGCCGCCAGCGCGACCAAATAAATCTGCACCGCTAGTTTGGAGAATACCACAATTTACTTTAATAATTGGTTCTCGCCGTTTGGGAGAACCAAAGTGGATGAGAGCTGCTATATTGTCTTTTTCTAACCCCGGTTCTCCGAAAATATCTACTGATTTGCGATCGGCAGCTGCTTCTCGAATTTGCTCCCGCAACCGCACAGCATAGCGACTTGTACCGACAATTCCGCGTTGGGCTTTGGTAACTAAATATGGGCGCAAGGCAATAGAACGTTCTTGTTCATAGCCAAGTGCAGATGTTACCTGAGCTAATTCTTGAGCCAATTGACGCGAAAAAGCCTGAGTAATTTCGGGGTATTGAGTGACTAATTCCCGAAATTTAGCAGCAGGTACAACCCACAAGTGACATTCGGTTACTGTCGTAATTGTGAATGGAGTTGATTCATCCAACAGCAATTCTTTGAGTTCAATCACTGCACCGGGGAGAAATCCACAAGCTAAAGCTGGGTTGTTTTGATTGGTGGTATTGCTTTCGAGTTGACCTTCTACAAGAATATAAAGGGCTTCTGGAGAATTGCCTTCACTAACTAAGTCAGTTTCGCCTGGTACAACTCGTTCTTCAATTACTTGAGCGATCGCATTTAATACTTCAGGCGAGAGAATTCCTAAAGACGTGCGTTTTTGTAGCCATGTAACCGTTTCTGGAGATGTCATATTTAGTTCTCCCTGTAGGCTGCTGTATAACAAGAATTATCCCTGAAAGGGTATGTCAAAATATCTATATTCAGTGGTTGTGCATTAATATACAATGTGCAATAGACTTATTGTCTAATATTATGTCCGGGTAATTAGTTATGATTTCCATAATCACTGCACCCCACCCCCAGCCCCTCTTTGCAGGCGGGGCTACGAACTGACTTTAACTCGTCCCAATTTCGGGTCATTTACTTCCAAGACAGATGCTGCTTCGCCCCATGTAGAGGCTTCATTTAGTTTAAATTTTGCACCATGTTTTCGAGGACGACCCGAACCTTTATAAGCTGGTGGTGCACCCCATAAACACAGATTTGAACGCAACCGTACTCTTATTATCTGTGGCAATCTCAGATGTTTTCAGGATAAACGGGGCACAACCATATTCACTGTCCCAAACAGAAATCGGTCTAGAAGGCATTAGCTCGCATACTTTTTTCAGTTGTCCAACTGCTTTCTCAATCGGACTGTCCCAACTGGTGATTCGCTCATGCCTCAAAGGTAGTGCCCAACTTCCAGAATCTTCTGGAATCCAAGCTATCGTACTGTATCCCTGTCCAATCGTAATTGGTTTATTTCCTGCGATCGCATCCAACCACCAAAAAAAAACCCGTGCTACGCGGGGGTGCTACGGGGTCAAATTGCTGAAAGTATTGATAGAGGCTGCTTTTAGCTTACTTTTAGCTTACAACTATTGGCGGTGACACCCGGTGGTCGCCCGTTGTCTCTTTGTCCACTTTTTTACAAAATCCCACTACTACCCCCTACATTTGTTATATTTGGGACAGCATTTCAAATTAAACCTTCCTGTAGTACTGACTACTCTTCTTCCTCCGTTGCTAGGAACATTTACCCGTTGATCGCTACCGTTAGCTATATCAACTTTTATAGTAACTGTATAAGGACAGCGATTAGTTAGAACAGCTCCATTATCAACATAATCTGCTTGAACACATGGTGGCAATGGGACTCGATCGGCTACTGAACAATTATCAGCTAAAGCAGGTAATGCGCTAAATGTCAAAAAGAAAAATACTAAAGGTGTTGAGAAACGTTTTGAAAAATTCATAACATCTTTCTCTATTCTAGAACTTACGCGTTGACAAATTTTTGATTGTGTGGCAGTTATCACAGCAGACATAAATCACCTTAATAAAGTCGGGGTTTTGTATTAGCGAGGACATAAGCCTTGCTTCTACTTCTTATATCGGGGTAATGAAATCAATTTATGCACACTGCGGAAAATGAACGTGGATTGTAGATAGAGTCAAGCATTTTGCCGTCGCAGTACAATTGATCCGCAAATACAGACAATGTTTCCACGCGATCAAGTGTCAAATCGTTGTAGGCTGTGGATCGCAGGGTCTACAGTCTAGCGATGAAAATAAATCGGCACGGACGCGCCAAAGTTCTAACGCAATCAGAGATACAGCTAATCTTCAGTCATGGCTTTGACATGATATAACGCCTTCTCAATTGCGTTTCTCAGCTATTTGTCTTTTTAGTAAACGATATATCCCTTGCCCAAGTAGACTCTACTTCAGTCCACTAAACAACGAATGGGCAAACAAAGCGGCTTGAGTGCGATCGCGTAAACTCAACCGACTGAGAATATTAGTAACATAATTTTTAACAGTGTTTTCTGAAAGAAACAGCGATTCAGCAATTTCTCGGTTATTGGCTCCACAAGCAATTAACCGCAATACATCTAATTCTCTGGCTGTGAGTTGCGCTAATTCTGGAGGAGTTTGCACAGACGGGACAGGTGCGGTAATCGGCGTGAGGGCTTTCTCAAATAATCCCGGGCCGAGTAGGGTTTGTCCTTTGTAGACGGATCGAATTGCCAACATTAATTCATCTGGTTCGGTGTCCTTGAGCAAATAGCCCTTTGCACCCAGCCGCATCGCCTGGAAAACATACTCATCATCATCGAAGGTGGTGAGGACGAGAACTTTAATTTCAGGATATTGTTGAGCGATCGCTTTTGTGGTGGCAACTCCATCCATTACAGGCATTCGGATATCCATTAGTACAATATCGGGTTTCAATGCGGCAATCTGTTCGAGTGCCCGTTGCCCATTTTCTGCCTCACCAATTACCTGCATCTCTGCATTCGACTCAAGCATACTCTTAAGTCCTTGGCGAATCAGATGCTGATCGTCAACTAATAAAATCCGAATCATAAGCTAAAACACCAACAGCTTTGAGAGTGGCAAAGAAACAGAAATACAGCAACCTGTTCCTAATTGACTGTGGAGATTTAACTGGCCACCCAGTGCAACCGATCGTTCTCGCATCCCTTGTAATCCAAACCCGGTTGTATTTTGAGTGGGGTTAAAACCTTTTCCATTATCTTCGATTGACAGATGAATCATCCCAGCGTGAGCCAGAAGTTTAACGGTGACACTTGTTGCCTCAGCGTGTTTGCAAATATTTGTCAGCGATTCTTGCACAATGCGGAATAAAGCCGTGTTTACTTCTGTTGGTAGGGTGTGCGGGAGATCGATTTTACAGGATGGTTCAATACTTGTGGTTTGCTGAAAATCTATCAGCAGTTTTTCAATAGCTGATTTGAGAGATTGCCCTTGCAAAGGATTTGAACGCAAAACCGAAAGCGATCGCCGAATTTCTAAGAGTGCTTCAGCCCCCAGTTCTTTCGCCTGTTTGAGAAATGTTAATGCTTTGTCATTATTTGATTGCCAAAACAACAGAGTGTTATTAATCTGAATGGTTTGGGCGGCGAGAGTGTGTCCTAAGCCATCATGAATTTCGCGGGCAATTCGGTTGCGTTCTTGCAAGGTTGCCTGATCTTCAATCCGCAGGGCATACTGGCACAGTTGTTGATTGATGATTTCTAATTGCTGATGGGCAATTTCTAACTGCTCTCGACTTTGGCGCTCTGCAAGCAGGGCGTTAATTAACAATAAAGCGAATACTAACGTTAAGCTAAACAATAATATATTACTTAATCGCCAATCCCAGGACATGAGGATCAGCTTATCTGGCAGAAAATTCTCAGGTACAATCGGTTTTGATAAAAGTAGTGTTCCATAAGTAAGCAGAGATAAAATTAAGACGACCAACTGTCCCGATCGCTTAAATATGAGACAACTCCGCATCACCAATACCAGACACAGCAGGAAAACGGAGCGAGTCGATAAAGTATGTTGAGTGGCTGGTAGCAAAATTAAACTGAATTCCAGGACTGTATAAATTAATTTGCTTTCCAGCTTCACCATTGGTAGTCTCAAACCCATCAAGCTGAAAGTTGCGATCGCCATAACTCCTAGCGGCAAAGACCAGGACAACTGAAACGGCAGCAGAACTTCCATGAACACTGCCGTGGCTAATAACAGCCACTCTAGATAAAGCAACAGACGAAAAGATGGGTAGGTCAAGCTAACCATAGAATTCCAACTCAATGGTCTTTGTAACAAAACCATAGGTATTTTCACTATTTTAGAGGGAAATATTGAACTGTGGACTGGGGATTAGGGACTAGGGACTGGGGATTGGGAAGATTTGAATCGGAATTCAGACTCCAACCAAATCTTACTCATAATTTCTTCCCCAGTACCCAGTACCCAGTCCCTAGCACCTAGTACCCATTCTTCTATATAACGAATCTGTCTCTACTATCGATAGAGCCGTTCCGACTAATTAATTATTTCTAAATTAGGAAAAAAGTCACAATAATTTGAGTACTTTTTTACTGGTCAAGTTAGGAATTCTAGCTCATGTGCAAACTCGTGCCAACTTTTAAGATTAGCTGGTGTAAGTAAATCAGCAACTTTTCAAACATCTTCTAAACACTCGACTTTATCCAAAATTAAGAACTTGCTTATCTTGATACGGCAAAAACCCTAGCTTTTTGGCAAAAACTTTTTCCATGTCACTGATTATCGGTTAAATCTAAAAAGTAAAACTACCGTCCCACAAAGGTTTCAGTGTCAGGTTTTGGGTTTCATAAAAATGGATAAAGTCGAGCTAAACAGTCATAAACGGAAATTGAGTCAGAACAGTTCTATTACACACAACAAAAATCAGAGAAATAAATGATTAAAAAACAGATAATTTTACCAACCCTGCTACTTGCAACTATCCTCATTGGAGGAATGACAGGTTGCACCAGTTCTAAATCTCCAGATGTGTCTCAAGGGAATGATTCTGGCACAAAGGTATCTAATACTTCTACGACAAACTCTGCGGCAGCGAATACGCCAGAACGCGCTCACAAACGCGAAGAAATTCGCAAGCAAGTTGAGGCCGTTCTGACCCCAGATCAGGTAAAGGAATTGTCAACGAAATTACAAAAAGGTGAAAAAATGCGTAAAGCAGTGTTCAGCCTAAATCTTACTGCTGAACAAAAGACTAAAATTCAGGATATTTTTAAGACTGCCTATCCCCACCGTAAAGGAAAATCTCAAGAGAATTCCTAGTAGTTCGATCAAAACAGAATTCAGGAGTCAGAATTCAGAATTCAGAAGGAATTATCTGCGACTTATGGTATTCAGCTTTTCATTAATTGCATTCTGGATTCTGGATTATTCTTCAATAATTAAAGTATGTTTAAACAAAAATTGCTCGTCAAGATAGAACTGGCTGTTATAGCCACAATCTTTGTAGGAACTAGTCTCTACACTTCCAAAGCTCTAGGTAAACCACAACCTAGCTCTCAAAAACTGGTGGATGAGGTGTGGCAAATCTTAGATAAAAACTATGTTGATGTCAGCTTTAATCATCAAGATTGGCAAGCAATTCGTCAGCAGTATATTAGCCGTTCCTATAGTTCTAAGAAAGAGGCTTATGGAGCAATTGAAGAAATGGTGGCGAAATTAGGCGATCGCTACACCGAATTTTTTGACCCGCAAGAATTTAAAGCCTTAAATAACGATATTTCTGGCAACCTCAGTGGCGTAGGGCTGGAACTGGCACAGAATGAAAAAACTAAAGCTTTAACCGTTGTTGCCCCAATTCAAGGAACCCCTGCATTTAAAGCGGGTATTTTGCCGGACGATGTAATTGTCCAAATTAACGGTCAAAAAACTCAGGGGATGAAAATTGACGATGCCGTGAAGCGGATTCTCGGGCCAGTGGGAACCAAGGTAGTACTCATGATTCAACGGGGCAATCAATCGCAAACTTTCAAACTTACCCGCGCCAATATTGCTATCCATCCTGTAACTTATAACACGCAAACAACAGCAGCAGGCAAGATTGGTTACATTCGTTTGCCAGAGTTTACGCAAACTGCGCCCGTAGAGATGCATCGGGCAATTCAAGCATTAGAAAAACAACAGGTACAGGGCTACGTTTTAGATTTGCGTTCCGATCCAGGTGGACTGCTGGATGCGAGTTTGCAAATTGCTAGTATGTGGTTGAAGCAAGGAGCGATCGTGTCTTTGGTAAATCGAGACCAAGTGAAAGAAAGCTACGATGCATCGGGACATCCTCTCACCGACAAACCCTTAGTGATACTGGTTGATAAGGGATCTGCTAGCGCCAGCGAAATTCTATCGGGAGCGCTACAAGACGACAATCGCGCCACCTTAGTAGGAACTCGCACCTTCGGTAAAGGTTTAGTTCAAGCCGTAGAGCCACTAGAAGATGGTTCGGGGCTGAAATTAACGATCGCTAAATACTACACACCGAAAGGCCGAGATATCAATCATGTTGGCATTGCCCCAGATATTAACGTGGCATTAACCGAGGCACAACAGAAAGCCTTAGTGCAAAACCGAACCTTGGGAACATTAGCCGATCCTCAGTATGCTAGCGCTGTTGCTGACCTGAGCAAATTGATTCAGTCTGGGGCTAATCATGTGAGTTTGCAGCGTGGGAAATGAAGCCGGCATGGTAAGTGGTCACTGAGCGTAGTTGAAGTGACCACCTACCTACTTGCAGACTCGTTAACGCTGCGCTATTTGCCTCCTGCCTTACTTTAACAAGCTAGGAACTGTATCTTTCTATCATGTCAACCCGCAAAGCCCAACGACTTCAAATTTGCGAACCAGTCCCAGGTCTGCAAATCCTGGTTCAACTCAGCAACACTCCTTTAGTGCGGACAATCATAGCTATTGTTACCCACCATCAGCTAGCGATCGTTGGGTTTGTATTTGTTGCCACCTTGGTTTTTGCTATGCGGGAAAACGCCCCTTGGCTGACAGTACCTAAACAGGTAGCGATTGAATTCTTTTCTGCTGTTTCCCAGTCTCTAGCTGCTTTATTGGGAGTGTTAATTGTTTTTCTCACCTTTACTAGTCAGTTGATCGCTCAAAGGAGATATGAGGACTACTATACACTCCAGATTCAGATTGACCAACTGATTCGTCTAACTCAGTCTCTTCCCCCCGAACTCAGTAATTTCGATCAAACTCTGATCGCTCTGATTAACTATTTAGTTCCCTTACATTTAAAGGATTTCCCAATTTGGTCAACTAGCTCTCAGGTCTTACCTTGGGACAAGCTTTTAGATGATTTCAAGAATGAACATGAATTGACGCAAGTGCAGCAACAATGCTCCTTAGCTACCCATCTGCACCAACAACAAATTTTACTTGTCATCAATAACATGGAAGAAATACTAGAGAGATTTTCCCGGCTTTACAATCGCATCCTAGAAATGAGTCGGTTCATTCTCGCAATTGTCAAGCTGTCATTTCTTCTAGGAGTTTCGCTGGTATTTTTGCTGCTATTTGGCATTATCGATTTGCAAAGGAAATTTCCCGATCTCAGCCTACCTGTAATTGTTTCATTAGCAATTTGGGTATTGATTGCTCTTTTGGAACTAGTACTTGATACCTGGTTCTTTTATAAAAACCTCTATGGTTCATCAAGTCATTATTTACACTTTTTCCCCAATAAAAAATACCCCAACTAATCGGCAGAGGCTAACTTAAAATGAGTAACTTAACATCATTCCCAGATACTAAAGCTGCTAACACAAGCAAAGCATCTCAATTTACAACTGATACGGTACGTGTTTATCTTCAAGAAATTGGGCGGATACCTCTGTTAACCCAAGAGCAAGAAGTTTTTTTTGCCCAACAAGTTCAGCAAATGATAAAAATACTTGCTGAATCCGAAAAACTGACTGTTGAATTAAATCGTACCCCCACACTGTCAGAATGGGCTGCTCGGATGCAGTTAAGCGAACAGGAACTACTTCAAAACCTAAATCAAGGGAAAAAAGCCAAGCAGAAAATGATGGCATCTAATCTCCGGCTCGTGGTGTCAATTGCCAAGCAATATCAGAGACGGAACTTAGAACTGATGGACTTAATTCAAGAAGGTACTTTAGGTTTGGAAAGAGGGATTGAAAAATTCAATCCGGCTTTAGGATACAGATTTTCAACCTACGTTTACTGGTGGATTCGTCAAGGAATTACCAGAGCGATCGCTCAACAAGGACGCGCAATTAGATTACCGATTCACATTAATGATAAGTTAAACAAAATTAAGCGCGTTCAGCGAGAGTTATCTCAAAAACTTGGTCGCGTTCCTACCACTACGGAAATTGCTCATGCACTTGCTTTGGAGCCTAATCAGATTCGACAATATCTAACTTTGGCTCGTCAAACTATCTCTCTCGATCTTCAAGTTGGTTCAGAAAAAGATGTTAAGTTAGAAGATTTAATCGAAGATTATAGATATTCTCAAAATGGTTATACTACTGAGCAATCTCTCAATCAGGAACTTGAAGACTTATTGTCAAGTTTATCTAGACAACAACAAGAAATATTAAACTTACACTTTGGTTTAATAGATGGAAATGAACTTTCTCTAGAACAGATTGGTCAGCGCATGGGTATTAGTCGGGAACGAGTCAGACAAATAGAAAAACAAGCTCTCCACCTTCTATATCGGCAGCTAAGAAATAATAAGTAAACGCAAGTGAAAAATTATCCCTTAAAATAATGAAATATTTTAAATATGATTACTTAAGACGTATTTAAAAATAGATTTGTTTGATTTATAATAAACAAAATCATCATGATTTGACAAGGCACATCGAGCAAACCGGAAAAAACGAATTATTTAGATGTGCCGCCTCAAATGAAATCGGGATCGGCGGCAGTTGAGGTAGTAAAGGATTTCACGGTTTTTAATATTAATTAAAATGCATTGGAGGTTCTGATGAACCATGAAATTTCTAACGATTTGACTGAGAACAGTATACAACCAGAGCTACCGCGATCGCCAAAAAAGAAAAAAATTACTTTGATAATTTTGGGCGTGCTATTACTGGCAGGACTAGGTTTTTTTGGCATCTATGCAGGTGCAGCCAAGTCAGACAAAAGTGAAAAACCTGGGCGTAATAAGCAACAACTTACACCTGTAACTGTAGCAATGGTGACACAAAAAACGGTTCCGATACAATTGCAGGCGATCGGTAATGTGCAAGCGGGTTCTACAGTATCGATTACGCCCCAAGCTAGCGGACGGATTGTTGGAGTTTATTTCAAGAAAGGTCAAGATGTAAAAAAGGGACAACTTTTGTTTACCCTAGATGACCGATCGCAAGCTGCTGCAATTCAGCAAGCTCAAGGTGTTGTAGCAAAAGACCAAGCCTCAGTACAACAAGCCAGAGATGCGTTAACTAGAGATTTGGGTCAGGTAGACCAAGCCAGAGCCACTTTAGTCAAAGACCAAGCTTTAGTGCGACAAGCCGAAGCGAATTTAGCCAAGGATCGAGCGCAAGCAGAATTTGCTCAGGGACAGAGCGATCGCTATAGTGCGTTATATAAGAAAGGCGCGATTAGTTTAGATCAAGCACAGCAATACCTTTCCAATAGCAAATCGGCGACAGCAACACTACAAGCAGATCGAGAAGCGATCGCTAATGCTGAGGCAGTTTTGAAAAGCGATCGCGTAGCGCTGACTAATGCTGGCGCAGTTGTCCAGGGCGATCGAGCTGCGATCGCTAATGCTCAGGCTGTTGTCGTTTCCGACCAAGGAGCATTAGAAAATACCAAAGTGCAATTATCTTACGCCAAAATTTATGCGCCGATTGATGGTCGCGCTGGCAATATTCTGGTAACTCAGGGGAATGTGGTACAAGCCAACAGCACCACTCCACTTGTTACCATCACCCAAATTCGCCCGATTCAAGTTGCTTTTTCCATTCCTGAAACAAATCTGCCCCAGGTACAAAAGTATATGCAGAATGGCAAGCTGAAGGTAGATGTGACCTTCCCCGATAATCCAGCTCATGCGATACCAGGTGCTTTGACATTTGTCAACAATACGGTCGATAACACTACGGGGACAATTCAACTAATTGGCGACTTTGATAACACTCAGGGACACTTATTTCCCGGTCAATTTGTCAACGCAACCCTAACGCTGACTGAACAACCAAATGCAACGGTTGTTCCTTCCCAAGCCGTGCAGAATGGCCCCGATGGCCAGTTTGTCTTTGTAGTTAAGCCAGACATGACGGTGGAAAATGTTCCAGTTACAGTTAGCAGCACCATTCAGGGGCTAGATGTAATTCAGAAAGGGCCGCAACCAGGCGATAAAATTGTTACCGATGGTCAAGCGAATCTCGTTTCCGGGAGCAAAGTTCGCGTTAAAACAGCCGGCAATTCCCAAGGCGGCAATGACTCGAATCAGCCAAGAAGAAATCATTCCCGTAACTCTGGTGGAGGTGATTCATGAACCTCTCAGAACCATTTATCCGCCGCCCGATCATGACAACTCTGGTGATGGCGGCGATTTTAATCTTCGGTTTCATGAGTTATCGGTTGCTGCCCATCAGCGATTTACCAAGTGTAGATTATCCCACAATTCAAGTAAGTGCTTCCCGACCGGGAGCTAGCCCCGAAACAATGGCAGCATCGGTTGCCCGTCCTCTAGAAAAGCAATTTTCCAGTATTGCTGGACTCGATTCGCTCAACTCAACTAGCACTCTGGGACAGACTCAAATTACCCTGCAATTTAACCTGAGTCGGAATATTGATGATGCGGCGCAGGATGTGCAAGCCGCGATATCGGGAGCATCGGGACAAATTGCCACGGATTTACCCAATCCTCCTACCTATAGCAAAGTTAACCCCGCAGACCAACCGATTCTCTACCTTTACCTCGATTCTCCGACTCTGCCGCTTTCCCAGGTAGATAATTATGCCGAGACTTATTTAGCGCAAAAGCTATCTACAATTAATGGGGTCGCACAGGTAGCCGTCTATGGTTCTCAAAAGTATGCGGCTCGAATTCAACTCGATCCGCAACAATTGGCAGCGCGGCAAATTGGGCTAGATCAGGTGGCGACGGCGATTCAACAAGGTAACGTCAATTTGCCTACTGGTAGTCTTTCAGGAAATCACAAGAATTTTACAGTTCAAACTAACGGGCAACTTGAGGATGCGGCTGCTTATCGCCAACTGATTGTCTCTTATAAAGATGGAATGCCCATCTATCTCAATCAACTGGGTAGGATTGTTGACAGTGTAGAAAATGACAATGTGGCAAGCTGGTACAATAATACTCGCGCCATTATTCTCACCATTCAAAGACAGCCCGGAACCAATACGGTGCAGGTCGTAGACACGATTAAGAAATTGCTCCCGGATTTGCGAGATCAAATTCCGGCATCCGTGGAAATTGGTATTCTCTATGATGCATCTCAATCAATTCGAGATTCAGTAGATGATGTCAGATTTACTTTGATTCTGACGATCGCTCTAGTTATCTTAGTAATTTTTATCTTTTTGCGGAACCTCTCGGCGACGGTGATTCCCAGTTTGGCATTACCCGTTTCCTTGATTGGTACTTTTGCGGTGATGTATTTGCTGCACTACTCACTAGATAACCTATCGCTGATGGCGTTGACCCTTTCAGTGGGTTTCGTCGTGGATGATGCGATCGTCATGCTCGAAAATATCGTCCGTCACATGGAAATGGGGGAACGTCCTCTAGAAGCAGCGTTGAATGGGTCGAGAGAAATTGGTTTCACCATCCTATCGATGACACTTTCCTTAGTAGCAGTCTTCATCCCCATGTTGTTCATGAGTGAAGTGCTGGGACGATTATTTCATGAATTTGCTGTGACGATCGCAGTGGCAATTCTCGTCTCTGGTTTTGTGTCTTTGACTTTGACACCGATGTTGTGCAGCCGTTTTCTGCGTCCTGTAGACCATGCTAATCAAAGTCGGTTATATCAAGCTTCCGAATATGTCTTCGATCGCTTCCTCGGTTTGTACGATTGGAGTCTCAAAAAAGTCTTAAAATATCACCGCACCACGATGATTTTATCTGCCTTTCTATTGGCGGTGACAGTTGGGCTGTTAGTGATAGTTCCCAAAGGCTTTATTCCTAGCGAAGATACCGGACAAATTACAGGTATTACCCAAGCAGCCCAAGATGCATCCTTTGATAATCTTGTCCAGCATCAGCAGACAGTTGCTAACCTGATTCGTGAAGATCCCAATGTAGATGCAGTCAACTCCAATATTGGCGCGGGAGCGAGTGCTAATGGCAGTGGGGCAGCAGTTGCAGCCAATTCCGGGAGTTTGTTTATTCGGTTAAAACCGCGATCGCAGCGCCAACTAGGGGCTGACGAAATCGTGCAAAATTTACGAACCAAACTCGCCACTGTTCCAGGCATCCAAGTATTCTTGCAAAATCCGCCAGCGATACCCATTGGCGCTCAACAAAGCACAGGACTTTATCAGGTTGCACTTCAGAGTTCTGATGTCAAACCCTTGCAGGAATATGTTCCGCAACTTGTTCTGAAGATGAAGAACTTGCCAGAACTCCAGGATGTCAACAGCGATTTACAGTTTGCTTCCCAGATTCAAATTGACATTGACCGCGATAAAGCTTCAACTTATGGGATCACCGCCGAGCAAATCGAAAATACCCTCAGAAGTGCTTACGGTTCCTACCAAGTGTCAACCATCTATGCAGCAACCAATGAGTATCAGGTGATTTTGGAATTAGCACCCCAATATCAGCAAGATATCAATGCTCTGTTGACCTTATACATTAACTCCAGCACAGGAGTAGCAGTTCCTC
This sequence comes from Nostoc sp. DedQUE04, assembly GCF_034530995.1. Lineage (NCBI taxonomy): Bacteria > Bacillati > Cyanobacteriota > Cyanophyceae > Nostocales > Nostocaceae > Nostoc > Nostoc sp. DedQUE04. Next base: position 8,363 of record NZ_JAVRCA010000025.1, on the reverse strand, counting down.
TGAAAACATTCGCCAAACTATCTCAGGGAGTCAGCCCGTTAATGGTCAATCATAACGGTCGGATGAACGCCGCCACCATTTCCTTTAACCTCGCTCCCGGTGCGTCCTTGGGAAATGCCAACCAAAAAATTGCAGAACTGATCGATCGAGTGATTCCTAAGAGCATTAGTACCAGCTTTCAGGGCGCAAGCCAGGTGTTTCAAAGTTCACTGCCGAGTTTGGGTTTACTGTTAGCGATCGCCATCTTAGTAATTTATCTCATCCTGGGTATTCTCTATGAGGATTTCATTCACCCAATTACAATTCTTTCCGGTTTGCCTTCAGCAGGTTTTGGGGCATTGTTAACGCTGATAATATTCCATGTCGAACTCAATGTTTATTCCTTCATCGGCATAATTCTCTTGGTGGGCATTGTGAAGAAAAACGGCATTATGATGGTGGACTTTGCAATTGAAGCCCAGCGAGAAGAATTGAAAAAACCCTCTGAGGCAATTTATCAAGCCTGTTTAGTGCGCTTCCGTCCAATTATGATGACGACGATGGCAGCATTAATGGGAACCTTACCCATAGCGATCGGATTTGGGGCTGGTTCAGAATCCCGCCGTCCTTTAGGGATTGCAGTTGTGGGTGGACTGGTGTTTTCTCAGATATTGACTTTGTATTTAACGCCCGTGTTCTATATATATATGGAATCGTGGCGGAAGAAACTCAATCAAGTTAAGTTTCGGCGGGTGTTCTCATTTACAGGGGAGCGATCGTGATATTTAACAATTCAAAATTCAAAACTCAAAATTAAAGACAACACAGACTAAGTACAACATCTCATTAATTCATAGCGAAATCTCTGCGTGCCTCTGCGCTTACCTCTGCGCCCCTTTGCGTTTAAATTTCAACCCTCAATTCACCATAATTTTACGCAAACCTGTACTAAGCGATCGCATCGCCATCACATTTCTGGGAGAACAAAACTCATGAACCTTTCAGAACTTTTCATCCGTCGTCCAGTCATGACCACTTTGGTAATGATGGGTATTCTCATCTTCGGTCTCATGAGTTATCTACTGTTACCCATCAGTGCCCTACCCAACGTTGAATATCCTTTTATATCTGTCTCCGCTAGTCTCCCAGGTGCTACCCCAGAAACAATGGCATCTTCAGTCGCCGCACCCCTAGAAAGACAGTTTACCGAAATTGCCGGACTCAATTCATTCAATTCCACCAGTTCCACAGGCAGCACCAACATTTCCCTACAATTTGACTTTAGCCGCCGAGTGGAAGATGCCGCCAAAGATGTACAAGCAGCTATCTCAGCAGCAGCCGGACAACTACCCGCCGGAATGCCTCACCCCCCTACATACCGCAAAGTTAACCCATCTGTCTCACCGATACTCTTCCTCTATATGTATTCGGAGACACAGCCAATCTCGACAGTTGATGAATACGCAGAGGTAACAGTTGGTCAACCAATTTCGATGATTGATGGTGTTGCTCAGGTACAGGTTTTTGGTCAACAGCAATATGCAGTCCGCGTCCAACTTGACCCGCGAGAGTTGGCATCGCGGGGAATTGGTCTAAATCAGGTGAAAACTGCAATTCAACAGGGAAATGTCAACTTACCAACCGGCAGTCTCTCGGATACTTACAAAAGTTATACGATTCAGGCGAACGGTCAACTTACTGATGCTGCCAGCTATCGCCAGCTAATTGTAACTTACAAGAATGGTGCGCCCGTGCGGCTTCAGGATTTGGGGCAGGTAATTGACAGCGAACAAAACGTCAAAGTCTCGAATTTGTATAGCGATCGCAAAGTAACAAATCGCCATTCTGTTGTTCTCGCTGTGCAGCCGCAACCGGGAGCTAATACTGTAAAAATTGTTGATGCCATCCAAGAACTTTTACCTACACTCCGCGAACAAGTTCCCAAATCTATTGAGATGGGGATTATGTACGATCGCTCCCAAACTATCCGAGCCTCTGTCAACGATGTGAAATTTACCTTGGTTCTCTCAGTATGTCTAGTTGTCTTAGTTATTTTCTTATTCTTGCGTGACATAACAGCTACCCTAATTCCCAGTTTGGCGCTACCTGTAGCGATTATTGGCACTTTTGCTGTAATGTATCTGTCGGGCTTTTCTTTAGACAACCTCTCACTCATGGCGTTGACCCTCTCTGTGGGCTTTGTTGTGGATGATGCGATCGTTGTGTTAGAAAATATTGTCCGTTATCGGGAAATGGGCGAATCTCCGCTAAACGCGGCATTGAAGGGATCGAGGGAAATCAGCTTCACAATTTTGTCAATGACCCTTTCCCTAGTGGCGGTGTTCATCCCGATCATGTTCATGAGTGGAATAATCGGGAAATTATTTCATGAATTTGCTGTGACGATCGCAGTGGCAATTTTGGTTTCGGGTTTTGTTTCCCTCAGTCTCACTCCTATGTTATGCAGTCGCTTTCTGCGTTCGCATCAGCAAAGACCAAATCTGCTGTATCGAGTCTCAGAACGGGCATTTGATTTACTACTGCGGGGATATGATTGGACGCTCAAACCCGTTTTAAAATACCGCCTGATGACACTGATTGGTTCTGGTATTCTGCTGGTAATGACCGTCTATCTATTCGTCATCGTTCCCAAAGGATTTATTCCTACAGAAGACACCGGACAACTGACGGCTAACACCAAAGGAGCGCAAGATATTTCTTTTGATGATATGCGCCGTCATCAGCAAAAAGTTGTTGATATCATTCGTCAAGACCCTAACATTGAAGCAGTTGACTCAATTGTGGGTGCAAGTGGGCCGAATGCCTCGGTGAACTCCGGGCGAATTACGATTCGGCTCAAGCCACGTTCTCAACGTAAACTGAGTGCTGACCAAATCATTCAAGAGTTAACCCCTAAGTTGAGACGTGTAGTTGGGGTTAAGACATTCCTCCGTTCTCCGCCAGCTATTCCCATCGGCGGACAACAAACCAATTCTACTTATCAGTTCACATTGCAGAGTTTGAATTTACAAGACCTGCGCCAATACGTTCCTAAACTTGTAGATAAGGTCAAAACCCTACCAGGACTCCAGAACGTTGACAGTGATTTACAACTCAGCACTCCTCAAATCCAAGTCAAATTTGACCACAACAAAGCCGCAACTCTTGGCATTACCGCTCAACAAGTTGAACAAACTCTCAGCGCCGCTTATGGTTCTAGCCAGGTGTCAACTATTTATACCCCAAATGACCAATTTTATGTAATCTTGGAAGTAAAACCGGAATTTCAACGAGATCCTAGCGCCCTATCGATGCTCTATGTGCAATCAAGTACTGGAAAACTTGTTCCTTTGAGTGCGATCGCTAATATTACCCAGAGTGTCGGCCCGCTCACTGTTACTCACGTTGCTCAACTCCCCTCTGCAACTATCTCTTTTGACACCCTCCCAGGAACGTCTCTAAGTCAGGCTACAGATGCTATCAAGCAAGCAGCCAGTGAGCTATTACCCTCAACAATTACCCCCAGCTTTCAGGGTTCAGCCCAAACTTTTCAACAGTCCTTCAACGATTTAGGCGTGCTGTTGTTGGTCTCTATTTTAGTAATTTATCTCATTCTCGGTATCCTCTATGAGGATTTTATTCACCCAATCACCATTCTTTCTGGTTTGCCTTCGGCGGGTTTTGGCGCATTATTGACGCTGCTAATTTTCCAGGTTGATTTAAATCTTTACTCTTTTATCGGCATTATCCTGTTAGTGGGTATCGTCAAGAAAAACGGGATTATGCTGGTGGATTTTGCCATTGAAGCGCAACGAAAAGAAGGAAAAAATTCCTTTGATGCCATTTATACCGCTTGCTTGATTCGCTTCCGTCCGATTATGATGACGACGATGGCAGCTTTAATTGGCACACTTCCCATTGCTCTGGGGACAGGAGTAGGTTCAGAAGCGCGTCGTCCTTTGGGGATTGCAATTGTTGGTGGACTGGTGTTCTCTCAGATATTAACTCTCTATCTGACTCCAGTGTTTTACATTTATATGGAGACATGGCGGAAAAAGCTGAGTATGCAGAGTAAGAAAGTTGAAAAAAAGCATCTGCCAGCAGTTAAAAGTTAATGATAGTTTTTCGTAAAATCGAGCATGAGTAAAGCGATCGCTTAGAGTCAATAATCATTGATCGCAATCGAGGAAATTGCCCGTAGCGAGTAACGCGATTTTGTGAGGTCGTTTCACCAATTTCCAACATATTGATTTGTTATTTTCTATTTAACGTTGAACAGAGTCATACCAATTCAAAATTCACGCATTAAAAAAGTGAGAATTAGCATAGGTTTTATGCTTTGCATCCATATCATATTTTTTGTGAATTGGTATCAGAAACTCTGAACAACTATAGCTGTCGCCAAGTAGTTTAGGACATAAATCTAATATAAAACCAAACTGTGTGAAGAAAAATAAATAAGGCTCAAACTCTTTCTCCCTCTGCCCCCTGCTCCCTGCCCCCTGCCCCCTACTATACAACTTCCGCTTCAATAAACTCAGCCTCTATGCACAATACGCTGCTGAAAAAGCACGACCAAAAGTAAGAAGGCCCCACGAAGTACGAGCTGCCACCAAGGAGTAATGGTTCCCTCAAGATTTAAAAGGTTGTACATCATTCCGAGTAAAAGTACACCGATTAGCGTCGGAAACACGCTCCCTTGACCCCCTGCGAGAAACGTTCCTCCCATAACGGTGGCGGCGATCGCATCTGTTTCCCAGCCAAAGGCAGCGACAGGCTGACCCGCCCCTAGACGGCCTGCGAGAATAATACCAGCAAGCCCTGAAAGCAACCCGCTAAATGTGTAGACTGCCAGCTTTACTTGGTTTGGGTTCACGCCCATGAGCCGAGAAGCCTCCTCGTTATTGCCAATAGCGAATATGTGCAAACCTAATCGGCTTCTGTGCAGCATAAACCAAGCTGCAAAATATAAGAGTGCAACTATCAGCACGGGTACAGGAACCCAACCAATGAATCCCCTACCCAGCCAAATAAATCCCGATGCTGCCGATGATACGGCAATGGACTTTTCCTCGGTGATGCTCAACGCCAGTCCACGTGCAGCGCTGGCAGTGAATAAGGTAACAACGAACGGCTGAAGCCGTGCGCGAGACACGAGAAGACCATTGACCACACCCAGCAACGTGGTACTAGCAATGCCGGCGGCGATCGCTACGAAGCTTCCTTGTCCGGCAAGCATTGCTGTAACAACACCGCCTAGAGCAACGAGGGAACCCACAGACAGATCGATTCCTCCACTCAAGATGACGACAGTCATGCCTAGCGCCACGATCGCCAGCATACTATTCTGTCGCATGATGTTCATCAGATTAACAGGTGTCAGGAACGTTTCATAACGAAAGGATGCGAAAACAGCCAAACTAAGGAGTATGAGTAGCACACCCTGGGAGGTGAGGAGCTTGGCAAAACGCCGCAAACCCGTAAGCGCAAAAGACTTTGTAGCAGCCATAACGCGTTAAACCTCCCTCGGACGCTGCAAAAAAATGGCGAAAAGAATGATTACGGATTTCAAAACTAATGACCAGGTAAAGGGAATCAGCAGCATATTGAAACTTGTGGAAATCACCTGCATGAGCAAGGCTCCGACAACAGTGCCGAGGATATTTGCCCGGCCACCGGAGAAGGGCGTACCGCCAACAACAACGGCGGCGATCGCATCAAATTCTGCGTTGACACCGACCTTACTCGGATCGCCCATACCCAACCTCGCTGTCTCGATAAGTCCGGCTAACCCGGCAAGCAGGGCGCTAATGATATAGACTATATACTTCACGCGCTCCGCACGGATACCCGCAAGCCGTGCAGCCTCCTCATTGCCGCCAACTGCAACGATATGACGGCCGAAAAGCGTAGAGCGAATACAGAAAAAAGCTGCCGCGATCGCTACTGCCGCAATGACAACTTGAATTGGTATAGAACCGAGATAGCCTTTTCCCAGTGCTTCAAATGTCGGATTGACAAAGGGAACGAGCTTACCGTCCCCGATAACCTGAGCAATCCCACGCCATAAGATCAGAGCCGCCAAGGTGACGATCAAGGCATCAAGTTTCAGACGTGAGATCAGAAAGCCATTGATCGAACCAACCAATAGAGCAGCGCTGAAAGCGAACAAGATGGCAACAGTCATCCCATACTTAATCAGCAATGCGACAATGACTGAAACCAATGCCATAGTAGAGCCAACCGTCAGGTCGATGCCACGGGAGGCAATGACAAAGGTCATACCAACGGCAACCAACATTGTCGTCGATACTTGGAGCAACATATTCAATGTGTTGCTAATTGTTGCAAAACGCGGAGTGAAGATGGCGTTTGCAACATAGAGAATTAAAAGTGCCGCAAATGCACCGAAGTTTGGGTTCCAGAGGGTTCCCCAACCCAGATCAGACTTCTTGCTCTTCATTTGGGTTTTGCTCTGTTTGGGATTGTCCACCGACGACTTCCTGACGATCTGCGCCTTCCGCCATTGCGTGCAGAATTGCCTTGATATTCTTCTGTTCGCCACTGAGTTCCGCGATTGACTGCCCGTCACGCAGGACGACGACACGTTGCGAACCTTCAACTAATTCTTCCACTTCCGAGGAAATCATCAGAACTCCCAGCCCTTGCTGTGCTAGTTCGGCAATCAGCTGCTGGATCTCTCGCTTTGCACCAACATCAATACCACGAGTTGGCTCATCGAGGAGAAGAAGTTTTGTATTCTTGCACAGCCATCGCGCCAGAAGCACCTTCTGCTGATTGCCGCCCGATAGTTCGTGGATCTTCTGCTCGGCGCTGGCGGCTTTGATATCAAGACGCTGCATGAAACGCTCTACAAGCTTGTTCTGTTGTTTTCTGGAAACGATGCCCCATCGCGTCAGGTTCGGTAGTGCAGCAAGCGTGAGGTTTTCGCGCACCGAAAGCTCAGGGATGATCCCGTCTGCCTTGCGATCCTCGGAAAGGAAAGCGATTCCAGCATCGATCGCATCATGAGGATCGCGCAGAGATAAAAGACTACCTTCGAGTTTTACAGTTCCACTTTCAAGGGGTTCAGCCCCGAATAGGGCACGCACTGTTTCACTACGACCAGAGCCGAGCAAACCTGCAATCCCGACGATTTCGCCATGCCGCATTTCAATGGAAACACCATTGAGCCGTTTTTTATATTTGAGAGCTTCCGCTTGGAGTAGCACTGGCCGATTTAGCGTGTTTTGCGAGTGTCCTGCAAACGCCGTGACTCCTTTGCTCACCTCTTCGGGTTTACGACCTAGCATAAAACAAACGAGTTCCAGACGAGTCAGCGAAGAGAGCGATCGCGTGACGATATTGCGCCCATCACGCAGTACCGTCACGCGATCGCACACGGCATAAAGTTCTTCAAAACGGTGGCTGACGTAGACGATAGATGTCCCTTGCGACTTTAGCCGCCGCATGACATCAAAAAGCACAGAAACTTCAGTTTCCGTCAGCGAACTCGTGGGTTCATCAAGGATCAGCACCCGCGCCCCAAAGGATATAGCGCGGGCGATCGCTACCATCTGGCGATGGGCAATATTCAGCGAACCAACCACTGAGTGCGGGTCGATATACAACCCCAGGCGCTCCAGGATATCGGCGGCCTTAATATTCATCACCCGTCTGTCAATGATGCCGAAGCGATGCGGCTCCCTGCCCAGAAAAATATTCTCAGCAACAGTTCGGAAATCCACGAGCTGGATCTCTTGGTAGACGGCTACAATGCCTGCCGCCTGCGCTTCAGTCGGGTTTTGGAATGCAACGGTTTTCTGGTCGTACTCCATAACACCTGAGTCCCGCCGATAAGCCCCCGTCATCATCTTGATCAGCGTCGATTTGCCAGCGCCATTCTCTCCAACCAGTGCATGAATCTCGCCTGCCTTCAGTTCAAAATCCACATCCCAGAGTGCTGGCACGCCGGAAAAACTTTTTTTTATACCCGTCATGCACAGGACATTTCTAGTTGCCTGATTCATCGGCTTTACCTAGTTTTTGTCTTAATTGCTGATAGTGGAGATCCTTCACTTCGCACTATAGTAATCTTTTTTGTCCATCGTGGAAGCTCAGGAAAATTCCAAGTTATCTTTTTTCTATTTTAGGGTGAGAACCAATACTGCTCGGTTCAAGTACTTGAAAGTCGTTTTGAGGTACTGAAAAGTCGTTTTGAGGTACTGCAAAGTCGTTTTGAGGTACTTGAAAGTCGTTTTGAGGTACTTGAAAGTCGTTTTGAGGTACTGCAAAGTCGTTTTGAGGTACTTGAAAGTCGTTTTGAGGTACTCCAAAGTCGTGTTGAGGTACTCCAAAGTCGTGTTGAGGTACTCCAAAGTCGT
>NZ_JAVRCA010000024.1:0-114759 GCF_034530995.1 Nostoc sp. DedQUE04 | reverse complement strand
TACGCACGGTTCTTAGGGGGGAAAGAGGCAGAAATGCCTCCGCCCTACCCGATTACGCAGTTAAGGGATTGGGCATGGGGCATTGGGCATGGGGCATTGGGTATGGGGTATCAAGAGGCAGAGGTGCAAAGGGGCAGAGGGGCAGAGGGGAAAGAACTTATACAAGAACTCTCCCCTGCTCCCCTGCTCCCCTGCTCCCCTGCTCCCCCACTCCTAAAATCCTTAATCTCTAGTCATCAGTACTCAATCTCCACTCACTACTTAAAATACTCCATAAGCGGTAGATACTCATTGTGTTTGTCCTCAGCGGTTACGAGTACCTTCTAGGTTTCTTCATCATCTGTAGCCTAGTACCTGCCTTAGCGCTCTCAGCTTCCAAGCTCCTACGACCCAGTGGTTACGCTCCAGAACGTCGCACCACTTATGAATCTGGCATGGAACCCATCGGGGGAGCCTGGATTCAGTTCAACATTCGCTACTACATGTTTGCTCTGGTCTTCGTCGTCTTTGATGTGGAGACTGTTTTCTTGTATCCTTGGGCGGTAGCTTTCCACCGTTTGGGGCTATTGGCTTTTATTGAAGCGCTAGTCTTTATTGCAATTCTTGTAGTCGCTTTAGTTTACGCATGGCGTAAAGGAGCTTTGGAATGGTCTTGAATTCTAACTTAACAACCCAGGGTAAAGAACGAATCATCAACCCCATTGAGCGTACCAATGTCACTCAAGACCTTTCAGAAAATGTCATTCTGACGACGGTTGATGACCTCTACGACTGGGCGCGGCTTTCTAGTTTGTGGCCGTTGCTGTTTGGTACTGCTTGCTGCTTTATTGAGTTTGCAGCCTTAATTGGCTCTCGATTTGACTTTGACCGTTTTGGGCTAATTCCCCGTTCTAGCCCCCGCCAAGCCGATTTAATTATTACGGCAGGGACTATCACGATGAAGATGGCTCCGCAACTAGTGCGTCTTTACGAACAAATGCCAGAGCCAAAGTATGTAATTGCGATGGGTGCTTGCACAATTACTGGCGGGATGTTCAGCGTTGACTCTACCACGGCAGTACGCGGAGTCGATAAACTAATTCCTGTGGATGTGTATTTGCCTGGTTGTCCTCCCCGTCCCGAAGCAATTATTGATGCAATCATTAAGTTGCGGAAGAAAATCTCCAACGAGTCGATGCAAGAGCGGGGTAAAATTAAGCAAACTCACCGCTACTACAGCACGACTCATAACCTGAAGCCAGTAGAGGAAATCTTAACTGGTAAGTATTTGCAGTCAGCAACTCGCTCTGCACCACCGAAGGAATTGGCGGAAGCAATCGGTATGCCAATACCACCTGCACTGCTGACAGAAAAGGCGCAAAAGGAGGAACAAACCCGTGGCTGAAGAAGAATCTAAACCAGTACCAGCAGCGAAAGAAGAGGCATTGGTACAAGCGGGTAAAGTTTCCCAATGGTTGACGGAAAATGGTTTTGACCATGAGTTTTTAGCACCAGACAAAAATGGTGTAGAGATAATTAAGGTAGCGGCAGATTTTTTGCTTCCTACCGCTACAGCCCTTTATGCTTATGGGTTCAATTATCTCCAGTGTCAAGGTGGTATTGACCTTGGCCCAGGACAAGAATTGGTGAGTATGTATCACTTGATTAAAGTCGGTGATAATAGCGATCGCCCCGAAGAAGTTCGAGTTAAAGTGTTCTTACCACGGGAAAATCCTGTAGTGCCTTCTGTGTACTGGATTTGGAAGACCGCAGATTGGCAAGAGCGCGAGTCTTACGATATGTTCGGCATTATCTACGAAGGACACCCAAATCTCAAGCGCCTTTTGATGCCGGAAGATTGGGTAGGTTGGCCTTTGCGGAAAGATTACGTCTCACCCGATTTCTACGAGTTACAGGACGCTTATTAGAGATTGCTGAGTTTTAGCAGTAATTAACCCCTTTCCGGTGGCGGAGAGGGGTTATGTTTTTGGTGTTTCATGTCAGGGACTTCCAAAGAATAAATTTTTTTGTCAGCTTGACCCCAGTTTCATAGGTTTGAGTGACTAATTGAACAAATTGTTAGTGGCATAGTTTATTTTCTGGAAGTCCCAATTTAATCGATTGCAGCACATTAATCAAAATTTGCAGTAAGAGATATTCGGCAAGACTCAGTTGACTTTTCAGATGTGTTGGTAAAATTTAGGTAAAATTATCAATCTTATTGGTCTTATTGACAAAAGTAGACCTATCTTTTTTTACCATATATTGCTGCACTCTTTATTTGATAAGCTTTTTAGCCCATTTCGCCCCGTCAGCAAGCGGATATGATATTATTCCTCAATCAACTCAAAATCAACTCGCTCGTAAATATCACGCAAGGTAATTTGAAATTCGATAGAATCTAAGACTAAAACTGCATCTTCACCTTCATATTCCTTAAAAATCCATTGACCTTCTGCTTGCTTTGCAAATTGTTCTACAGCAAAACTATACTGGTCAATCATAATATATTCCTGAAAACCAGGAATTGAGCGATAATATTTAAACTTATCTGTTTTGTCATAATTTTTAGTTGAATTTGATAAGACTTCAACAATTAACAAGGGATTAGTAATAATTGTTGTACCTGTTCCCTCATAAATAGGCTTACCTTTGATGACGATTACATCAGGATAAGTATAAATGCGATGACGAGGTATTGATAATTTTACATCGCCTATGTAAATCTCATAATCTTGTCCTTGCACTGTCAAGGGAAACCTTTTATAAAAATTACCTGCAATCTTATTGTGGTTGGTTGTCCCCCCTGTTATAGGTATAATCTCTCCATCTCTGTATTCATTTTTATATTCAGCTTTCTCTTCTAATTCCAAATATTCTTCTGGGGTGTAGCGCTTTTCTGTTTGTAAAACCATATTAATTAACTCACCAAATGGGGGAATGGTTCTGTTATCAATAGCGTAACGTACCCGAAAGATAGCGAAAATAAATATTTTTGTTATACAAATACGGTTGCAGACAATGTAACAATAGCGATCGCAAGCCAATACTTTTAGTCATACCCACCAGTGAACGCCCCTACCAATATCTCTGCACAAACTCAGAATCGCAAAGCCGATCACATTCGCATCTGCTTAGAAGAAGATGTTCAATGCGATCGAATCACCAATGGATTAGAACGTTATCGTTTCACCCATTCTTGCTTACCCGAACTCAACCACGACGATATTGATATCAGTACAACTTTCCTGGGGAAGCACCTTGACGCACCCTTGTTAATTTCTTCCATGACTGGCGGAACAGAACAAGCCGCAATGATTAACCAACGTTTGGCCCAAGTCGCACAACACTACAAAATTGCGATGGGTGTCGGTTCTCAGCGAGTAGCGGTAGAAAAACCCCAAGTAGCTGATACTTTTGCTGTCCGCAAGTATGCCCCTGACGTTCTACTATTTGCAAACTTGGGGGCTGTGCAACTTAACTACAAGTACGGTTTAGATGAATGTTTGCGCGTAGTTGATATTTTAGAAGCTGATGCTTTGATTTTACACATTAACCCTTTACAAGAGTGCATTCAACCCAAAGGTGATACAAATTTTCGCGGTTTGCTTGACAAGATTTCTATATTATGCTCAAAATTGCCAGTACCAGTGATTGCGAAGGAAGTTGGTAACGGTATTTCAGCAGCGATCGCCGAGAAACTGATCGCGGCGGGGGTAACAGCAATTGATGTCGCGGGTGCAGGGGGTACTTCTTGGGCAAAAGTAGAAAGCGAACGAGCAGAAAATCCCTTACAACGTCGTTTAGGGAGGACATTTGCCGATTGGGGTTTACCGACAGCAGAGTGCATTACAACTATTAGAGCGATTGCCAAAGATGTTCCCTTAATTGCTTCAGGAGGTTTGCGTCATGGATTGGATGTTGCAGCTGCGATCGCTTTGGGAGCAGATATAGCTGGTTTAGCAATGCCTTTCTTGCAAGCCGCAGCAATATCAGAGACAGCAGTTGCAGAACTCGCTGAGGTATTAATCGCTGAAATCACCACAGTCTTATTTTGTACTGGCAATGCCACCTTGTATCAGTTAAAGCACTCTGGCAGTTTACAGCGCATAGAATAAGTAAATAGGTCATTAGTCATTAGTCATTCGTCATTTGTCCTTTGTCATTTATAAATGCCCAATGCCCAATGCCCAATGCCCCATGCCCCATGCCCAATGACTAATAACTAATGCGTAATTTTATCAAACAAACTTTTGCTAGTTTAGTTGGCACTTTACTAGGACTAATTATTTTCGCTGGTCTGGGAACCACTGGACTGTTCTTGCTGATATTGGCTGCTAGCTCGTCTAAAGATACTGGGCCAAATGTGAAAAATAAGTCAGTGTTGGTTTTTGACTTGTCAATGAAAATTACTGATGGCGAACCTAGTTCAGGCGAACTGTTTCAAAACACAATCTCAGGTGTGGATGAAGATAGAATGGCACTCCGCAAAGTTGTGGAAACTTTGGAAAAGGCGCGGCGCGATCCGCGCATTGTCGGGATCTATGTGGATGCAACGAATACAAGCCAAACTGGTAACGTTGGCTATGCTTCTCTGAAAGAAATTCGGAAAGCGCTAGAGGAGTTTCGCGCTGTGGGGAAAAAGGTTGTCGCCTATGGCAGTGATTGGAGTGAAAAGGAATATTATGTTAGTTCAGTGGCAGATTCCATTATCCTTAACCCTCTGGGAATGATGGAAGTCAACGGTTTGAGTTCACAACCAATGTTTTTAGCGGGAGCATTACAGAAGTATGGCATTGGCGTTCAAGTCGTGCGAGTCGGGAAATTTAAGGGAGCTGTTGAGCCGTTTATTCTCAACAAGTTGAGTCCAGAAAACCGCGAACAAACTCAGAAATTGTTGGATGATGTTTGGGGAGAGTGGCGCACTGCTGTCGGCGCAAGTCGGAAAATTGAACCCAATAAGTTACAAGCGATCGCAGATAATCAATCGTTACTAGAAGCCACGCAAGCCAAAACTAGCGGTTTAGTCGATCGAGTCCAATACCCCGATGAAGTTGTCGCTGACCTGAAAAAGTTGACAAATAGCGATAAAGAAGACAAAACATTCCGACAAATTAGCCTGAATAGCTACGCACAAGTTTCTGGTAAATCTTTGGGTGTAGAACGTAACTCCAAAAATCAAATTGCTGTTGTTTATGCTGAGGGCGAGATTGTCGATGGTAAAGGAGAAGATGGGCAAGTAGGAGGCGATCGCTTTGCGAAAATCTTCAACAAGCTGCGACAAGATAAAGATGTGAAGGCTGTTGTATTACGAATTAATAGTCCTGGTGGTAGCGCTACCGCAGCCGAAGTCATGCAGCGAGAAGTGAAATTAACTCGTGAGGTAAAACCAGTTGTAGTGTCAATGGGTGATGTCGCCGCCTCTGGTGGTTATTGGATTGCTAGCGACTCTAATCGCATTTTTGCAGAACCAAATACCATTACAGGCTCCATAGGGGTGTTTGGGATCTTATTCAATGGGGAAAAGTTAGCCAGTAATAATGGTATTACTTGGGATTCGGTGAAAACCGCACGCTATGCTGATAGTCAAACAGTTTCGCGTCCGAAATCGCCTCAAGAGTTAGAAATTTATCAGCGCAGTGTTAACCGGATTTATAATATGTTTCTGAATAAAGTTTCTCAAGGTCGGAAACTCCCAGAACAAAAAGTAGCAGAAATTGCCCAAGGAAGGGTTTGGTCGGGTGAAGCGGCCAAAGAAATTGGTTTGGTGGATGAGATTGGTGGTTTGAATACTGCGATCGCTTATGCTGTCAAGGAGGCGAAACTAGGAGAAGACTGGGAAGTGCAAGAATATCCTCGCACTAGCAGCTTTGGAGAACGCTTTTTTGGGCGTGCAACAGAAGAGGCGCGGACTGCTTTCGGGATTGAGTCAGCGCAACTCAAATCAGCCAATCCCCTCACCACCGAATTCCAAAAATTGCAACAGGAAGTAGAGATTCTGCAAAAGATGAACGATCCACAAGGGGTGTATGCCCGCTTGCCTTTCAACTTGAAGATTGAGTAGATATTTTTTTGAGCATCAATCAACAGTTCAGATCAACCCAAAACGCAGATTGTAGAGACGCGATTCATCGCGTCTTGAAAAACCAATCATCTACACCAAACCCTTAACCCAAGCCTATGAGGCAAAACTTACCGAATACTAATTTGTGAAACTAGCTTTGAGGCTTTGTAGTCAGGATTTTAGTGCTGAGAAAATAAAAACCAAAGTTCTTACTACAAAATTCTTTACCCATAATTTAAAGACAGACTAGTACGGCGAAGCCCATGAGTTTGCCTCGCCAGCCATAAACCAGCTGACATTTGCTGCTCGGATGTGTAAAGTAGTTGAGAGTCAACTACAATTTCCAACCTTTGACAGAATTTTAGATTTGGAATTTTGCTGAAACAGCCCGATTAAACAGTGGCTCAAGTATGGAAAAATCTAAAATTTTTTATCCAAAGCAAGTGTATTTACATACCGAGCTAATTTAAAGTCTAAAATACAAAATTGAGTAAAACATCCATCTATGGCTAGAAAAACACAACGTCTTTTACTGCTAATTGTTTCTTGTAGTATCACTGGTGTAATTTTAGGAGGTACTGCTGGTTGGGCAGAAAGTAGTCTCTGCCTGGAAGACAGTAAGGTTACAAGTGAGTGCCTAACTCAAGATCCATTCCAAAAAACTATCCAAGGGATGAGTACTGGATTGTTAGCTGGCGCTGGAGCAGCTTTCGGTGCAGTCTGGCAGTTACGGAATGAAGATTGAGTATCAACTACTACTAACCCGGAACTCCGGGTTAGATTAGGTTTCTGTACTAATTAGCCAGTGCCTTCACTTTGACTTTCGCCCAGCATTAAAGTCATGTGAGTCAATTATCCTAATTTATGTGGCTTTAGAAGAATACCGATCTATTAATGCACGAGCAAATTTCTGGTGTTGTTCAGCTAGATATTGAGGAGAGATAAACTGAGCATTACCCATGAAGCGATACACCCAGCGACAAAACTCCTCCAGCGATCGCTCAGGCAATTTAATAATGTAATCTATCGCTAAGTGCGCCATCTTTGCAGAGCTAAGGAGTTCCTGAAAAGCTTGCGGCTGCAACTCTGGGCTAATCCAAGCCAAAACACTAGCAGTCTGATATGAAGAAGCTAAATCTTTGTGCAATGCTTCTTGTGCGTTTGCTCAATAATTCTATGTTCACTTTAGTTCTCCGAACAGCGTAGATCGTTAACGCAGATGGATTGACAATGAATTAATCATCCCTTGCTGTAATTTTCTTTCCTTGGCTAGCAATGCCGTTAAAGTGCATAATAATGATTTAACTTTACGCATATTCAACCTTGGGAGTCGGTTCAGTTTCGTACATTAAGCTACTTTTGTGCCTTTTATAATTGCAGGTCGAGGCAGCTAGTAGGTTATTGTCCTTGAAGCGATCGCGTCCTGCTGCCTTTGCCTGATATAATGCTCTATCCGCTACTGCAATTATTTCTTCAAAGTTAGAACCAAGCTCAGGAATTATTGTGACCAACCCAGTACTCATCCAACTCTATAGTAGTTTGAGTTTCGCTTTAATTATATTAATCCGATGCACTAACTCTGCTTGATTCGTCTTCAGCAGATTCAGTATTCATTTTTGGGTGTTGCATAGTCAGGACTGAGCAGGGAGCATTGTGGAGTACGTAATTGCTGACACTACCCAAGGCTAACTCACTCCAACCAGATAGACCCTGACGTCCAACTACGATTAGGTCAGCACCCCAAGTGGAGGCTAATTTACAAATGGTTTGACCAGGATTACCAGGGGATTGGATGAATTCTGTACTCACGCCTGTTAGAGTTGCTTCATTTGTACACGATTGTAGTAGCTCTAGACCTTGCTTTTCCAAAACCTCCCACTGCTGTTGATTGAACTCCAAAGTTTTTTTACTCATCACCGGATATGGATAGTAATCCTGCCTGGGAAGTATAGGTATATTTACTTTGGCCTGTTCTTCACCCGACAGAACGTGCAACAGCATAAGGCTGCCCTTGCTCGCTTTTGCTAAGAACAAGGCTTTATCAAAGACATCCTTGGCAGATGCAGAGGTGTCAATTGCAACTAGAATCTTGTGAAACATATAGACTTCCTCCAAACTGTTGTGACTCCATATAAGAGCTGATTTATAAAGGTTCTCTTTAGGCAGCAAGGCGCTTCAACATCAAGCGCACCATTGCCGTTTCGCCCATCAACTCGCTCACGCCTAGCAATAGTTCATAGTCCGTGGCTTGTGCGATGCAACCAGCGAAAGCACCCAAATGTACACTCGACAACCCAGGTTTTGGCAACACCTGAAATTATGCTTCGGTTTGCTTGATAATTTCAACTTTGGCACCACAAATCTGCAAAAATGCTTGGGTGAACTTCTCCTTACTGTAGCCCTAGTCTATCTAAATCACAACTAACATAGATCAATCTTAGTTCCTTTCTTTCTATCTCCTGTCTCATCAATAATTAAAATGATTTGTCTACCTTTTAGTATCTATAAAATTAATTAGTTCTAAACACAAAGCTCTTAAATTCTCTATATCCCAAGATGATTTGTTAAGAAATGATGTAGCCCTTAATACTTATCTAATCCAACAATTCTCATCCAACAATCTTTGCTATTTCTAGGAGGCTTTTCGTTTTAAATCAGAAATACATCCTATATTCCTATATGTAGATACTTAAATGCTTCAAAAAGCCTAACATCTAAAAACAGCTTTTTATACAACAGACAATATTCGTCCACAAAGTTGATGGTTTGTACGGGTGAGCGAGGCTCTCCCATACTTTGTATATTAATTCTACTTTATGTATATTATTATACTATTTCTGAGGTGACACAACAGGGCTAATAACCCCTCATTCCCTAACGTATCTTTCAAAAAGATTGTCCCAGTGGGCTGATGCGTGCCTACTGTTCTCTAGATTAAACCAGTAATTAAAGCCGCGTTAACTCTTTTTAAATTTTGGCTATTCAGTATGTTCCAGGAAGTAGAAGACGAAAGCTTACTAAAAAAGATCCCTCTCCCCATTCAGGAAATCCCAGAGGATAGGGAATTAACACAAACGGTAATTCTTCCCACAAATCTGCCTATTAAACTTTCCAAACCGCAAATTCGCACAAGTCTCAGGGCATTAACTCTCGAGAGTCTTTTTGCTGCGGTTTTTTACAGTATCATCGGTTCAGCGTTGCTCAGTAATTTCTTGTTAGAGCTGGGTGCCGGGCCAGTAGAAATTGGTCTGCTCGCCTCTATTCCTCAGCTGGTGAATCTGCTCCAACCACTGGGAGCTTATTTGGTAGAACGAAGTAGCAGCTTCAACTGGTATTGCATGAGCATTTTCATCCCGGCGCGGCTACTGTGGATAATTCTTGTGCCAGCGATTTGGTTGGTCAGCTCATCTAACCATATCACTAAGCACCAAGTGGTGCTGTTGACATTGGGAATTATGTTAGTGGCTAATATCATTGAAGCTTTCGCCCGTGCTCCCTGGATGACCTGGACGGCTGTGTTAGTACCTGGGCGGTTGCGGGGGCGGTATTTTGGCTTTCGCAATAGTGTTCTCAGTTTGATGAATCTCATCGGTGTGCCGTTGCTGGGTCTAGCAGTATCGATCTGGCCTAGTGGAACGCTCCAAGGCTACGGTGCAATCTTGGTTCTAGGAATTGTGCTTGGGCTGCTTAGTCAAGGCTGTCAGTTCTGGATGAGCGATGTGAACCCGCAGCTTTTAAAAGTCGTGGGGTCAGAGCCACCCCAACCATACCGCAGCGGGATACATCTTCGCTTCCTTAATGATGCCAATTTTTTGAAGTTACTGATTTACCTTGCCATCTGGTGCTTTGCCGTTAACCTCAGCGCTCCCTTCTTTAACCTCTATATGCTAGATAACCTGGATATAGATGTCAGCCTAGTAACAATCTATAACGGTTTAGGAGCTGGTGCTAATATGCTGCTGCTGGTTTTCTGGGGCAAACTGTCTGACCGGATTGGGAATCGTCCCATCATGTTATTAGTAGGAATCTTGGTGGCGGTGACGCCTGTATTATGGTTAGTAGCTGGCAATGATTCAATTTCCCTTTGGATATGGTTACCCTTTTTACACGTGTTGGGATCTGGGACGTGGGCGGCCATTGACCTGTGTACCAACAATCTGATGATGGGAGTGGCACCGGTGACTAATCAATCCACTTACTTTGCGATCGCCGGGGCGGTTGCTGGTGTCACTGGAGCAGTGGGAATCATAGCTGGTAGCTTTCTTGCGACTCTGCCTGGTGCCGGTGGCTTACTGGGACTGTTTGCTCTTTCAACCGTCCTACGGACGGCTGCTCTCTTGCCCTTGGTTTTTGTTCAAGAGCAAGGCTCTGTACCTCTGGGTCAGCTTTGGCGAGTCCTATTCTCAGTCAAGCAGCAAAGAGTACCGATTTAACAATATTGAACGTCAACCACTTGAGGCTTTGTTAATTGCTGTAGTTTTCATAATGAATCAGAAGATGGATTTACGCAAAAAAATATTACTTGGCAATATATAAGGAGTGGTATACAGAAAATCCAGATATTGCCAAGGAAGCTTTTAGTCAATCTGCTTGTGAGGTAATTGACATTCTCAAGAATATCGAGAAAGTTCTTGCAAAGCATTAAAAGATAACATATCACCAGAGCCGAACAGCGAGAAGTAATTGCTTGATATTCATTTGCTACTTGTGTAGGCTCAGTTCAACCGTTATGTGGCTTAGTCCGTTGATGGGAGGCTACAAATGGTACAAAACCCAGGATCATTGTCTAACTGTGCTATCCATTACAGCTAACGCTTCGCTGCAACAGACTGAATCGATATCTGGGTTGGGATACAAAGAAGTAAGCCTATGGGTGCATTTGCTTTCTTGGTAACTTATAGAGAATAATCACAAATAAAGCAGCTTTGGCATCTTCGTGCGAGAGAATAAATATAAAATATGGCGATCGCAATCGATTTTGGTACTAGCAACACAGTCATTGCTCGTTGGAACCCTGTAACCCAGCAGCCAGAAACCCTGACTCTACCAGGCTTGTCAATCAAACAAAGTCTCAATCCGCCACTGATTCCCAGCTTGGTTTATGTTGAAGACGCAGCCCAAAATAAAGTCTTAGTCGGGCAACAAGTACGCGATCGCGGTTTTGACCTCAAAGGCGAAACGCGATTTTTCCGCAGCTTCAAACGCGGTATTGGTGCAGATATTCAAGGTTTCTTACCCGAACTAGATGGGCAAATTGTCACCTTTGAACAAGTAGGGCAATGGTTCCTTACTCAAGTAATTGAAGAACTAGCACCCCTGGAAGGTGGGTTAGATTCTCTGGTGTTAACCGTACCTGTAGACAGTTTTGAAGCCTATCGTCATTGGTTGGGAACAGTATGTCAAAGCCTCCCTGTCGAACAAGTACGAATGCTGGATGAACCCACAGCCGCCGCCTTGGGTTATGGCTTGGCAGATCGAGAAAATCTTTTGGTGATTGACTTCGGCGGTGGTACTTTGGATTTGTCCCTTGTTCGGTTGGATCAAAGCGTGCAAGCAAGCACAAAGCCCTTGGGATTTCTCCTCAAATGGGGTAATAAGTCTCTAGCTGAAGATTCAAAACAAAAAGTCAAAACTGCCCGTGTTCTGGCGAAAGCAGGGCAAAATCTAGGTGGTACTGATATTGATAATTGGTTGGTAGATTACTTTGCTAAAACTCAAGAATTGGCGGTAAGTCCCTTGACAACACGATTGGCTGAACGGGTAAAAATTCAGCTATCAACTCAAAACCAAGCTAGTGAAGTTTATTTTGACGATGAGACATTTGAAAGTTATGAACTGGAACTAAACCGCGACACTTTTGACGATATCCTCAAAGAACACGCCTTTTTTGAGTTATTGGATGAGTCGATGACCACACTGTTGCAGCAAGCAAGACGGCAAGGGATAGAACTTCCAGATATTAATGCAGTTTTGTTAGTTGGTGGCACAGTGCAATTGCCAGCAGTGCAGACATGGATCAAACAGTATTTTGAGCCAGAAAAAATCCGTTGCGAACGTCCCTTTGAAGCGATCGCTCAAGGTGCATTACAGTTAGCACAAGGGATACAAATCAAAGACTTCCTCTATCATAGTTATGGTATCCGCTACTGGGATCGTCGCAATCAGCGCCACAAATGGCATTCTTTAATTAAAGCTGGACAAGCATATCCGATGACTCAGCCAGTGGAATTAGTCTTAGGCGCTTCTGTAGAAAATCAGCCTAGTATTGAATTAATTATGGGAGAATTGGGAGCAGATACGGGTAGTACTGAAGTTTATTTTGATGGCGATCGCTTGATTACTCGCCGTATGGACAATAATGAAACCAACGTCAAACCCCTCAACGATCGAGAAGGTGCGAAGACAATTGCCCAACTGACACCAACCGGATATCCTGGAAGCGATCGCATCAAAATTCTCTTTCAAGTTGATGAACAACGCTTTTTACGAATCACTGTTGAAGACTTGTTAACTAATGACACGCTGTTGGAGAATCAACTTGTGGCACAGTTGAGTTAATTAAGTAAAAAAATTTAAAAGTGGGATACCGCAGCCATCGAAATCCCAGATGTTGCCCGTTACTAAGAGGATGTCTGAAAACTTTTTGGTGTTGTATTCGAGACTTGTAGATCCCCCTAAATCCCCCGATAAATTGGGGGACTTTGATTCCAGTTCCCCCCTTTTTAAGGGGAGCCAGCGCGGTCTTGGCGGGAGGGTATTTCGAGGATATAATCTTCCTCAGCAGCTATCTGACGTAGTTCTTTGAAGGCATCAGCTAAAGAAAACTTTTCCCGTTGCTTGCGCCACGTCAAGAAATCCTCAAACATTTCAGCTTCAACAACAACAGCCACCAGTTCATTTCGGTTGTAGATGAGTTGCGGTTCTTTAGTTACAGAATGAATTAATTTGGAGAACCTCTGTTTCGCTTCTGCAATTCTCCAGTTCATTCTCCTACCTCTTTTATTCATAATCATGTCTATAATAGACATGATTTATATCTATATTTGCTATTCGCCAGAGAGCTATGTCTACGATGGGGTATTTGGCGCCGCACCTTATCATTCCAGGCGAGTTATTTCTAACCACCCATCTTTAACCATCCAAAAACTTGATTGACGGTTAGTGCAAGTTGAATTTCTGGTAATACAGGCAAAAAATCTTCTCCCTGGAGTAATACTGGTTGTTGGTCCGAACGGAAAACCAAAATTGAGCGATCTGTTGGATCAATTAACCATCCTAATCGGCAACCATGTTGTAAGCAGTAAAGGATGTTGCCAATTACTCGGTTTGAACTCTGTTCTGGAGAGAGGATTTCAATTGTCCAATCTGGCCACAACAAAAAATCGTTGGGAACTTCCCCATCAACATCAAATGGAATTCGTAACCAGTTAAAAACTGCTACATCAGGCACAATTGAGCGGATACCAAAGCTACAACGCAACTCTGGAAATGCATAAGCAATTTTTTGGCTTTCTGTTACTTCGTTAATAGTATTACAGAGTCTTAGCTGCAATCGACTATGCTTCCCTTTCGGCATTGGCTTAGGAATAATCTCACCGTTAATATATTCATTTGCAGGCTTTGTTTCTGGGAGCTTCAGAAACTCATCCAGGGTAAGTAGTTGAGTCGTTGGGTAGCTCATAGCTCCTAAATCCCTCGAAGATGTGTTTTTAGTCTAGCAGTGATGTAGGGTGCGTTACATTCGGTAAACGCACCTGTCAAAGGCAGAATTGCAACTCTTAATTACGTTAGCGCAGCGTTAGCGAGACCTTGAGCGTCATTACGTAGCTTGCTTCTCGCCAGAGGCGAGTATTACGAATTATTTCCGCACCACTACTAAAGTTCCATTCTTAGCCCAGTTGTAAAGATTGCGAGCTTGTTTAACAGGTAAATTTACACAACCGTGGCTGACTGGAGTGCCAAAACGATTATGCCAGTAAGCGCCGTGGATGGCGTAGCCTCTGTAGAAATACATTGTGTAAGGAACGTCAGGAATATTGTAGCCTCTGCCTCGCATCCGGTGAGTGCGATACTTAGAATTAATCCGAAATCTCCCTATGGGTGTAGGAGTCGATCGCTTACCTCCAGAAATGCGATATGAATAAACAAGTTTATGACCTTCCCATGCACGTAAACGTTGCTCTGACAAATCAATTTCAATCCAGCGAGGTTGGCTAATATTATTAGTGCTGTTTTGATCGACTGAGGTGGCTGTTGCTGTAGTCGAGTTGGGTATACCTGTTAGCGGTGATGACCAAGAGAATAAAGTCACCACCATCAGCGCTACGCCTGTACAAAAAGTTCCTGAAGAACGAATCGCACCACGGCGAATCCAAGTTTGCATTATGCCTCACCTTTTAAACTACGCAAAAATTATGAAAAGAAGTAATTTTCTGGAAAACTACAAATTTCCAGAGTGACTACTTGTTTTCTGTGGAGGATTTACGCAATTCATCCGCTAAGGCTTCTCAAGACAAGTCCTAAGCTAATCCGCATTCAATTGGTATATTTGTCCTTAATTAAATGATGAGTTCTAACTAATGACCGATCGTTAATTACAAAGGACAACCTTTACAAAAAATCTGTCATTTAAATGCCTAAATACAAATTTTCCCCAAATTCATATTTGCATTTGTAATTTCACACAGGAATTGTCAGGATTTCCGCTTATTTTTTAGGCAAATCTTTAATGCCCTTTTCTATATTTTATTTCAATTTCAGTAATTGCGACTCCGAAGATTCCCAGCATAAAATATTGCTGGGAATCACTTAATTGTCTTGATTTGTTGTTATTTATAATTTTACCAAAATTGCTTTTTGGCTGCTTCAACTATCATTTATGAATGACTATTGGTGTCCCTACCGATGCCCACTCGAATAGCCATTTAGCATGTTTAGGTGCAACATTCACACAGCCGTGGCTCACTGGAGTGCCAAATCTTTTATGCCAATAAGCTCCGTGAATAGCGTAATTACCTTGGTAAAACATCGCATAAGGAACGTTGGGAACGTTGTAGTTTTCTCCCTGCATCCGCGTAGTTTTAAATTTGGATTGAACCTTAAAAGTACCGATAAGAGTAGGAGTGGCTTTTTTACCAGAGGAAATAGCACTTCCATAAACAACTTTGTCACCTTGCCAAGCTATTAATCTTTGCTTGGAAAGATCGATTTGAATCCAGCGCTGATTTGATTGTTGTAATGTCTGGATTCTTTGTGCAATCACTTGAGTTTTGGAATTCGCCCAAACTTCAGTGGTTCCAGTAGTAGTAAAAACACTTAGGGACAGTACTGTACCAGTGAGGATTATTTGTAAGCGACGCACCCAGTCAGGAGAAATTTGTTTTTTCATTTTAGATACACTCACACTCAAATCATAGGGTCTTGAGAAACTGATCGGGTTTCACCTTTATTTCCCTATCTATTACTTTAATAGACGCGAATTTTGATGATTTGATTCTAAGTTAACCTAACTGTTGCATTAGGTTTTTTGCCTGAGTTGCGATCGCTGACCAATTTCTCTCTATGACAAGCTTTTTAGGAAATAATTCCCCGCTCAAACCGACAGCGATCGCTCCGGCTTGCAAAAATTCTTTGGCATTTTCTAGAGTCACACCACCAGTAGGAATTAAGGGAATCTCACTCAGCGGCCCTTGCAAACTTTTGATATAATCAGCCCCTCCCACTGCCTGCACGGGAAACACTTTTACACAACTAGCGCCTTGACTCCAAGCGGTAACAATTTCTGTAGGAGTCATAGCTCCTGGTATGATAGGGACATTTTTTTCTTGTGCTGCTTGAATCATTGCCGAATCAACGTGGGGTGTGAAGAGGAATTGCGCCCCAGATGCGATCGCATTTTGTAACTGCTGCACATTAAATAGCGTACCAGTGCCAATAATACAAGCTGGTAATTCCGAACGTAGTTGACTGATTAATTCCCCAGCGCGATCGCTATTCCAGGTAATCTCAATTAGCTGCACTCCCCCAGATGCTACAGCCATTGCCATTTGTTGTCCCAGTTCCATTTGAGGGGCGCGGATAACTGCGATCGCTCGGTGTTTTTCCAACTGTGATAACCAAATTTGATTAGGCATTTTGACTAGAGATTGGGGACTGGGAGTAGGGATTGAGACTAAAGAATAGTTTTCAATCTAGTAAATACTAATTTTTAATACTAATGCCCAATACCCCTCAAGAGTGCTGAGTAATGTTAGCACAACTGTTTTGCCCTATTCCCAATGCCCTTAAAACTTGCTTATTGCATCAAGCTATGAGATATTAAATATAAATAACATAAAATCTATAGTCTTACCGTAGTTTGAAATTAGTATCTCAGCATTTGGGTTTAAAGGAGTAATAAAAATGACAATTGTACGAGAAAACACAACATCCTTACCAATCACCATTCACAATTCTGAAAGCGTTGATGTAGCTAACTTCTGGAAGCTTATGCGACTGGGTGCAAATGACTTTGGGTGGCGTACTAAGGCATATACAACGATTCTGGGCGTTATGCTGCTAACGTTAGTAAGTCTGATTTTTCTAAGTATGCATTGGTCTTACCGCAGACTGTTCCCATTTATCAACCATCAAATAATTGGTAGAGATCGCGGGATAAGCAATTAAAAGTTAAAAATTAGACATGAACTTGCAAAGAGATAGGCGATCGTTTCAATCCTCTGATTTCGCTTGCTTTACATTACTTTAGAAGCAGTCTCTAAAAACTCAGCTTAATTCTTCTAGTAGAGGAGAGAGTTAATTAAAAATGCATATACTGCAATTACCAAGCAATAGTTTATATAAGCCCCTAGTTAAAGACCTACTAGGAGCTTTTTTTTAATTGACTATCTACCTCAAATGGGTTATTTAGCAGCGATCGGACAGCTTAGGACATTGGCAAATCCTAAGAGAACGGCTAGTCATACCTATCTATAGCCGACTTATCCTAAATAGGATGGTAGCCGCAATAGAATATATTAAAAAATCTAGTAGCAATTAAACTATTCCTAATGGATATTCATAATTAATTCTGATGGTAGATTAAGTTAGAAATGAAGATCGTTAATATGTACTTGTAAGTCAAAAACGTTTACCAACTTAACAACAATGAATATTCTTGCTTGGATTGTTTTAGGTCTAATTGCTGGTGCGATCGCAAAAGCTATCTACCCCGGTCATCAAGGTGGCGGAATTCTAGGAACCATATTGTTAGGAATCATCGGTGCTTTTGTTGGCGGTAGTTTAGGTGTATTTTTCAGTACGGGAACTTTATCTCTAGCAGCTCCTAGTCTCAGCATTCCAGGTATTGCGGTAGCAGTTCTTGGTGCAATTGTTGCAGTCTTCTTGTGGAATTTATTAACCAACCGCAGTGCTGTATAAAAAATTGCGGTCAATCAACGAGAAAGATTTAACAAATTCATTTAACTATTTTTAACTGTGAATTAAATTAAAAAATAGCGCCAGTCTGTGATAAGTCTGGCGCTGTTTTGTAATTATAGAGGTTCTCAGTAGAGTCCAATACAGACTTAACCCCAAGCAAGCCCCTTCAACCTATCTATAGCATCAGATTAGAGAGGAATTTCTGTATTAGGCTCGATTTTGGGACAGATATTGGTAAAAATTTTATAGGAAGATTAGCGATCGTTAATGACAATTGCTTATTTTTCCCAAGCTCTAAAAAACCGATCAATATTATAACAACCTGAAATATTCCTGTTTTTAATGGGAAAACTAACTTTAGTAAAGTGCAGTCTACTACGCCACTAAAGGAGGTATATATGAGCGCGGTTAAAATTCAAGCTACTGATTATCCTATCTCTAAAGTATTTAGCAATGATTTTGTCTTCACTATTCCTCTATATCAGCGTCCCTATGCGTGGACAAGCGAACAAGCTGGAGAACTGCTTGAAGATTTAATTACTGCTTTGGGAGACAGTGACGATAAAATTGATGAGATAAACCCATATTTCTTAGGAAATATTGTACTCATAAAAGGAGATAAACGAGATGCCCAAGTTGTGGATGGTCAACAGCGTTTGACTACACTTACTATACTGCTAGCTGCTTTACGGACATGCGTTTCTAAAGAACACATACATATATTAACAAGATATCTTTACGAGAAAGATGATTTTGATCCTGATGATAACGTTTACCGTTTGAATTTGCGTGAGCGAGATGCACAGTTTTTTAAAGAATATATTCAGGATGAAGGTGGAATTGAGAAACTTAAAACTTTACATAATGCCAAATTATCAGATAGTCGTAAGAATATAAAAGAAAATACATTATTATTTGTAAAGCGCTTACAGCTATTTACTAATAATCAGCTTTTACGCCTAACTCAATTCATAATTAAACGATGTTTTTTAGTAGTAGTTTCTACTCCAGATATTGACTCTGCATATAGAATATTTTCCGTAATTAATAATCGAGGAATGGATTTGTCTCATGCTGATATATTGAAAGCTGAAATTATCGGTAAGATTCCTCTTGAACAACAGGATAAATATACTACAAAATGGGAAGAGCTAGAAGAGAAGCTGGGACGTGATATATTCAAAAGCTTATTCTCTCATATCAGAATGATTAATGTCAAATCCAAGCCCCGTGAAAGTATACTTAAGGAATTCTTAAATGATATTAAACCAATCCACGATCCTCGGCAGTTAATTGATAAAATACTAATTCCTTTCGGTGAGGCTTTTTATGACATTAATAATCAAGCTTATCACAGTGATATTTTAGCTGAAAAAGTAAACCAATTTTTTAGATGGTTACAGCTTATTGATAATTCTGACTGGATACCTCCAGCTATTTTGTACCTTGCTCGGAATTACAGCAATCCTGAATTGTTAGTGAGGTTTTTCACAGATTTAGATCGTCTGGCTTCAGGTTTAATGATTCAACGGGCTAATATTAATGAACGCATAGAACGTTACAGCAAGTTGCTCTATGCTATCGAGATTGGAGAAGATTTGTACGCATCTCATTCACCGCTGCAATTGAAAATGGAAGAAAAGCAATATATTCTCAAAATACTGAATGATGACCTTTATTTAATGAAGAAAATTCGACTTTATGTTTTAATTCGCTTAGATAGTGCATTATCGGAAGGAAAAGCTTCATATCACTTTCATAACATTAGTATTGAGCATGTGCTTCCGCAAAATCCCATTTCTAATAGTGTATGGGAAAATTGGTTTGCCACTCAGGAAGAACGCGATCAATATGTTAATCGTATAGGAAATTTAGTTTTACTCTCTTCCTATAAAAATAGTCAAGCCCAGAACTACGATTTTGAACTGAAAAAGCAGAAGTATTTCACTACGAAAACAGGTGTTTCAAATTTTGCGCTAACTACGCAAGTGCTGATGGAAAAGGAATGGACACCTGAAGTTATCAATAAACGCCAAGAACAACTAATTGATAGACTAAAACAAGTTTGGCGTTTACAGTAGTAAATTGCAAGTGCGTAGACCGATAGCGCAAAGTCGAAGAAACTCTATTTTTGAGTTTGTTGTTAAACGTTGCATCCATAATTATACATAAATATGGAAAGTGATATCTTCTTTGCCAGACGTTAGGCGTAGCTTGCTTCCTCATAGGGGATGGGCTGCGCTTACGCACATTAACTCTAGTATTAAATAGTATTTTTTTACAAAATAATCTAGTAGTAAATTTGTTTTTGATTTTATTAAGTATAAATACGTTTAAGTCTATAGTCATGAAATTTTCAATAACTTGCACTGGTCGGTGTACACGAATTGACAATGTTTCGTTAAGCTGTAAGCGCTATGATTGAAGTTTATTGAACGTCTTATGCATTGGTTGTTATCTGGGCCGTTGAGTACAGAAGCATTGACGGTTAACATTGCAGGGTTGCCTGCATCGTTACAAGGTAAAAAGCTGGTGCAGTTGTCAGATTTTCACTACGATGGTTTGCGGCTGTCGGAAGAGATGTTAGAAAAAGCGATCGCACTTACTAACGAAGCTAAACCAGATTTAATTTTATTAACTGGGGACTACGTAACTGACGATCCGACACCAATTCACCAACTGGTACTTCGACTCAAACATTTGCAAAGTCGCAGTGGTATCTATGCTATTCTTGGCAATCACGATATATATAAACAGGCAAAAGCAGAAGTTACAGAAGCCCTTACTAGCATTGGAATTCACGTTCTTTGGAACGAAATTGCCTATCCACTAGGAAAAGAATTCCCACTCGTTGGACTGGCTGATTATTGGTCACGGGAGTTTCACCCCGCACCAATTATGAACCAGCTAAACCCCGACACACCCTGCATCGTTTTATCACACAACCCAGATACTGCGGAGATATTACAAGCATGGCGAGTTGATTTACAATTATCTGGTCATACTCACGGTGGTCAAATCGTGATTCCCGGAATTGGCCCTGCGGCGTTGTTTTACGAAAAGCTTGTAGAAAAAATACCCAGAAAAGTGCGGCGTCGAGTCCCATTTTTGGAAGAAAATGTTTCTGTAGTCAGACATTGGGAATGGGCGCAGGGTTTGCATCGGCTAGGAAAAAATCAGCTATATGTCAATCGTGGTTTGGGAACTTACCTCCCAGGACGCTTATTTTGCCGCCCAGAAGTTACTATAATCACCCTACAAGGTGAGTAGGTAATTACCAAATTTAACAAAAAAGAACGCAATCTTAGCAGGTACTCTGGCTAATGAGTGCCTGCAAACTCAGGCATAACCTGCTACTTTTATCGCCAAAATTTAAATCCAAAATTTAAATCAATGAATTAATTGTATCTGAAGTAGATGACATAAATTCTTGCATTTTATCAAGTTACATTCTTATTTTTGGTAAGCTGTAAGCGCTGGTATGAGGAGTATCGGTTAACTTATGCATTGGTTGTTTACAGGACATTTAAGAGTAGATAAAATAACGGTTAAGATTGCAGAACTTCCTGCATCTTTACAAGGTACAACATTAGTACAGTTGTCAGATTTTCATTACGATGGTTTGCGACTATCGGAAGAGATGTTAGAAAAAGCGATCGCACTTACTAACGAAGCTGAACCAGATTTAATTCTATTAACTGGTGACTACGTAACTGACGATCCCACACCAATCAATCAATTGGTGCTTCGACTCAAACATCTGCAAAGTCGCTGTGGTATCTACGCTGTACTTGGGAACCACGATATCTATTACAGCCACTCCAAAGCAGAAGTTACACAAGCGTTAACCAGCATTGGGGTGCATGTACTTTGGAATGAAATTGCCTATCCACTAGGAAAAGAATTACCATTGGTAGGACTAGCTGATTATTGGTCGCGGGAATTTTACCCCGCACCAGTGATGAATAAACTAGATTCGCTTACACCGCGAATCGTTTTATCTCATAACCCAGATACAGCCAAGATATTGCAACAATGGCGCGTAGATTTGCAACTATCTGGTCATACCCACGGTGGTCACATCGTCATTCCGGGCATTGGCCCTCTAGTACTTTATTACAAAAAGCTACTTAAACAAATTCCCAAAAAATTGCGGCGTTGGGTGACATTTTTATTAGGAGACTGCTCGAAAGTAGTTCGATATTGGGAGTGGGCGCAAGGGTTTCACAAGGTGGAAGAAAATCAACTATATGTCAATCGTGGTTTAGGAACTTATAAACCAGGACGTTTATTTTGTCCGCCTGAAGTGACTGTAATTACTTTAATTGGTCATTAGTCATTGGTCATTGGTCATTAGTCATTAGTCATTGGTCATTGGTCATTGGTCACTTGTACTGAGCGTAGTCGAAGTATTGGTTATTAGTCTAAATAAATGACAAAGGACAAAGGACAAATGACAAAAATGCATAAAACTCAAAGCAGAAACCGCCTGAAGCTACGATGGATAAATCTCAATAGCTTGGGGCGGTTCCTTGAAGATTGGAGAATTCAGAAATGGCTAACTTAAAATAAGGTGGACAGTATTTGCGATCGCTTTACTCAGAATTGCACATCCTTAATATTCCAACTAGGCAGGCATTTTCTGGCTGTGCGTCTTAAAACCTCCAAAACGAACTCATTGAACTTAAGGCAAAAACACATTCAATGGATGTCACAACTTCAGAGCGATCGCAATAAGATTAGAGCAGGAGGCACAGGCTCTAACTTGAAAGTTTTTGTTTAACTTTTAACCTGTTTGTACCTTGGTCTTAATCTAGCATTGTGTTTGTTTAGCTACAAGACACCTTTACTAAACTTGAATACCATTAATTTATCGCAACAATTCAGAAATATTGCTTAAAATTTGTCCCAGTTGGTAATATTGGCATTCACACCAACATTACCAACTGGGCTGAAAGTTCAGTTAGAAAGCGTTATTGACCAGAACCGCCTGCGGTAGAAGAATCGCTATTAGATGTACTGTTTGACTGGTCTACTCCTTGAGGTGTAGTACTTTTAGAGGTGTCACTTTTTGTACCAGGAGCAACAGTATTAGTAGAACTATCGTTCTGCGAAGCCGGACTATTAGTAGTTGGACTCGTCACCGGACTTTGTGTCGCTTTAGGGGCTGGCTGAGTTACAGAAGGTGCTTTTTCTGCCGCAGGCTGCTGGGGTGGAATAGTAATGTTAATATCCGGTTGGCGAGGTGTAGATGGAGGTGTAACTTGCTGTTGGGGAACAGGAATAGGAACAGTAACAGGAACAGGGACTTCCTTAGTGGTTTCTTTGATTATCGTTTGTGGTTGAGGAGATGCACTGGGAGTTGGATTACTTTTACTCGGTACAGGAACCGCGACCGGCACAATATTGTTAACCGCTGCGTTATTCTGCTGGTTGAAGTACCAGACCCCACCTATAACCAAACCAAGCAGGGAAGTAATGATAATACCCAACAATAAACCACCACTAGCATTGTTTTCATCACGCTGGGCTAAATCTGCTTGCTGGTAGCTACGCTCAACATTTCGACCATGTACGTAACCGTTAGTGTAAGAGTTGGGATTAGTTGTATTGTTCTTAACTGTTTCAGTGGTTTGTGTGAAATGGGTCTGAGTATTGCCATTAATATCAGTGTAAGATTCTTGTCTAACTTCACTGTTTTTGCTTTCGCGTTCATTAGGAATAGACATAACCGTTGATTTAACTCCTCAGATACGATATTGACAAACTAAAGCTTTGTGAAAACAAGGGATTTTAATGAACTGAAAATATATGTTGCTGATAAAGATTGAGTCTTATTTGCTACTCAACTGTTGGTAATCTCAGAATAACCTCTGCGATTAAACAACTGGCTCTATCTCCAGGGAGTTAATACTTAATCTTTAGAGAGTTAATACTTAATCAAGAGAAAGAGTATCCCAAAGATGGATGTTATTTAACTGTCAGTTAATGGATAGATCAAAAAATCTAGCAATTTGCTTCAATTCTCTAAACTTTTAATTTGTTGTTAGATATCGCATCGCCAAAGCTTGATAGTCATATCTCGACTACCACTAACCAAAGTTTTGCCATCGGGACTGAAAGCGACGGAGTTAACCCAATCTGAATGGTTATCCAAAGTGTAAAGTTCTTGTCCCGTGTTAACATCCCATATCTTCACAGTACAATCTGCACTACCACTAACAAGATGCTGACCATCGGGACTAAAAGCAATTGCACAAATATAGCTGCGATGTCCAGCAAGAGTGTTAATTAGCTTACCTGTACTACTGTTCCATAGCTTGATAGTCTGGTCATAACTGCCACTAGCTAAAATTTGCCCATCAGGGTTAATAGCAACACACATCACCCAACCTGAATGTCCGTTGAGAGTTTGCAGCAGTTTGTTACTCTTCAAATTCCACAGCTTAATGGTATTATCCGCACCGCCACTGACAAAAATCTGTTGTTTTGGGCAAATAGCAAGGGAGTAAACTAAGCCAGAATGACCTTTGAGAACTTGCAATAATTGTCCCATCTCTATATGGGAAACCTTGATAGTAGTGTCTGTACCCCCACTTAGGATAGTGTGACCATCTGGACTAATGATTACAGAAAAAACTGGGGTTGAATGTACTTTGAGTGTCTTGAGTAATTTACCTGTAGATACTTGCCAAATGACTATGCTGCTCTCATCACTGCCACTAACCAGAGTTTGGCTATCTGGGCTAAAGGCTAGGCATCTTACCCATTTTGTATGTTCAGTGAGAGTATGTAGTAATTTACCTGTGTCGAGGTGCCAAATCTTGATAGTATTATCACTACTTCCACTAGCCAAAGTTTGCCCATCTGGACTGATTGCAGTTGTCAAAACCCAGTTCAGATGAGTCAGGGTGTGTACACATTTCCACGGTAAAGGTTGAGACTGTGATTCAGGTGCTGGCGGCGTTGGTGGCTTTGGCGGTTGCGATGTCGGTTGAGGTGGTGGTGGTGACGTTGGTGGCTTTGGCGGCGGCGATGTCGGTTTGGGTGGTGGTGGATTTGGCGATGCTTTTTTCTGTTTCAGTTCTAGTTCTCTGGCATTTTTAATATCTGACTTGGCTCTATTTTCATATCCTAGTTTCGAGCAAGCAAGCCCTCGGTATTTGTAGGCTTCAAAGTAGTTGGGGTTGAGACGAATCGCTTGGGTAAAGTTTTCAATTGCTTCAGTATATTTTCCTTTTTGAGCTTTCTCCATGCCCAGTTTGTAGAAACTTTCAGCATTGGATGGAGTAAAATCAATTTTGGTAGAAGTGGAAGCAGCTTGATTTGTCTCATTTGGCTGATAAGACTTTAATCTTGCATAAGCTTGATTGATTTCTTTGATTTTTTCTTCTGCTTCTAGCTTTTGCTGCGGTTCAAGAAAACAATCTGGATGCCAAGTCTTAGCCATCTGGCGGTAAGCTTGCTTGACTTCATCAGCAGATGCACCTGGTTTTAACCCAAGGATATCGTAAATATAATTTATATCGAAGCGCTCGCTCATACTCAGAAATCAGCAGCAAATCTTACTACACTTAGTATTCCCAAGTATAAGTAGGATTTAACTCCAGTCTGGTGTTGCCGCCTAAAGTGTCTTAAACTATATTCTTCGCTTCTTTATCTCCAACGCCGATTTAGCCGCAGGAAACTTTTTATCCTCTGACAAAATCTTTCTACTAGAGGTCTAGGTTTTGATACATATCTAGGCGATCGCGATCTACGTGTACTTCCCGGATTTCTTAACTCTTCTTCTATTTGTGCAGCTTTATTTAAATCTGAAGCAGCTCTATATTCGTATCCCAATTGTGAGCAAACTAGCCCACGATATTTATACGCGTCAATATAGTGAGGATTGAGCCGAATTGCGTGGGTAAAATCTGCGATCGCATCTTCATATCTTCCTTGAGTAGCATTTTCTACTCCTAAAGTGTAGAAAGTTTCTGCATCCCAACGATTGACAGATATTTTTGGGGGATTTTTAGGCGAAGATGAAGATGGATTTTCAGCAATAGGAGGCTCAGATGGAATTTCGGATTTGAGCCTGTTGTAAGCTGCGTTGATTGATTTGATTTTTTCTTCAGCTTCCTGTTTTTGTCTTTGCTCGACAAAGCGATCGGGATGCCAAATTTTCACCAGTTTACGGTAAGTTCGCTTCACCTGTGCTTGAGATGCACCGGGTTTTAGCCCAAGAATTTCATAAGCATCATTGATATCAAAGCGATCGCGCATACTGAAAAAATCGGCAGTTAGATAAATCTATGTTAACTATTCCCAAAAATCCTCTCCAATCAACCCAAACGCCCCATTCTGGTTATCACTGGGATGGCAGTAGCCGTCGCTTCTTTGAAGGTTGGTATTACCGCGTCACGTTACCGGAAATTGGGCAAACATTCGCCTTTATGTACTCCATTGAAGATCCCATCGGCGGTAAACCTCACAGTGGCGGTGCAGCCCAAATCCTCGGCCCGGATGATGAGTATCTCTGCCGTACTTTTCCTGATGTCAACAAATTTTGGGGTAGTCGAGATGTTTTAGGTTTAGGTCATTGGGGTAAAAATAATTTGCAAGTTTCCCCCCTATACTTACTCCCAGCAGAGTTTGAGTATCACGTTCAAGAGGGATATCAAGCCACAGCCACCTTGAATCAGGGAATAATTCGCGATCGCGCCACCAATAATTATTGTCGTTGGCAGTATGAAATTCAACCAGTATACGGTTGGGGCAATCAAAATGGCATTCAGCAATCAACCGCCGGCTGGCTGTCATTCTTGCAGATTTTTGAACCTGGATGGCAAATTTTGATGGCTCACGGTTTAGCCAGTGGAAAGATTGACTGGAATGGCAAAATCTACGAATTCACTAACGCCCCAGCCTACGGCGAGAAAAATTGGGGTGGTGCTTTTCCTCAGAAATGGTTTTGGATAAACTGTAATTGCTTCGAGGGCGAACCCGACTTAGCATTAACTGCTGGTGGTGGACGGCGGGGTGTGCTGTGGTGGATGGAATCTGTAGCGATGATTGGACTGCACTATCAAGGCAAGTTTTATGAATTTGTTCCCTGGAATTCCCAAGTTGAGTGGGAAATTCAGCCTTGGGGTAGATGGCAAATGAAAGCTAGCAACACTAATTATGAAATTGAGTTAACAGGAACCACAGATTTATCTGGTACACCTCTACGTGCGCCGACAGCAGAAGGTTTAAGATACTGTTGCCGGGATACTATGCAAGGAAAACTAAACTTAGAGTTACGAGAACTAAATGGCAGAAAATCTAAAGTAATTTTAAAAGCAAAAAGTTTTCTTTGTGGTTTAGAAGTAGGTGGTGGCTCTTGGGATAATTTTTGGCAGTCTACCTAAAACTACTGCTATCTAATGCTATAATTATATATGCTTCGCAGTTGGGGTTGTAGCTCAGTTGGATAGAGCGGACGCCTCCTAAGCGTCAGGTCGTGCGTTCAAGTCGCACCAGTCCCGTTATCTTTAGACAATTCATATATACAGCAATTAATATGGTAAGAGCATTGCTGTACCCATAAAAGTAGTACGCCAGTTCTTACAAGTCGGGATATCCGCCCATGCTACTGGCTCCTGTATTCCGTGCAATTGAAAACTACTATATAAAGTGGTTAAAAACCCTTTGATGAATCGTCCGATATCGGTTAGGATAATCCATCAATTAGAGGAAAAACTCCAAGCACGCTTAATCGCGCTGTTACACAAAAACCAACCAAATTTATATTTGGGCAGAATTTGTGCAGATTCTTGGGAAGTTTGCTACTCTACTATCAATTGTTTTTTCTTATAGCCAGAGAAAATTGTGTACCAAGTAAATTAAGTTATTGAGCCTTGAATAAGCTACTCTTTACAAATAAATCTTTTCGTTTTATGGCTTTTGTCCTACCAATATTTATGTGGTGGGGATACAAAGAAGTACAAAACCAATTTGTGCAGCCGCAAGCAGTCGTAGTGTTAGGTGGTTCAACGAGACATTTAGAGCGAGAAAAATTTACAGCAAAATTCGTTAGCGAGCATCCAAATATACCGATTTGGATTACAGGCGGCAGTCCACGTACATTCACCCAAAGAGTGTTTACCAAAGCTGGTGTCGATCCTCAACGTTTACACTTGGATTATGAAGCAGTAGATACAGTTACTAATTTTACTACTTTGGTAGATGATTTGCAAGCTCGCGGCATTAAGAGCGTTTATTTGATTACTTCAGACTTTCACATGCGTCGGGCTTGTGTCATTGGCGAAATTATTTTGGGTAGTCGGGGTATTTATTTAAAACCAGTGCCAGTTCCTTCCGAAAAACCCCCTGAATCTATCGAAAAATCTGTTCGTGATGGAGCTAGAGCGATAATTTGGTTAGCAACTGGTTACACTGGTGTGGGTGCCGCTAAAAATAAACGGTAAATCAAACTGATTTTGGATTTTTAATCAGTCAAAATCCAAATGACTAATGACAACCGTCACTAGTCACTTATATGGTTAGGGAAAAAACGCCCCAAATTTCCCCACAATTTGATACCCTAGCTTAAACAGATTTGAGTAAAGTTAAAGCGTGGAAATTCAACTTGGGCGGGGAAAAACAGCTCGCAGAGCTTACGGAATAGATGAAATTGCTCTAGCCCCTGGTAATAGAACACTAGACCCCAGTTTGGCAGATACTAAGTGGCGTATTGGCAATATTGAGCGAGAAATCCCGATAATTGCTAGTGCTATGGATGGCGTAGTAGATGTTCGTATGGCTGTACGTTTGTCACAGTTAGGAGCATTAGGTGTCCTCAACTTAGAGGGTATTCAAACTCGCTATGCCGACCCAGAGCCAATATTAGATCGGATTACCTCTGTGGGGAAAGATGAATTTGTTGCCCTCATGCAAGAACTCTATGCCGAACCAATAAAGCCGGAATTAATTGAACAACGTATTCAGGAAATTAAACAACAAGGTGGCATTGCAGCTGTGAGTGCAACTCCAGCCGGTGCAAGTAAATACGGTGAGGCGGTGGCAAAAGCTGGGGCAGATTTATTTTTTGTCCAGGCTACGGTAGTTTCTACTGCACATCTGTCACCAGAGTCTTTAGTACCACTCGATTTAGCAGAATTTTGTCGTTCCATGCCCATCCCCGTGGTGTTGGGGAATTGCGTGACTTACGAAGTCACGTTGAATTTGTTGAAAGCTGGGGCGGCTGGGGTACTGGTGGGAATTGGGCCTGGTGCGGCTTGTACTTCTCGTGGGGTATTGGGTGTTGGTGTGCCACAGGCAACTGCGATCGCAGATTGTGCCGCAGCACGAGATGATTACTATAACGAAACTGGCAACTATATCCCCATTATTGCTGATGGCGGTTTAATCACCGGTGGCGACATTTGCAAATGTATCGCCTGTGGCGCTGATGGTGTGATGATTGGCTCCCCCTTTGCCAGAGCCGCAGAAGCCCCTGGAAGAGGTTATCATTGGGGTATGGCGACTCCTAGCCCAGTTTTGCCCCGTGGCACCCGCATTCGCGTTGCCACCACTGGTAGCCTAGAGCAAATACTCATTGGCCCAGCAGGGCTAGATGATGGCACTCACAATCTTTTAGGAGCCTTAAAAACCAGCATGGGAACTTTAGGAGCCAAAAATATTAAAGAAATGCAACAAGTGGAAGTTGTGATTGCACCTTCTTTATTAACCGAGGGTAAAGTTTACCAAAAAGCTCAACAATTAGGTATGGGGAAATAGAATTGGGGCATAGGGCATAGGGCATAGGGCATGGGTTATTAATTCTTCTTCCCCTGCCTCCCCTGCCTCCCCTGCCTCCCCTGCCTCCCCTGCCTCCCCTGCTCTCTACTCCCCACTCCCAAATTCTTCAATAATTTTTCCAGCCCCTAAACAATTGCTGGAAAAATCCGATATGTCGCTTACAATAGAGATAGCGGAGACGCATGTTTCCGTTCACTCCTCACACCACACTCCGCCCGGACTACTGTTCGGGCGGTTCCTTATGTTTGTAAATAAAATAAGAGAGCTTCTTTGCAAATGTACATCCTCGCACTCCCAAGCTGAGGTTTTTGCTATGGTAGAATTTTCACCAAGTTCAGATATTATTGGCGAAGGTTTTAGGCATGTCAACAGCCGCACAAGTTACCGATTCTAGTTTCAAGCAAGAAGTACTCGACAGCGATGTACCAGTTTTAGTTGACTTTTGGGCACCCTGGTGCGGACCATGCCGTATGGTAGCTCCTGTTGTCGATGAAATCTCCGAACAGTACAAAGGTCAAATAAAGGTCGTAAAAGTCAACACAGATGAAAATCCTCAAGTTGCTAGTCAATACGGCATCCGCAGTATTCCCACATTAATGATTTTTAAGGGTGGGCAAAAAGTGGATATGGTGGTCGGCGCTGTGCCTAAAACTACATTAGCTTCCACTCTCGAAAAGCATCTTTGAAACTCAATCGGTAATAAAATCCTCTTGAGTTATCCATTTTGTTCTAACTTTAAGTTAATTTTCATAAACAAGTTTGAGAGCCGCGAATTTCTCGTTTCTCAAACTTGTTTACATTTGTATACAGTTTCAGAATATTTTAACGCAAGTTCGACAAGCCCTTTTTTGACCTCTCCCCCAACCCTCTTGGACACGGAGAGGGAAGTTAAAAACCTAATTTCTCGTTGCTCCTCCCTTTCTCCGTAGAGGGAGGTTGTCCGGGAGAGGTTCATCGAACTCACGTTATTTTAGGAGTTTTCTACTTCAAAAACAACTCCCTAATTCCCGTACTACCAATTTCCACCGCTAACGCCGCTAATAGAAAACCTAAAAGCTGAGTCACAATCACTCCACCTTCTGCACCAATCCACTGGTCAATCAGATTTGCTAAACGCAAAATCAACCAAGTGCTAAACATTGCCCCTAAGATACCCACCGCCACAGCAATATGCGGACTCTGTGATTTAGACATCAGCAACATCACCGTTGTTAAAGTCCCCGGCCCTGCTAACAGTGGTAAAGCTAGTGGAGTAATTGCGACATCGCGTCCTTCTTCAATAATTGGACTATCTAATTCTCCCCGCAGCATCTGCAAAGCAATTAACAGCAACAATAGTCCTCCTGCTATTTGCAAAGAGCCGATACTGATTTCCAAGTAATTTAAAATTATTTGCCCTGCAAAGGCAAATAGCAAAAGAACAGCGATCGCAATGATAATTGCTTTATCTATAACTTTGTTTCTTTGGTCTGGCATCATGCCTTTAGTCAAAACTAAAACAATCGGTATATTGCCCACAGCATCCGCCAAGACAAACACAGCGATAAATGTTTGAATGAGAATAGAAATATCCACAGTAGACAGTTTTTATCAAGGTTTGATCGCAATCTAATCTTTATCTTGCTCAGTTTGCTAGAACCCAGAGGAAGATTAAGATCGGCAATAAAACCAGTGTGTTAAAGAAAATCTTGGCTGACGCATTTCTAATTAAGTTCCACAAATCTTGAAGTAGCGATATATTTTGATAATCTCTTTTCCATAAATCAACTGTTCGTTGTTGAATCTATGAAGTCTTATTTAGCCGCCGCTATTCAATTGACCAGTGTGCCCGATTTACAGAAAAATTTGGCACAGGCAGAAGAATTAATAGAGCTTGCCGTGCGTCAAGGTGCTGAATTGGTGGGTTTGCCAGAAAACTTTTCCTATATGGGAGAAGAAAAAGATAAACTCGCACAAGGTGATGCGATCGCTCTTGAAAGTGAAAAATTTCTCAAAAAAATGGCTCAACGCTTTCAAATTACCATCTTGGGCGGCAGCTTTCCACTTCCTGTAGATAATACAGGCAAAGTTTATAACACTACTCTACTCATCGACCCTAACGGTCAAGAGCTTGCGCGCTACTACAAAGTCCACCTATTTGATGTTAATGTCCCTGACGGCAACACCTACCGCGAATCCAGCACGGTTGTGGCTGGTACGCAATTACCCCCCGTCCATTTCTCAGAAAAGCTCGGTAATTTAGGGCTTTCTATTTGTTATGATGTCCGATTTCCAGAACTGTATCGTCATCTGGCAGATAAGGGAGCCGATATTATCTTTATTCCCGCCGCTTTTACCGCCTTTACAGGTAAAGACCACTGGCAAGTACTACTACAAGCCAGAGCTATCGAAAATACCGCCTACGTCATTGCTCCGGCCCAAACGGGGAATAACTACGCCCGTCGTCTAACCCACGGTCACGCGGTCATTATCGACCCTTGGGGTGTAATTTTAGCCGATGCTGGAGAAAAACCGGGAATTGCGATCGCAGAAATCAAGCCCACTAGGCTAGAACAAGTCCGCCGTCAAATGCCTTCCTTACAACATCGGGTGTTCTAAGGATTGGGGAAGAGGCAGGGGAAGCAGGGGAAGCAAGGGGACAAGGTGACAAGGTGACAAAAGTTTAGAACTTACAACAAGTCTTTCCCCTTGTCCCCAATTCTCCTTGTCTCCAAGTCCTCTTTCCAATGCCCAATGCCCAATCCTTATGAATAAAACAAAAAACCGGGTAAACACCCGGTTTCTGACAACATTAAAATCCTCAGTTTTTTAGCAGCATAGAAAAACTATGCCCATATTTATTTGCTGTCAAAATTAAACTTTAGCAGCTGATTTGGTAACAACGTTAAGTTCACCTTTAGCATACTTAGCAGCAAAATCTTCCAAAGAAATTTGCTTAATCTTGCTTGCATTGCCAGCTGTGCCAAATTGCTGATAGCGTTCAGCACAAACCTTTTGCATGTATGTAATGGAAGGCTTGAGGAAGTGACGGGGATCAAACTCCTCTGGTTTTTTAGCCAAAGCTTCACGTACAGCAGCAGTAATAGCCAAACGGTTGTCGGTGTCGATGTTTACTTTACGTACACCACTCTTAATACCTTTTTGGATTTCTTCTACAGGTACACCGTAGGTTTCAGGAATTGCACCACCATACTGGTTAATCAGTGCAAGCAAATCTTCAGGCACAGAAGAAGAACCGTGCATTACCAAGTGGGTGTTAGGCAGACGGCGGTGAATTTCTTCAATGCGGCTGATTGCCAAAATTTCACCAGTCGGCTTGCGGGTAAACTTGTAAGCACCGTGGCTTGTGCCAATGGCAACAGCCAAAGCATCTACTTGGGTTGCTTCTACGAAGTCAACAGCTTCATCGGGGTCAGTTAAAAGTTGAGAGTGGTCGAGTGTACCTTCAAAACCGTGACCATCTTCAGCTTCACCAGCACCAGTTTCTAGAGAACCCAAACAACCGAGTTCACCTTCAACACTGACACCCAAAGCATGAGCTACGTTTACAACTTCGCGGGTAACACTGACGTTGTATTCAAAGCTAGCGGGAGTTTTAGCATCAGCTTCTAAAGAACCATCCATCATCACGCTGGTGAAGTTGTTCTTAATTGCTGAGTAGCAGGTAGCAGGCGCATTACCATGATCTTGGTGCATGACAATGGGAATGTGAGGATAGGTTTCTACCGCTGCCAAAATCAGGTGGCGTAGAAAGTTTTCTCCTGCATAATTACGAGCGCCGCGAGAAGCTTGTAAAATTACGGGGCTATCTGTCTCGACAGCAGCTTTCAGGATCGCCTGAATCTGCTCCAAATTGTTAACGTTGAAAGCTGGGATGCCGTAACCGTTTTCAGCTGCGTGATCCAACAGCAGCCGCAGTGGTACAAGCGCCATAGATAGTCCTCCTAATGTGGTTGTCAGCTAGTCGGTCTGAGAGAAGCGCAATCATTACGCTAAATCTTAAGAGTTTTTTCAACTTACTTATAGGAAATTATAACTAGTGTGGTGTATCTATGTTGAAAAAGTTTACGCCATAGTTATTAGAAATATGTTCTATACTTGTTCTCTACTGCTGTACTATGCCCTATAGTTGCTCTGTACTGCTGTACATTTAGCTACCCTAGAATTAGTAGCTATGGTAGCCCATTATCCCAAATGCTTGTTTGTGCAATTACAAAGAGGAGCGATCGCTTCTTTACATCATTTAATAAACTTCTATATGGGTCGCCCGGGATTCGAACCCGGAACTAATCGGTTAAAAGCCGAGTACTCTACCGTTGAGTTAGCGACCCTTTCGCTGCATTTCGCAACTTTGCCATCATAGCATACACATCTGTAGATTTGTAAAGGGGTTTAGAAAAAATTAGCCTTTAACCTTATAGATGCTGTATGGCTAGCTCCTGGTGCTAACACAGTCAGGTTATCGCCAGTATTGAGAGAGTTACGGGTGGCACTCCAAGGTTCTAAACAGTAAAATTCTTTGCCTTTGACTGTCCAAAATACTAGGTAGGTAGAGAAATTATCATAATCCAAAGTGAGTTTTAACTTCCGGCTGCGGTCTATTGCAGTGGCCGATTGACTTGTTAGCTGTCCAAAGGCAAAATCAATTTCATCACGGCTAAAGTCAAAATTACCATCAAAAGAGTGAATTTCTTTAGTTTGATTATCTTGATACTGCTTAGAAGGAATTTCCAGTTCTAACTGAGTTTTATCACCACACAGAAAGTAGGGATGGAAACCAGCCGAAAAGGGCATTGATCTAGATGACAAGTTTTTATATTGTTGGCGCACTTCAAGGGTATTACCTTGAAGTTCGTAGGTGAAAGCCAGCTGAAAATCAAAAGGATACACAGCCTTGGTTTGCTCGTTGCTATCAAGAACGACAGTGAGACTAGCTTTATCTCCAGTTTCTTGTTCTGTTACTTTCCACGGCAATTCACGAGCGAAACCGTGTTGCTTGAGAGTATATTTTTGACCGTTGTAAATGTAAGTATTATCTGGTAAATTACCACAAATAGGAAACAAAATTGGATTCCCACCTCTGACACTCAACTCAGGATGAGTAAAGCGTTCAGTATCTAGGTAGAAAACTTCTTGCCCTTGAATGCGCCAACGGGTGATGATACCGCCGCGTTCTGGTACGACTTCCAACTGAGAACCAGCGCCTTCGTCAGAAAGAATATAAGTCTTGTACTGTTGCTGTTGAACTGCAATGCTAAACACAAATTTTAGTCCTGGGTATATGGATAGTTAGAAGTTAGGAGTTGTGAGTTAGGAGTTAAAAATTCATAACTCCTAACTTTTAACTCCTAACTCCTAAATTTGTTATTCGTCTTCTGCAAACACGAAACGATATAACTCGCTGGGGTCTGGTTCGGGGCTGCTTTCGGCGAATTTAACTGCTTCGTCGATTACATCCTGAATTTTACGGTCAATGGCTTTGATTTCTCCCTCATCTGCGAGATTTTGCTCTACCAAATAAGCTGCCAACTTTTTAATTGGGTCTCGGGCGAACCAAAATTCTTTCTCCGCTTTGCTCCGCATTTCATCTGGGTCTGCCAAGGAGTGACCCCGGAAGCGGTAGGTAAGCGCCTCAATTAATGTTGGGCCTTCACCTGCACGGGCACGGGCTACAGCTTCTTGAGCCACGGCTCGAACTGCTAGTACATCCATGCCATCTACTTCCACGCCCACCATGTTAAACACGCTGGCTTTTTTATAAATCTCTGGCTGGGAAGTGGCTCGTTCGTGAGACATCCCAATGGCCCACTTATTATTTTCGACCACAAACAGAATTGGCAGTTTCCATAAAGCTGCCATATTTAGCGTCTCGAAAAACTGACCGTTATTAGCTGCACCGTCACCAAAAAAGCAAGCTGTCACTTGGTCAGCGTTTTTATCTCCCAGCACTTCGCGGCGATATTTGGTTTGAAAAGCCGCCCCAGCTGCTACAGGAATTCCCTCAGCCACAAAAGCATAGCCACCCAACAAGCGATGTTGAGCAGAAAACATGTGCATGGAACCACCGCGCCCTTTGCTGCAACCTGTGGCTTTACCAAATAATTCTGCCATCACCTCTTTTGCTGGTACACCGGCACTGAGAGCATGAACGTGGTCGCGGTAAGTACTACAAACGTAATCTTCACCCGGTCGCATTGACTGCACAACACCACTGCAAACGGCTTCTTGACCGTTGTACAAATGGACAAAACCAAACATTTTGCCCCTGTAGTACATTTCAGCGCACTTGTCTTCAAACAAGCGCCCTAACACCATATCCTCATACAACCGTAACCCTTCTTCTTTTGTAATTTGCGTAGTAGCAGGATTAAAAGTGGGTAAAGTACGCTCTTGAACCATTATTTTTGAGTATCCCTGTTGTACAACTTAAAGTTACAGTCTTAAATAAGTTGGTCTAATAACACCTCAGCTTTTAACAGGCTAGCGTTTGTAAGACTCAACAATCAAACTTTATTTATGCACCAA
Organism: Nostoc sp. DedQUE04; assembly: GCF_034530995.1. Classification (NCBI taxonomy): domain Bacteria; kingdom Bacillati; phylum Cyanobacteriota; class Cyanophyceae; order Nostocales; family Nostocaceae; genus Nostoc; species Nostoc sp. DedQUE04. Next base: position 78,986 of record NZ_JAVRCA010000024.1, on the reverse strand, counting down.
AAAAGGGTCTTAGGGAATAGCTGAATTTTTAATTTTTGATTTTTAACTTTTCAGCTCATGCCCCGTGAGGATTTGACTCTAAGGGCAATATCTGCCACTTTAGGTTGTCTCTCTCTATTCCCCTTCACAGACTAGCAATCAAGATAGACTGCTTTCTGCATATCCATTAACAATTTTAAAAAAAGCAGGCAAAAATCTATAATACCCAAATAGGTAATTGTAATGAAGGGTAAATTATGATATGATTTTTGTCTCCTGTTATCAGGGTAAAACCCTCAATAGTGGTATTTTTGTTACTGCCTAGTAGGAAAGTACCAAAAAAATCAATCATCAATAGATTCTTCCAGCCACAACAATTATGCCGTGATTAAAAGCGGTAGTTGTGGTTTGTGGTATCGAAGGCTGATAATAGTTGTGTTAAACAAAAATACTAAGAATTAAAACAAACAATTGAGGCTTTCTAGGCGAAAGCAAAAAATTAGTACTAAAATGTGACTCAAAATTTCGGGAAGGTACAAAACAAGTTGTTGCAATATACACTTGTAGAGTAAATTCTATACGGCATTTTTATGGCACGGTTTTACGGCCTGGAACGCTCTAGGTAAATTATGTTGATCGCGGTGCAGGGGAAGTAGGCTGTGCGAATTCCGCTAGATTACTACCGAATTTTAGGACTACCGTTAGCGGCAAGTGATGAACAATTGCGACAGGCATACAGCGATCGCATTGTACAATTGCCGCGACGTGAGTATTCTCAGGCAGCAATTTCTTCTCGTAAACAACTCATAGAAGAAGCTTACGTGGTTTTATCAGATCCAAAACAACGCAGTACCTACGATCATCTGTATCTTGCCCACGCCTACGATCCTGATAACCTTGCTGCTGCCGCAGTAGCACTGGAAAATTCTCCAGAAAGCACCAAAAGGGGTAGCAATACCCAGAGTCTGGGTATCGAAATTACTCAAGACGAATTAGTGGGCGCTTTATTAATTTTGCAAGAGTTAGGGGAATACGAACTTGTACTAAAACTAGGTCGTCCGTACCTGGTAAATAAAAATGGTGCTACAAGTCCAAGAAAGGGTAATAATTTAGCAGACGAAGAAATACACGAAAGTGCTGAACACCCAGATGTTGTTCTGACTGTTGCCCTTGCTTGTCTAGAATTAGGTCGCGAACAGTGGCAACAAGGTCACTATGAAAATGCCGCTATATCCCTAGAAACTGGTCAAGAACTGTTAGTACGCGAAGGGTTGTTCGCCAGCGTCCAGGCGGAAATTCAGGCGGATCTTTATAAATTGCGACCATATCGAATTTTGGAGTTGTTGGCACTACCTCAAGAAAAGACTGCCGAACGAAGCCAAGGTTTGGAATTATTACAAAATCTTTTAGAAGATCGTGGCGGAATTGATGGCACGAATAATGATGATTCTGGTTTAAACATAGATGACTTTCTGCGGTTTATTCAGCAGTTACGCAACCACTTAACAGTCGCCGAACAGCACAAGTTATTTGAAGCCCAAAGCAAACGTCCTTCTGCTGTTGCCACTTACTTAGCTGTTTATGCCTTAATAGCGCGGGGATTTGCTCAACGGCAACCTGCTTTAATTCGTCAAGCAAGGCAAATGCTCATGCGTCTGGGCAAACGCCAAGATGTACATTTAGAACAGTCATTATGTGCTTTACTTTTGGGACAAACTGAAGAAGCAACTCGGGTTTTAGAACTTAGTCAGGAGTACGAAGCTTTAGCTTTTATTAGAGAAAAATCTCAAGACTCTCCCGATTTGTTACCAGGGCTGTGTCTATATGCAGAACAGTGGTTGCAACACGAAGTATTTCCCCATTTTCGAGATTTAGCAAACCAGCAAGCGTTTCTAAAAGATTACTTTGCTAACCAACAGGTACAAGCTTATTTAGAAGCACTGCCAACTGATGCAGAAACAACTAATGAGTGGGCTGTAATTAACCCCCAAAATTTTCCCCAGCCACAGACAAATAATTTGCCTTTCCCTAAAAATTCAACTAGGACTCCAAAGCAATTTAACCACAACAGAACACCTGACCTAGATTTGCCAGACACACCAGAATATTCAAACTTCTCACCACCGATGTGGAATTCATCTGGAAACGTAAAATCAGAGGTTCCTGCTGCTGAACGAACGAGCAGAGGCACAAAGGAGCATTTGAACGGTTCAGTTAAAAGTGCTACACCTGCTCATAACCAAAAGCGTCGGCGGAGAAAACCTGCTCCATCTCCTATCCGAGAGCGTTTACCGGACAATCGCCCCCATTCTCGTCGTCCTCGGCGGCGGCGAACTTTTGCTAATACCATTGAAGGGAAAACACGGCTGGTATGGAGAGTGTTTATTTCTTTGGTGAGTATTTTAGTTTTTTGGGTGTTAGCCACAACAACTTTTGGATGGTTAAAAAATCTGTTTTTTCCCACACGACCTGCACCTGTTTCACAGTTGTTTGTACAAATAAATCAACCACCAATATCTATTCCCGATCCAAATAGTCAACCACAAGGACTAGATGGCTCTTTAACAGATGCAGCGGCAGAGGAAGTCATTCGCACTTGGCTATCTACTAAAGCCGAAGCTTTAGGGCCGAATCATGAGATTGATAACTTAGAGCAGATTTTAACTGGTTCAGCTTTGTCTCAATGGCGGGCGATCGCTCAACAGGCTAGGTCAGACAACCGCTACCGCAAGTACGAACATAGCGTAAAGGTGGAATCTGTAGAGAAAATTGATTTATTCGCAGATCGTGCCGCAGTGGTAGCTACGGTGAAGGAAGCGACGCAGTTATATGAAAATGGTCAGTTTAAAAACTCTTCTAACGAGAATTTGCGGGTTCGGTATGATTTGATTCGACAACGAGGTAAATGGCGTATTCAGAGTGCATCTGTTGTGAATCAGATAATTAGATAAGTTTGAATTTTTAGGCGATAATCTGCGACAAAGCTTTACTTCAAAACTGGGCTAAATGTAACTCAACAAATGGAGTTAATACTTCACCCGTCCAAATACCTTCTATTAAGCTCATATCTCTATTCACAGAACTGTACGTTGTTTCCTTTTCATTTTGATTGTTATAGATAAATCGGAACTGATAATTACCTAGCTTGAGAGGTTGAAAAAACCATTTACCACCATTTGCACTGGGGATGCTAATTCCAAATTGATTACCCCAAATCCAAAATATTTCGATATTAGGAAAGAATGTCAAGCTCTCTCCTGGCATGGCCAAAGGGTAATCAGATTCTAAAGATGATAAAAGGCTAATCCAACCACCCTCCAATGGAATTGGCCCGTTTGCATTCACTAGTTCTGGAAAGAAGGTGAAATAAAAGCTAAATCTAAAGGGGGTTGAGGTGTTATTAGTAATCCGTATACCAATCTGTACAGAATATTTAGGGGAAAAATATCCTAGCGGCATTGGTAATAAAAATTCCAAAAAGCTCAGAAGCTTCTGTACTAGATTTTGTTTTGGTAAGCACAATATTCGCTCCGGTACTAAAGTTTCAAACCGGACGCCATCCACTTCAACGGCATTAATTTCATTTGATTCACTTGATGTCATATTGGCTGCTTTCTCAAGGACATCTTCATGCGCCATCAATACTCTAGGCACATAGTTTAATGTCATTATCCTGAAAAAGAATAATAATTTCAGAAAATTTTTTATTCGCCGGAACTTTCCAATACTCCTAACAAACTCTTCAACATCAAGTAAGCAGAAGTTCCTCCTGGATCTGGATGTCCAATACTCCGTTCCCCCAGGTAGCTAGCCCGTCCCTTTTTCGCCTGCATCGGTATGGTTTCTTGTAACCCTTTTTGGGCTGCTACTACAGCCTGTTGCATAGCTTCCAGCGTTCCCTTACTTTCTTTTACAGCTTGCCCAAAAGCGGCTACAGCCGGAGACAGCACATCCACCATCGTTTTGTCTCCTAGTTGCGCTTTACCACGTTGCAGCACCCCATCTAAACCTGCTTGCAGTATTCCTAAAACATCTTGTTCTGTTAATTCTTGCTTACCAACTACTGCTGTACTGGCTCGTAAAAACCAAGTGCCATAAAGAGGGCCACTAGCACCGCCAATAGAAGAAATTAAGGTCATACTCACGGCTTTGAGAATGCTGCTGATATCCTTGTCTGTAAGAGTTGGTAACTGAGCGCTTACTTTTTTGAAGCCGCGATCCATATTGATCCCGTGGTCAGCATCTCCAATCGCAGCATCTAATTCTGTCAAATAGGCTTTATTCTGCTCTATCTCCGTTGCATAAGCCTGCAACCATTGCAATATCTGCGCTTGAGTCAACATAATTCGTAATTAGTTAAATTCCCCAACGCCAACTTGGCGTTTTTACTGGTGCATCCCATAGCCCGATCATTTCATCATCTAATTTCAGCAGGGTAATGGAGCAACCTTGCATTTCTAGAGATGTGATGTAAGGGCCGATTAAGTTTCGCACAATTTGCAATCCTTGCTGTTCGCAGATTTGGGCGAGTTTGCGGTAAACAATATACAGTTCGGAAATTGGGGTTCCACCCATACTATTGACGAAAGCTAATAAGCGATCGCCTTTGGCAAATGGTAGACTTGTTAGCTCTACATCTACCCATTCTTCTTTATCTTCGTCCCATTCGCGGAGCGTGCGGGTGTATGCTGCATCCTCAATGAGCGATCGCGTTAAAATTTCGGTAATCTCATCTACTGATTTGATGGCTGTACGTTCTGTTCCTGGCTCACCGTGAATACCGATACCTAATTCAATTTCGCGATCGCTCAATTCAAATGTCGGCGTTCCATTAGCGGGGACTGTACAAGATGTTAGAGCAATTCCCATACTCCGCCCATTCAAATTTACTCGGCGACACAAATTTGCTATTTGTGGCAAATCATACCCTGCCTCAGCCGCCGCACCACAAATTTTTTCTGCCAGGATTGTTGTTCCTACACCTCGCCGTCCTTGGGTATAGAGACTATCTTTCACTGCTACATCGTCATCAATCAAAATATTTAGCGATCGAATGCCCTCACTACGGGCTAACTCCGTTGCCATTTCAAAGTTCATCACATCGCCACTGTAATTTTTGACGATATAAATAATACCAGAGCCTCCATCTACAAGCTTTGCTGCTTCTAGCATTTGGTCTGGAGTTGGTGAAGTGAAAACCTCACCAGGACAAGCTGCATCAAGCATTCCTTTGCCCACGAAGCCAGCGTGCATTGGTTCATGTCCACTGCCACCACCAGAGATAATTGCTACTTTACCCGGAATAGGTGCATTGGCTCGATAGACAAAAGCGGGATCGTAGTTCAGTTTAATTAAATCGGAATGAGCCGCCGCCATACCTTCTAGACTTTCTTGCACAAAGTCTTCTGGCTTGTTAATCAGCTTTTTCATAATCCGTGTTTGGTTAAAAGAGTGCTAAAACTCAGGTTATAGCGATCGCTGGTTTGTATGCAATAGAGGCTGACCTCTCTCTAAATCTCTCTCCTAAAAGGAGAGAGACTTTGAAATTTCCCCCTTCCCGCGACGAGTTGGGGGTTAGGGGGTTAGGTTTTTCTACATGAGGTAAAAAGTCAGTTCTTTAACGTCAATTCACAGATTCCATCCACTCAATACACTTGTGCATCTGCTGGCGTATGGTTTCCTTATCAGCATGAAATCTTCGCCCATGACCTGGTAGCACCCACTCAAAAGAGTAATTAGCCAAGTTACGCATTGATTTAATCTGTTCTGACCAAGAATACCAGCAGAAATCGCGGAATGCAGCCAGTTGGTGCAAGCTTTCTGACCAAGCGAGATGATCGCCTGTGAAGAGAAACTTATTTTTGTAGAGTAGTACGGTTTGTCCTTTGGTGTGACCCGGAACTGGGATAATTAATAAATCTGGTGTCAAGGTAAATGGTTCAGAACCAGTTAGCTGTATTTCTACATTGCGAGTATCCGCAGTAATATCATCAGCATGGAGGATGCGATCGCACTGAAAATGCTCGGCAAACTTTTGATGATCTGCCACATCATCCTTATGAGTTAGGTACATATAACGAATTGGCCCCAGTTCTTCTAAACGCTTGACTAAAGGCGGCGTAAACCGGGGAGAATCCACCAAAATATTACCTTCTGGAAGCTGAATTAAATAGCTAGCAGCACCGTAAGATTTTTCAGAATGATAGCCGCAGTGGTAAACATTTTCTGCTACTAATATTGGAACCTTTTCTTGAGCAATTTTGATATCTTTTGGTTTCTCAACTGTGCCAATAGAACTAGTAGGACATGCCAAAAGTGCTTCCAGCGCTGCTAATCTTTCCGCATCATTGGTTGGTTGATGGTAAACAGCCGATTGATCGTCAACATCATAAAATACTTCAGGAGCCATCCAGCGACAGGTATCACAATCAATACAGGTAGTATCTACATAAAAATCGCCGTTGACATTTTGAGAGCGACGCTGATTTAAATGAGCCATATTAATCCTTTTGCTTCCAGGCGCTTACTGGGGAGCGATAAACCTTATATCACTACGCTAGCAAAAGTAATTTGAGACTGTAGCCGCCACTAGAAGTAAATCCGTTCAAAAATATTAAGACTGGTGAAACTCAGTAAGCAGAAATTGGGAAAACTGAACATAGACAATATCTGCTGATATATTCCCAAATATGCTTTAGTGTTCTAATTCCAGTTGTGCAAATCCGTTTAACCTTGATGACAATAAGTTTTGCATTAAGTGTGGACAAATACTCACACCATTATTCAGAAACCGTTTTCGGGTAATACGACTTTTGGGTGAGGGTGGATTTAGCAGAACTTATGAAGCTAAGGATGCAGATAAGATAGACGAACCTTGCGTAATTAAGCAATTTGTCCCTCAATTAGAAGGAACGGCTGCACTTGAAAAAGCTACAGAGTTATTTAAGCAAGAGGCAAAGCGTTTGTATGATTTGGGAGAACACCCGCAAATTCCCCGTTTGATTGCTTATTTTGAACAGGATAAGCGGCTTTATTTGGTACAAGAGTTGATTCAGGGGCAGAATTTATTACAAGAATTGCAGCAGCAGGGAGCCTTTAGCGAAGAAAAGATAAAACAGCTTTTGGCTGATTTATTGCCTATCCTGAAATTTATTCATGAACGCGGTGTAATTCATCGAGACATCAAGCCAGAAAATATCATGCGCCGTCTGGATGGCAAGTTAATATTAATTGATTTTGGTGTTTCTAAACAAATTACAAAAACTTTTGTAGGTGTTGGCACAACAGTAGGAACGCCTGGATATACACCATTAGAGCAAATGCGTGGTCAAGTTGTCCCTGCAAGTGACCTTTATAGTTTGGGTGTAACTTGTGTTCGGCTATTAACTCAATGTTTACCAAATGTAGATGGTTCTGATAAACTTTATGATGCGCTCAGGGGTTGCTGGATTTGGAGAAAATATTTACCACAAGGTATAAGTATTACTCCTGAATGTGGGCAAGTTTTAGATAAGTTAATTCAGGATTATGTTAAGGAACGCTATCAATCTACAGACAAAGTGCTAGCCACGCTCAACAATAAACAAAATCAAATTGCTGCAAAATCGGCAGTATTATCAAAGCCTCATAAACAAGTTTTATCTAACTCTAAAAAAGTTATAGGATCTAATCTTAAACCTTATATAGCCTCAGGATTGACAAGAGATTATAGCAGACTCAATGATTTACTAGCATCTGCTAGATGGAAAGATGCTAATGAAAAAACTTTTGATATTTTGCTTAAGATGTCTGGTAGAGAAAAACAAGGTTCACTCTATCTGGAAGACGTAGAAAAATTGTCTTGTCAAGACCTTCGTACTATTGACAGTCTATGGACAAAATATAGCAATGGACATTTCGGTTTAAGTATACAAAAACAAATTTGGCAAAATATAAGAGAAAACCAGGAGTCTGATGAGGAAAGTTTGTGTCGTTTTGGCACTCAAGTAGGATGGCTGCGTCCTAAAATCGTAAAAAAGGAATTATTTTTTAATGCAGAGTTGTTTTTTGAACAAAAGCCTCCTATATGGTTTTATGACCTTACTTTCACTATAAAAGCTCCAAAGGGACATTTGCCATGTTTTGGACTTCTTGGTATGACATTAGTGATAAGTTTAATTTTCTTAAGATGTGAAGAGTGTGGACTTTAAAATCTAGTCTTAATAGAAGGAGAAGCTATGACTGAAATTGTATTTCTCGTTGAAGATGATCCAGATGGCGGTTATACGGCTAGAGCTTTAAGTGAGTCAATTTTTACTCAAGCTGACGATATAGAAACACTACGCGAAATGATCCGTGATGCGGTTCACTGTCATTTTCCTAATGAACAAAATCGTCCCAAAATTATTAGGTTACACATAGTACGTGATGAGGTAATAGCTTCTTGAAGCTCCCACGAGACTTATCTGGTTCAGAATTAGTTAATGCTCTTGCTCGTCTAGGATACGAGGTCAGTCATCAAAAGGGTAGCCACATTCGGTTAACTACTCAACAGAATGGTGAACATCATATCACGGTTCCTGCACATGACCCTATTAAAATTGGCACACTTAACTCCATACTGCGAGATATTGCTGTTCATGCTGATTTAACTCGTGACGAATTACTTGCATTGCTTTTTCCATAGCGATTAAAAAGCGATAGACAAGTCAGTGTAATTAATGTTTAATAAATTCACTTATGACTAAAACTTTAGTTGCGTAGACGTAGCCCATTATAGACATCACAAATTCGCCAAACTCTAATTATTATGTATATTTTTTAATTTCTAAAAATGCGATCGCGCCCCTTTACCAAACGCGATCGCTAAATTTTCCATCCCCTAACCAATAAAATGCAGATGATTACTCACCGCACTAATTAAATTATGGGTAACGGGAAGACTATCAACTACCATCCCCAGACACAACAGCATCATGTAGGAGATGGAATAGAGAAACAACTCTTTAGCTACAGCGCGATCCTGTGGATTTTGCAACAAATGCCAAGATTTGTGGATAAATAATCCTCCCAGAATTAGGGCGATCGCAGCATAAAGAATTCCACTCGCGCCCAAGGGATAAACCAATAAGACGGTTGCAAATACTGTTACCAGCGTATAGTACCAAATCTGCTTTACAGTTGCCGTAGTACCTTCAATCACAGGTAACATTGGTATCCCAACTTTTGCGTAGTCATCTTTAATCATCAGAGCTAGCGCCCAGAAATGGGGTGGTGTCCATAAAAAGACGATGGCAAAAATTAACCATGCTGACCAGCTTAATGTCCCCGTGACAGCAGCCCAACCCACTAAAGCCGGAATTGCCCCAGCCGCACCACCAACAACGATATTCTGAGGGGTGTGGCGTTTCAGCCAGTGGGTATAAACCAAAATATAAAAGACGATGCCTGAGAAGGCTAGCAGCGCGGCTAACAGATTGGCAAATACTGCTAAGAGTGTAAAGGAAAGCGTCGCCAGTGCGATCGCAAAAATTAGAGCATCACGCGGCTGAACCTTACCGGATGGCATCGGACGATGGCGCGTCCGCTCCATATCATAATCAATATCTCGGTCATAGACACAGTTAATCGTCTGGGCGCTTGCAGCAGCCAAGGTGCCACCAGTGAGAGTTACTAGCAACAGCAATGGGTCTACTTCACCCTTAGCAGCAATCCACATACTCCCAGCCGTAGTAATCAAAAGCAACGGAATAATCCGAGGCTTGGTTAGCTGGTAGTAACTTTGAATTACCTGTAAAAATGTTCCGTGGTGGCGAGAGACATTAGTCTCAATCATTTTGGCTCTGGTTCCTTATTTTTCAACAACTTATATGCAGCCCCCGCTCAAGCTGGCTCTTATTAAGCAAACGAAAACACAGATTTTCTGCACCTGCATAGGTCGCAATACTCGCCGTTGCGGCTTTCGTCGTTTAGTGGAGAGTGGGGAGCAGGGGGAGATGAGGGAGCAGGGGGAGATTAAGGAGAAGAACCAATGCTCAATGACGGCAGTTGCTCTACTTGGGGAGACCCCATCGCCCTTGGCGTCTCCCCTTGGGAGAAGACCGCACTGCCTCCCCAATGCCCAATGCCCCATTCCCTACTCAGCACTCAGTACTCGTGACTCAGCACTCACAGAGTCACGCAGTGCGAGAACTGTGAAAACCACCAAAGTACCCAGCAAAGTAGCTCCTATAGCTTGGTGAGAGACGGTGAGAGGCTCTACTTGGAGATGTAATTTGAAAGTGGCGAATCCCAACAAGATTTGTAAGGTTAGCAACGCACCAGCCAAATTTGCCAGTCGCCGTAAGGCTGGATGTAGTGCTGGTGTCCGCCAACAGATAAATACTATTGCCAAGGTTGCCAAGGAAGGCGGCACCAAACCAGCAATATGACTGTACATTACAGTACAAAGTTGAGAACCGCCGAGGCATTGGTGTAGCGCCCAGCGAGAGCCTACCAAAGCACCCAAGAGACTTTGCAGGTAAACCAGAACAGTGGCAGTTAAACCGACCCAAGGCAATTTACCAACGGTTCCATTCCCCTGATAGGGAGTAAGTGCCGTGCCGATAATCAGCAGGGTGCAAAAAAATAACAGCGCCGTTCCTAAATGAGCGGTAACGATATCAAACCGCAACAGTTCGGTAACGGTGAGTCCCCCCAAGATGCCTTGGAAGACGATTAGAAATAGGGCGAATGTAGATGCCCAAGGCAGCCAAGAGGGTAAGAAACGACGATGCCACCACGACAAACCGAAGAGTGCGATCGCGCTTACACCAATTAAAGCTGCATCCAATCTGTGAAACCACTCCAAAAACACTTGGAGATTCATTTGCTTGGCTGGCACCAGTTCGCCATAGCATAAGGGCCAGTCTGGGCAAGCAAGTCCAGCATTCATCACACGGGTGGCGCTGCCTATTGCCATCAAAATTAAGGTGGCTATGCATATTTTCCACACCAAGCGACGAATCATTTCCTTGGGTTTTTGCTGCTGAAGCGCCGCTTCATTTTGTTGTTGTAGGACAAATTCGCTCATGAAGGATACCTTCTGCCCGCTCTTGGTGAATCTCTTAAAATTTTCAATTTTCTTTTAGTGTCCCATCTCCACCCTAGCGTATAGGCTATGGGTTTATAGATTAGCACTCACTTATACTTTGAATCACTCCAGAAAGGTTTTGCCTGAAGCTTTAGGTATTTTTCAAGATGTGAGAAATTGATTCATGGGAATAAATTTAAACATCCTAAATTTTTCCTTAAACTTTTTCACTGATTTTCATCTATTTTTGGCGTTGTATGATAGTAAACTCATACTCAAAATTAGTGAAATAGCCAAAAAAATTAATAAAAATTTCAGACCTTTCTCTCCCATGTCTAACAGCCTAGACTACCTTAGTAAGTGAGCAGCTTTAAGATAACGTAGTAAATTCAATTAAGTAAGCCGTGAAGATTCCAAGTTCAATCTGGACATTACTCATTGGCATCGTGCTAACGCTCGCCAGCCTTTGGTACGGTCAAAATCACGGTCTGTTGCCAGCAGCAGCCACGGATGAAGCCGTCTTAGTGGATGGTCTGTTCAACGCGATGATGATCGTTTCTACGGGTATATTTTTGCTCGTTGAAGGTGTTTTAATTTACTCTGCATTTAAATACCGTCGGCGTGCAGGTGACAATGAAGACGGCCCACCAGTTGAAGGCAATGTACCTCTAGAAATTCTCTGGACGGCGATCCCAGCAATTATCGTTATCGGTATTTCTGTTTACAGCTTTGATGTCTACAACGAAATCGGTGGCTTTGATCCCCATGCTATTCATGAAGCACCGATGATGAATCAGGAGTCGATGAAAATGCCAGGGCATGGAAGTGCAATGGCCGCAACTTTAAGCGATACTCCTCCCAGCACTGAACCCAACCTCAATCAAGAAAAATCTGATGAGGCAATGCAAGACCCAGCTACGGCAGAAGTCCGCAATGCTGACCAAATTCCCCAACTGCGGAATGCCCCAGGTGTCGGTAGTGTTGCTCCGACGATTGGGGGAACTCCTGATAAAGCAGGTAAACCAGCAGAATTACAAGTCAACGTCACAGGTCTACAATATGCCTGGATTTTCACCTATCCTGAAACTGGTATAACTACAGGTGAAATGCACGTTCCTATTGGGCGAGAAGTGCAAATCAGTATGACAGCCAACGATGTCATCCACGCTTTCTGGGTTCCAGAATTCCGCTTGAAACAAGATGCGATCCCCGGTAGGCAAAGCGAGATTCGCTTCACCCCTCAAAAAGCAGGAGACTATACCCTGATCTGTGCAGAACTTTGTGGCCCCTACCACGGTGCAATGAGAGCGCCAGTAGTTGTTGAGCCACAAGAAGCCTTTGATAAATGGATGCAAGAACAGCTAGTTGCCAGCAAAGAAACACTAAATCAAGCCGTTGCTGTTAACCCTGCGAATCTATCCCCAAATGAATTTCTCGCTCCTTACACCAAGGATATGGGAATTAAGCCAGAAATCCTGCATCAAGTTCACAAATAGTCATTGGTCATTAGTCATTAGTCATTAGTCACTGGTCATTAGTACTCATACAAATGACAGGTGATCAAGGACAAGTGACAAAGGACAAATTACAAAGGACAAAGGACAAATGACAAATGACCCAAGCTCAAGTGCAAGAAACTGCCAACGCCCCTGCTCTTGTTGAGGAGTCAGGGATCAGAAAATGGCAAGACTACTTTAGTTTCAACACCGACCATAAGGTGATTGGGATTCAATACCTAGTCACTACATTCATTTTTTACTGTATCGGTGGCGTGATGGCTGACTTGGTTCGTACAGAACTGCGAACTCCAGAAGTCGATTTCGTCACCCCTGAAGTCTACAACAGCTTATTTACGCTGCACGCCACGATCATGATTTTCTTGTGGATCGTGCCAGCTGGTGCGGGTTTTGCTAATTTCCTCATCCCTTTGATGATTGGGGCAAAGGATATGGCATTTCCGCGCTTGAATGCTGTTGCCTTTTGGATGATTCCGCCTGCGGGTTTATTGTTGATCGTCAGTTTAGTGGTAGGCGATGCACCGGATGCGGGTTGGACTTCCTACCCTCCCCTGAGCTTGGTAACAGGTCAAGTCGGTGAGGGAATTTGGATTATGAGCGTCCTCCTACTAGGTACGTCATCGATTTTAGGAGCAATCAATTTTCTCGTCACATTGCTCAGGATGCGTATCCCTGGTATGGGGGTTCATCAAATGCCCTTATTCTGCTGGGCGATGTTTGCTACCTCGGCGCTGACTTTGGTATCTACACCAGTGTTAGCAGCTGGTTTAATTTTGCTGGCTTTTGACTTATTCGCAGGAACGACATTTTTTAACCCAACTGGGGGTGGCGACCCAGTTGTGTACCAGCACATGTTCTGGTTTTACTCCCACCCAGCCGTTTACATCATGATTTTGCCCTTTTTTGGGGCAATTTCAGAAATTATTCCCGTGCATTCCCGCAAGCCGATTTTTGGCTATAAAGCGATCGCTTATTCGTCTCTCGCTATTAGCTTTCTGGGGCTAATTGTTTGGGCGCACCACATGTTTACCAGCGGTATCCCCGGTTGGTTGCGGATGTTCTTTATGATCACCACGATGATCATTGCCGTACCTACGGGAATTAAAATATTCAGTTGGTTAGCAACCATGTGGGGTGGGAAAATCCGGCTTAATACTGCCATGCTCTTTGCCATTGGCTTTGTTGGCACCTTTGTCATCGGCGGGATCAGTGGCGTGATGTTGGCAGCAGTGCCTTTTGATATTCACGTTCACGACACCTATTTTGTGGTAGCACACTTACACTACGTGCTCTTTGGCGGTAGCGTCTTAGGGATTTATGCAGGCATTTACCACTGGTTCCCGAAAATGACGGGACGAATGGTGAACGAATTTTGGGGTAAAGTTCACTTTGCCTTAACAATAGTTGGTCTAAATATGACCTTCTTACCAATGCACAAGCTGGGATTAATGGGCATGAACCGCCGTATTGCCCAGTATGACCCCAAATTTACCTTTCTCAACGAAATCTGCACTTACGGCGCTTACATACTAGCAGTTTCGACATTCCCCTTCATCATTAATGCGATTTGGAGTTGGTTATACGGTGAAAAAGCTGGTAATAATCCCTGGAGGGCACTTACCTTAGAATGGATGACAACCTCACCGCCAGCGATCGAAAATTTCGATCGAACCCCAGTACTAGCTACAGGCCCCTACGACTACGGTTTAGAAAAGGCTGACGAAGGTGTACCTTTGTCCGATCCCAATCCAGTCTTATCTGGCGGGCCGAACTCAGTATTAAGAGCAGAACCCGATCCAGCGGTTGCTGCTAATCCCGAAGATCGGAAATAGAGTTAGGAGTTATGAGTTATGAGTTATGAGTTATGAATGATGACTTTAATAAAGTTGTTAGTTCAAAATTTTTAACTCCTAATTTTTAACTCCTAACTTCTAATTCCTAACTTCTAACTCCCATTCCCCATTCCCCATTCCCCACTTATAAAAATTCATGCAAAGTCAAACTATTGACCCAGCTAAAACCGAACTAAATCATCACCATGCAGCGGAAGCGTCCGTCGGTCATCATGAAGAACATCCAGACCATCGGATGTTTGGGCTAATTGTCTTCCTAATTGCTGAAGGGATGATTTTTATGGGGTTGTTCGGAGCCTATTTGGCTTTCCGTGCTACCTTACCTGCATGGCCGCCAGCAGGTACTCCAGAATTAGAACTTTTGTTACCTGGAGTCAACACCATCAATCTAATTTCTAGTAGTTTTGTCATGCACAATGCCGATACTGCTATCAAAAAGAACGATGCGCGGGGTGCGCAAATCTGGTTAGCAATTACCGCTGCAATGGGTGCTATCTTCTTGGTGGGTCAAGTATATGAATATACCCATTTAGAATTTGGTCTAACTACCAATTTATTTGCGAGTGCATTTTACGTTTTGACTGGTTTCCACGGATTGCACGTTACTATCGGCGTTTTGGCGATTGTTGCTGTGTTGTGGCGATCGCGCCTTCCGGGTCACTATAGTAACGAAAAGCACTTTGGCATTGAAGCAGCCGAAATTTATTGGCACTTCGTTGACGTAATTTGGATTATTTTGTTCGGATTACTGTATCTACTGTAAGTATTAATTAACTAGTTGTTTAATCCACGCGGACAACTTAATCAGCCCCCACTAGGGGGCTTTTTTAATTAACAGAATAAAAATATCAATGAAAATGAATATAAAGACGTAGAAGTGCTACCCTTATGCAACAATACGCTTGGGTTAGCTCCAAAAACCTTAGACTTCTTGGCATTGTAGGGAAAAAAGTAAGCGGTAAAGGTTAAACAATTTTTCTGTATTGCCTTATACAAAGGTTATTAATATAAATAAGGCATATTTATTGCCTACCTAAAAAAGTTAAATAAAAAATATATAAAAATCAGCTTCAACTATTTATTCCAACTATTACTTTTGCTAGATGCAACTGGGTGATTGAAAGTGATAAAAAGGCGAGTAAAGTAAAAGGTGGGAAAAGTCGGAAAAGTAGGATGTTTTAGAGAAAGTATTGAAGAACCAGTTAATATCCTGTAAATTAATGTTATGAGGACTGAGTAAACCAATAAATAAAGTTCGCAAATTTATACGGATTTATATTTAAGGAAATATAATTCTCATATTTATTTTAGTCATAAAAGTAGCAAGAAACTTGAAGTTATTGGCGAGATTGCAAGTATTGTAATTCGCTTTGCTTTCTCATTGAAGTATTTGATACCAATTCCAAAAATGTTTACGACAGATTAACCCAACCTGCGCTGACACGCACCCTCCCCTTGCTAAGGGTAGGTAAGGATGGATTTTTTTTAACAATTGGTATCACACATATTAATTGGGGCATTTTGTGGAAGCGAATACGCATTAAAGATTTGCTATAATTATTAGTAAATCGAGATCGTAAAATGTGTGAGTAATAGAAAAGTTACACCTAACTATCTCAAAAACTTACCCAATCTTTTTTAGTTTTTTCGTCAAACTCACATCGATCTGACAACGCGATCGCAGTTAGTAACGACTAGAATCTGATGACAAAATGGTAGCGAACACTTTAAGTGCTATTTGTGCCTTGAAATTTCACTGCTCAACGTTTTGTCAGTAATCAGACTTAACAGTTAAAAGAATTAACCATCTTAACTCATAAATCTTATTCTCTGCCCACAGTTTAAATACTGTGGACTAGTGTTAAATTTACTTAAGTGATAATATTACAGAAGTATTTCATAAATTAATTTTGTATTAAGATACTTGTAAGGGTATTCAACAAAGCAGTCAAGCAACTAAGCACCAAAGGTATCCAAAGCATAGGTCGCGCGATGGCTAACTGCCGCAAAGATCGGCAAATCTAGCAGCAAGCAGTTATTAATAACCTCACTCAAGCTCTGAATGGTCAGTAAATTAAGAAGTAGTATACGCCACATGAGCCAGAACCCTCTAGTTAGAAAAACACTCCGAAGTCGCTTTGAAACTGTCAAAGTGATGGGAAGCGGAGAATCTGGTAATACTTACTTAGTAGGGGGTGCTATACGTAACAGACATCGCTCCTCTTTCAACAGAAAAACACTTCGGAATCGCTTTGAGATTGTCAAACAGTTAGGAAGTGGCGGTTCTGGTGATACCTACTTGGCCATTGACTTGGATTTACCAGGACAACCTCATTGTGTAGTCAAACATTTCCATCCAAAAGATTCTAACCCAGCTGTTCTACCCATTGCTAAAAAGCTATTCGATCGGGAAGCAGAAGTTTTATACCAGCTAGGCAACAACCACGAGCAAATTCCGAGACTGTTTGCTCATTTTAATGAAGACGGGGATTTCTATTTAGTTCAGGAATATATTGACGGTCATGCCTTGACTCAAGAAATTGTCCCAGGTCAGCGTCTCAACGAGAATACAGTCGTAAATTTATTAAAAGACATCCTAGAAGTACTGGCTTTCGTCCACCAACACGATATTATTCACCGAGATATTAAGCCTCAAAACTTAATGCGGCGGTACTCCGATCGAAAGATTGTGCTAATTGATTTTGGGAGTATTAAGAAAATTGGTGCTTTGGGAGCAGGCTTAACAATTGCGGTTGGGACTCCTGGCTATATGCCAAGCGAACAGGCTAAGGGAAAGCCAAAACTTTGCAGCGATATTTATGCAGTCGGGATGATTGGCATCCAAGCTTTAACAGGTTTAATGCCTGAGCAATTACCAGAAGATCCCACTACTGGAGAAGTTATCTGGCGCGACAAGGCAGAGGTAAGTGATGCTCTGG
This sequence comes from Nostoc sp. DedQUE04, assembly GCF_034530995.1. NCBI lineage: Bacteria > Bacillati > Cyanobacteriota > Cyanophyceae > Nostocales > Nostocaceae > Nostoc > Nostoc sp. DedQUE04. The sequence continues at coordinate 61,648 of NZ_JAVRCA010000024.1, read as the reverse complement.
CAAATATTTTAGATACAATGGTTCGCGATCGCTACAACCAGCGTTATCAGTCTGCCACAGAAGCTTTACAAGCACTTAATTCTGATGTAGCGTTATCACTGTCATCACAATCTGCTGACATCAATCACAAAGCTGATGATACCTATTTGCTAACTTATAGAAACTTTATTTTGCTACTGGGCATTGGTCTTGGTGCAACTACGAGTTTGATAGTAATAGTTTTAATCTATACATTTATTAATACGGGGACATCGCTTCCAAACCAACCTACTCCACTAAAGAGTTTTATAGAAAGATTGAGTTCCCGTTATTAACTAATATAAGTAGTCTACTAGCTAAATCAGCAGCTAATAAAAGAATCTGTCAAAGCAATTGCACCATTGCAAAAACTACCAAAGAGTAAATTTAATTTCACTAAATTAGAAAAGTTAATTATCTAGCAGCAATCATCAAACTGGCTATTAACTAGCTATTACAAATTTACTGTAAATTTAAATATTTCAAGATTACTGTAGGATAAATACCTAGATATTCCTGTAAGATAAATACAATGAAACAATATTTAAAAAAATGGACAATACAAATCAAAGAAAAGCTTTAATTAACAGCGAAATCTCCCTCTTTCTTAGAGGTTTGATTATTGGTAAAGTTCTCACACTTATGGTTATTGGCGGATTACTTTGGTGGTTATTGAAACCAAATTTATTGCCCCGCAACAGCGTTAATTCCTCTAATCAAAATTTCAATCGCGTCTCTAAGAATGAATCAACTTTTCAGACAGTTGCTGATGTTCCCCCTGCATCATTCAACTACGGAGGTAGTACCGCTTGGGCATCTATTCGGCAATTGGTAGATTCTCAGATCCAGAGCGATCGCCCGGAACTACGATTACGCTACGTAAACCCTGTTAATGGTAGTCCTGGTTCTAGCTCTGGCATTCGGATGTTGCTTGATGGGAAAATAGACTTTGCTCAGTCTTCCCGTCCCCTCACAGATGAAGAACAAGCTATGGCAAAAGAGCGAGGCTTTACCCTTGAGGAACGCCAAGTGGGTAAAGATGGGATAGCAGTGGTAGTCAACCCATCACTCAATGTGCCTGGTTTAACTGTTGACCAATTGCAGCAAATTTATTTAGGTAAAATTACTAACTGGAATCAAGTCGGCGGGCCAAATCTACCCATCACAGCTTTTTCGCAACGACCAGAAGACGCAGATACAGTAATATTTCCTAACAATAGCGGCTTAAAAGGGCAAGCATTTGGCTCTAATGTGCAATATGTCTACTCGGCTACAGAGGCAGTGCGCCAACTCAGTAAAACTCCTGGTGGTGTGTATTATGCTTCTGCCCGTTCGGTAGTCTTTCAATGTAGCGTGAAGGCTTTACCATTGGGTCAGACTTCCGATCGGCTAATTACCCCCTATCAAACGCCGATGGTTTCGCCTGAACAGTGTCCGCGTCAGCGCAACCAACTAAATACTCAGGCGATCGAAAATGGCAGCTATCCGATGATTGCGAATTTGTTTGTAATTATTAAGCAGAATAAAAGTCCAGAACAGCAGATTGGAAATGCTTATGCCAATCTTTTATTAACTGATGAGGGACAAAGAGCAATTGAGAAAGCTGGTTTTGTTGGCGTTCGCTAGTAGATTTATTTGAAGGACAATTGAGCACGCTTTCCAGAGATACCCGACCTCTTAAACAAATTGGGTATCTAGGGAAAGCGATCGCTTTTCTATTTATTCACTACTTGTTCAATATTCATTTATTCATCGCTTGAGTTGAAGTTCACTCGACAGCATAAGAAGTAAACTGGCGCTTAAAAGGAGAATGGAACCCAATAACAATATCAGAAGGGGGTACACCTAACTCAACCAATCGTTCAGCAACAGACTCTTCTGTACCGTTATACTGTATCCATATTTTCCCATCTTGAATATCAAAATGCATGACTGGGCCAAACACCCGCTTATCTCCTTGCCAGCCAACGTAAGCTAGTTGATAATGGTTATTTTCATTGTCTAAAATTAATTGTGATTTGACAGTATCGGTATTAGACGTGATTTGTTGATGTTCGCTGAGAATTTGTTTGATCAATTGTCGATAGCGTTCTATTTTATCCATAGCCGAATTTCCTCACGTTTGGGGTCGTAAATTATCAATTTAACTTGGTAACGATGAAGGGTGCGTTGGACAAATGAAAGTTGAAAAAAGTCTTGATATGTTTCGATAGGAACAGCTAAATAAAGCACTCTGTCTGCTTCTTTTTCTTCAAGAGCTTGGCAGTAATTCAAATATTGTCCGAGTGCAGTATGAAATTCACTGATATCTGAATCTGCAATAAAACTCTTAATTTCAACAGCTATTTTCTCTGTATTCCGTTCTGCGGCAATGGCATTTTCAGCGGCTAAGTCTATTTGTAGTTTAATCGCTTCACTAACACGAATTGTAAAAGGGTCGTGAGTAATTATCCACCCATCTTTAATTAATGCTTGTTTTACCTGTTGATGAAAAACATCTTTAGCCATTTTGCTATCTCTAGATTAGAGTCTCAAAATGAAAACATTCTATTTTTATGATATTTTAACGTTTAGCTGAACCCAAAATTAGATTTTTGCTTTATGCAGTGCGTTCCCCGAAGGGGTTGTCGTTCGCGCAGCGTGTCGTAGACAAGACATCGCACTCTCCATTATTCTGCATTGCTACGGCAAGTTTATCTAAATTTTGACGAATATTGACACTGCGAATATGATTCACACCCCAAACTCGCTCACAAATATCTAAAGCTTGCAAATAAAGCGGTTCTGCTTCACAGTAACGTCCAGTTTCACGATAAATTTCTGCCAGATTATTGAGACTTTCGGCAACATTGGGATGATTTTCTCCCAATAGGTGCTTATCAAGTTCTAAGGCTTTTATACATAAGGGTTCCGCTTCATTGTAACGTTCCTGTTCTCTGTACATATAACCAAGAGCATAGATCGTATCTGCTAATAGCGGATGCGCTTTTTGTAATACACGCTGCTTGAGTTCTAATGATTCTAAAAATAAAGATTCCGCTTCACTGTAGCGTCCTTGAGCGCGGTATATTAAACCTAAATTGTGCAAATCTGTGGCAACATCAGGATTTTCTTCTCCCAAAAATCGCTTATCTAATTCTATTGCTTGTTGCGACAAAGGTTCGGCTTCACTGTAACGTCCTTGATGATAATAAAGTAGCGCTAAATTATTTAGTATCAGAGCAAAAGAAAGATGATTTTCACCCAGCAAACGTTTTTCGAGTTCTAATGATTGCAAATACAGAGGTTCTGCTTCGTCATAACGTCCTTGTTCATCATATAGTAATGCCAAATTGTTCAGACTAGCGGCAACATCGGCATGGTTTTCTCCTAACAATCCTTTCCTCAGTTCTAAAGCTTGTTGATATAGGAGTTCTGCTTTACTATATTGTCCAGTAGATTTGTAAAGTCCTGCCAAATTATTCAGGCTAGTAGCAAAAGCAGGATGATTTTCTCCTAATAGGCGTTTTCTCAGTTCTAAAGCTTGTTTATATAAGGGTTCGGCTTCACTGTAGTTTCCCGTCGCACGATATATTCCTGCTAAATTGTTGAGACTATTAGCTAAATCTATCTGCAAACCTAATTCATTTTGTAACTCACTCGCTTTCCGCAAATATTTAATTGCTAATTCCTGTTCTTCTTGATAGTTTTGAGATTCACCCCGATCTAATCTGCTGTGGTAAATATCGCCCAATCTTGAGTATAAAGTAGCCAAGGTGGGGTCTTTAGCTCCACGTTCTTGTTCTACTTTCTCGATTAACCTTTGTAAATCTTGAATGGGTAAGAAAAAGCGATTAGTTTCATTAGTATCTGTGCTAGCTAATTCTGTATCTCGAAAAACAAAGCGGATATTTTCTAATTCTTTACCAGGAATAGCATTTGTCTTTTGAGATTCAAACCGAAATACACCGTTGCGCCAACTCCAAAAATCAGGAGCTTTTTTAATTAAGTTGACTAAAATTTGGTTAGTTACCCAAAGCACGATCGCAAATGGAAATTCGCGCAATCCTTCCCTTGTCCACTGTAAGTAACCAAACAATTTCTCCTGTTCCGATTGCTCATTTCCCAATCTGAGAAAATACAATTGTTCAGCACCCGTCACAGTGATTACCGCCGGATTCTGCTGACGGAGATATTCTTCTTGTTGTACCAGTTGGTTAATAGCAGCTTTGAGACTAGGTTCTTGACGTGCTAGAGTTACTCGATATACACCGAAGGCAGGTTGTAGTTCAGCTTCATATTGAGCAATAATCCGATCGCGAAAGCTAGCATCATCGCAAACTGCAATCAGTAAATTTAATCCCCGCTTTTGAGCTTCAATAGAAACAATTAAATCATCATACGCATCTTGATTTTCTCCTTCATCATCTAATAATTCCTCATTTAACATTAATGGCTCCCTGTCTTTTTAAGCTTTCGATAATAATTGGATGAACATCATACCAAGTTTCATCAGTGCGATATTCTAGAACATACAGCCCGTGTAACAAATCTAAAAACTCTGCTTGTTTGGGGTCGTTGGGCATAAATTGTTCATAAACGCTCTGCAAAATATCGATATCAGTTTTTCCTAAGCGTATCGAAAAATCATTGCGTATTTTATTGATTGCTTGCAGAAGAATTTTATCATCAATAATAACTTCGGCTGAGGGGTTTCGCCGGATAGTTCGCAAACATATACGACAACATTCTTTAGAAATCCGAATTAATTCTCGCAATACGCCACCACTGTAAATCACAATTTTTTCAGCAGTTTCTACCGCGATTAATTCACTGGGAATCCGCTTTTGTAAAACTTCACCGAGAATCTTTGTTGCTTCCCGACGAGGTTGGGCATTCGGTAAGCGATTTTTACCTTTATCAAATATTTTTAATACCGGCATTGCCACAACTTGATCGTTGGTTTCAGTAGCAATTATTGTGCTAATAAATGTTTCTCGAAGGACTGCGATCGGGATAGTGTAGATAATTTGAAAGTTAGGTTGACAAAGAGCTTTAATGTTATCTCGATAAATTTCGTTAACTCTGCCTAAATCCAGTTTATCTAAATCATCAATAATTACTAAAACGTTTTGTTTAGTTGCAGCTTGAATTAAAGCAGCTATTTCGTTAATTCTCGCAACTAAATCTGATAACTTGCGTTCAAATTCTTGCTTAATTTCATCCCGAACGCTTGCATCAGCTTTTAATTTAGAGCTAATCAATTTTAAGAGGTCAAAACCTATACTAGCTTCTGCTTGCAAATTTAATTCTTCAGTGCGAGTGCGGGTAGCAAACCACTTATAAAGAGCTTCTTTAGTCGATTGTGGAATATCAACTCGGCGGGCTTCTGCCTCTGTCATTAAATTAACTGCGATCGCAAACAGTATATTAATATGATTAACTGCCGACATTTCAATTTTATCGGCAATAGAAAACAGAACTACAAAATATTTATCTTGAATTTGTCGGCTAAACTCAGCTAACAAAGTAGACTTACCACATCCTCGATGTCCTGTAAAGACTATTTTGCCATCTCCATTAGGGCTATCTTCTACTAATTGGTTCAGGTCTGCAATCAAATCATCACCATATTCGACTCGAAATCTTTCCATTTCGTTCCGTTCCATTAACGGAAACAGTTCGAGATTGCTGTATGCTTCTTGAAAGGAGTTTAATAAGTCTTGAGACATTGGATAGTGCTGTTAACGTGCTAACTATTCATATAATGGCTCATGATTTTTGAAGCACAAGTTTAGGTCATGTCTAGGATAGAGTATGCCTAGATAAATGATCAAATTCAGTTAATAAATAACTACTAAGTGAGTGATATGTTATGTCTGAAAAAGAGATGCCCTAATTCTCAAATTTCAACCTATCAATGAGTAACAGAGGTTAATAATCAATAAGACTGAATGATAGATTATACATTCGATAATTCAGACTGAATGATAGATTATACAGATAATATCCTAAAAGCTACTTAACATATAAATAAAATAAAATTTTCAGTTATAAAAATAAATTTTTAGTGTGCTTCGTCTCATTTCCCTCTAGCCGATGCGATGGTAGCTGTTGTTACTATTAGTTAGTAGTCTGTCAAGGAATAATTAACGAGTACATTCTTTGTAGAGACGGCGATTTATCGCGTCTGTCTAACGCGTCAATTTTTTAGACGCGATAAATCGCGTCTCTACATGAGATAATAAAGCTCCGCGACATCAAAACCAGCTTTTGCGACATCAAAACCAGCTTTTGCGACATCAAAACTAGCTTTTGTGACATCAAAACTAGCTTTTGTGACATCAAAACCAGCTTTTGTGACATCAAAACCAGCTTTTGCGACATCAAAACTAGCTTTTGCGACATCAAAACTAGCTTTTGCGACATCAAAACTAGCTTTTCTCAACGAATTTCAGCAAATATACCCGCATCTATCTAATTGGCTAATGCCATCCAATGCTTTTATAATTCTGTAACTTCACTGTGGCTGGTGCATCTGCTTGTTGCGTATCTTGATGATATATAAATAACTCAGTGTATAAAGTCAGGGTTATTTATAAATTAATCCAAATAGGAAAACTATATGCAACGGAAACGAAACTCCATCTCACTGACTAAAGCTGAACGACGGATTGAAGGAATGCAGACAATTAACCCTCAGTTAGACTTTAGTAATGGGTTTTCAATTGCTACTTACAACACTAAAGTAATTGAGTTACGAGAAAAGTTAGCCGCTTATAATCAAGCACAAATAATAGTAGATAAGACACACAATGCATTAATAGAAGCAGAACGAGAGTTGAATACTTATTCTGAGCAAATGCTGTTAAATGTTGCATCTCGCTATGGCAAAAATAGTGATGAATATGGGATGGCTGGTGGAACGCGCAGGTCAGACCGCAAGAAACCACGCCCAGTAGTAAACCAAACAGTGACATCTGTGAAGTAATTGTTTGGACTCGCCGCTTCTTTAGATAAGGGTGCGTTGACCTTTGTGACAACGCACTATTAAATAATTCGTAATTCGTAATTCGTAATTCGTAATTAAGTTTTATGACGGGGATTTAGACCCGATATTTGATGGCGAGATTGAAAAACACTGCCTTATCAATAGACCTCTTACAAAAGTAATTTTTGCACTCTTGTGGGAAAAGGGGAAAGGTTAAAGGGAAAAGGTTTTTTATTGTTCCTTTCCCCTTTCCCCCTTACCCTTTTTCCTACTTTTGCAAAAAGTCTAATTTACAACATAGATGGTTTGATATTTTCCCCTTACCTGCTATTCTGATTCCAAGCTATGGGGTTATGAGGTATACAAATCTTGCCAACTGCTGAACAAGGCATCAGGTGTGTCATACTATGTCAATCTTTGACCAATACATTCACTCCTATTTACATTATCCGCCTCGATGAACAAACAGGTAATGTGTTTATTTTGGCAGGAGATAACATAGAGATAGAAATCTATCGCAATGGTTTTTGGAGGTTCTTGTGATTGAGCCACAATTTAGCAGCATGAGCAAAACCGAGTTAAGAGCCTTCGTCATTGCTCACCCCGACAACAAAGCAGCGTTTCGTGCTTTTGTTGACCGCTTTACATCTGAAGCGTCTCCAGAGACTTTTGACATCCCAAAATCGAATGCTGAGATTGAAGAAGTTGAAATTTTGATTAAACAAAAATTAGAACAATTATAAATAAGCTAGATTTTAGAAGTTTCTTTTAAATCTTACATAATTAATTGAGTCGAACAACTGTTCGGTTTTGCAACCTACCAAGCTATCCGATTCGGTTTAATATTCGCAGGTTGTCGCCTTCCTCGCTTGTTCAAGTTTGGACTCTCTGGTATACACTCGATAAATTCCCATTTACCAACCCTAACAATGGGGAGTACTCACGCTACAGCCACAGCCACCACCCGAAAACCCACATCATCGGAAGGATTTGTGCGCGCGTCCATAAGGCGATTGGCAGAACGGCAATCTCTGGCATGGTTCTTCCAACTACTTCCACGCAGCAGCATAATGTTATTATCTTTACCACCAGTTAGCCAATCCAAATGCCGTCGTCTTGAGGTGTTTCTGACATATTACTTTAAATATTTAGATGAAATTTTCCCATAAATACAGATACAAGGGTAGAGATAGCGATTCCGATTATTAAGAAATTTCAGTTACCCTGAAATTTCACTGAATATCTTGGATATTGTACCAAATACCATAGAGATGCCGAAATGTTTTACAATCAGCTTCTTTTTGCCTCATTGAGATACTTCAAAACCAGCTTTACCCATTAGCAGTTAATAATTTAAAAGAATGCATCAATCAGAAAGAAGAAGACGGTTCTCAATTTATACGTAGAATATATTGCTACGAAGTTATTTGGAAGTGCGCCCAAAGTATGCTCTACCTAGCTTTTTATCAAGCTTGGCATCAACAAGAGAAAGTGAAAGATGGAGAGTAGGAAAAAAAATATTTCCTCCAGCCAAAACATAAGCGAAATGTAGAAGCAGCAATCCCTTGCAAAGACGCGATTCATCCCATCTCGTAAGCGTCTCGTAAATCTATCACGTCCGATCTTTCCGCAATCCAGGGAATGCGTCGCCCCTAGTAAAACAGATATCGTAAACAGAATGAAAATGCGATCGCAAAAACGATCCCCCCCTTGTAGAGACGCGATTCATCGCGTCTTCTTCCTGTGTTCGATTCATCGCGTCTTCTTCCTGTGTTTGATTCATCGCGTTTTCTTCCTGCGTTCGATTCATCGCGTCTTGTACTATTGACGGGTATAACGATGTTTCACCCCAATCGGGAAATATTCAAAATCACCCATTGGCGCTAATGTAACCTGTGGTGTTTGATATTCTACCGGAACATAATTAGCAAACTCGCTATTTAGACGTAACAATTGTGAAAGAATCGAAGATGCGATCGCAAGTCTTTGAGCTTCACTACCCTCTACCCCGACTGCTAATTCCACAACTACAGATAAAAATCGGTTTTTATCTGCATCTTCTTTCACCTGCAACACGAATTTACCCGTCACCCATTCTTGAATTCCTGGTTGTTCTAATCCTACCGTCACATTTTCGGGATAGATATTTGCACCAAAGTAAGAAACTGTAAAGTTAGAACGGCCGAAGACATAAACAAAAGGTAGCTGATGAATACCTCTAGGTGAGTGCTGAGTGCTGAGTTCTGAGTTTGGAGTGTTGAATTCTGAATTGTGACTCTCATTCTGTAACGCTGCAACAGCATCAAATCCCCATTCTGCTAAAAATTGCAGCATGGCATCATAACTAATTATCCCGCCAGTATCCAAAATGTCATAACGCACTAAGGGAATACCGTTATCTCCCGAAAACAGCAATCCGCCATCTTGAGCTTCAAAAAAGCGAGTGAAAGGATCGTATTGTACTAATGTGGGTAAACGCGATTCTCCAAATAAAGCTCTCGCTGCATCGGGATTTTCTGCTAAAAAACGGCGAATACAGATACTTAACGGTGTTTCATTACCCAAAACTCCGGCATCCGCAGTACCGTAAAGTGATGCAAAATCATAACAAGGATTTCGCGAACCAACTCTTTCGCCAACTAAACTCCGCCATTCTTCACTAAATACTTCTCCCGCCATCACTAATTTAATCTGATATTGCTGCCACTCCACACCACGAGCGATACCAGTATCAATCACATCTTTTAAAAATGGCGGGTATCCCAATAACACCACTTGCTCAAAACCTGAACCAAGTTCTTGGACAACTCGCAAGATTTCTTCTTTATTATTACCAGGAGTAATTACAGTGATGGGATAACCTTTGCTAGCAAGATAACGACAGCAATTAGTGGTAAACATTCCACCTACCCAAGTGCCTAAAGTGAAACAAATCACTGCTAGGGTACGTCTGGTATCTGCATAGAAACTATCGTGAAAAATCTGTTCAAAACGTGTGGCGATTTGGAGTTCATCTGTGAAAAAACGAGGCCAAAATGTCGGTTTACCACTAGATCCTGATGAAGCAGCTATCATGTCGCACTCTTGGAGTTGTCCGTTGCGGCACAAGTCAGCTAGAGGATAACGCAGTATATAATTTTGTTTAGCGATCGCTGGTAGTTTTTGAAACTCCTCTAAGGTTTGAATAGTCGCGGGATTAATTTCCCTTTCTGCTAAAAACGCCTTGTAGGCTGGTACATTCGCCGCCACATCGTGAAATAAGCTCAAAGCTGCCGAAGTTTGAGTGTTGAGATGCCTTTGCAGTAGAGTTTCTAGGGGGGTAGACAAAAAATCTTCAAATGCTTTAATTACTTGCTGATGTCTTGATTTGCCGTTCATGACACTTGCTTATTTATCCTGAAGTAGAACCAACACCGTTTAAAATAATTCGTAATTCGTAATACTCGCCTTCATGCGAGAAGCAAGCTACGTAATTCGTAGAATATCCGAAAATGAGGGTATGTGCGTTGTAGTCATTAAATAAAACCTTATATTTATCCTTCAGCACCATGCAGCTCTATTGCAGTAAACAACACACAAATAATGGTAGTAACCGCTTTTGCACCCATTGTGGCGAACCATTACCTCTTGCTGTGGGACAGGTTGTGGATAATCGTTATCAAATTATCCGTCATTTAGGACAGGGCGGCTTTGGACGCACCTATTTGGCGGAAGATATCAATAAATCCCATCAAACCTGTGTGCTGAAGGAATTTGCACCCCAAGTACAAGAAAATCAAGATTTACAAAAAGCTAAAGAGTTATTTGAAAGAGAAGCAAATGTCTTAAAAAAACTCCAGCATCCACAGATTCCGCGTTTTCACGCCTCGCTACAAGTGAAGATAGGCACTAAAGATTTTTTCTTTTTAGTGCAAGATTATGTGGATGGTGATAACTACTACCAGTTATTAGAACAGCGTGAAAGTCAAGGAAAAACCTTTAGTGAAGAGGAAGTAATCATCCTCCTGCAACAAATTTTACCTGTACTATCCTACATCCACTCACGAGATGTAATTCACCGTGATATCTCTCCCGATAATCTCATCTGGCGGCGTTCTGATAATCTACCAGTGCTAATTGATTTTGGTGGCGTCAAGCAATTGCCAGCTTCTCAAGGTTTTTGGCGTACCAAGTTGGCTGAAAATAATACTTTGCTGGGTAAAAAAGGTTACGCTCCAGAAGAACAGCTACGGCAGGGAAAGGCATTTTTTAGTAGCGACCTATACTCTTTAGCGGTAACATCACTGGTGTTACTCACAGGTCAAGAACCGCAGAAACTATACGACAGCTATCAGGGAATTTGGAGGTGGGGAAAAGAAATTCGAGTTAGTCCCCAACTGGAAACAGTGTTAAAAAAGATGTTGGCTTATCGACCGAGCGATCGCTACCAACGAGCCGAGCAAATCCTCAGAGATTTACCATCGCCAACTGCAACTAAATCTTCAGGCAATTATATTACCACCAAAATCAAGACGATGGTAGTTGCTCCGGGAAGACAACGCGCCAGTGCTGTTGTAAGTCGATTCCAGAGGCAAACACAAGCAATTGTGAAACCGGCATCTTTCCCTGTTTGGATTCGCCCTTTTGTGATGAGTTTAGGGGGAACGGCTTTAGTTGTCTTAACTGGCGCAGGTGCTTGGGCGGTAGTAAATGCAGTGATTAAGAGTGTAACTTCAATTACTATCCCATCAATTTCATTACCGCAAATCCCCCAGTTTCCCAATCCCAGCGGTAAACCAGCAGGCGACAAAGGAAAAAATAGCGATCTCCAGAAACTTATCAATCGTCGTCAAGAGCTAGAAATTACTGAAGGATTTTTTATTCGCACAGTAGATGATTTATTTTATACAAAAAAACCTGAATTAAAGGGACGTAGCCTGACATCTAAACCTGAAGATGCTGGTTTACGAGATGAATGGTCTGATATTGCCGATAATTTATTAGATAAACTAGAACAGGCTGACCTCAGTACAGCAGCTCGTCGGAAATTAGGTAACTATAGTCAAAAAGATTACGATACATTGAGACAACAAGCGCGATCGGGGCAGTTTGGCAACTATACAATCGATCAGTTGACTAAAGACACAAATGAAAAATTCGATCGCTTGTTTCCCGATCAGCAGCGTAAGAAACTCAATCAACAGACTTTTGGTCAAATTTGGTATGCGATCGCAGCCGATCGAGTCAGTAAAGTACAATCTGGCAAATAAAGCAACTGGGGATTGGGAACTGGGGACTGGGAACTGGGGAAGAGTAACAAATGACAAATGACAAATGACAAATAACAAATGACAAAAATATATTGTTCTAAAGGACATGAAAATTCCCCAGGTAGTCGCTTTTGTCTCCAGTGTGGCGAAAATTTGTTGGATACACCCATGAGTTATAGTATCCAACCAGGAATGACTTTAGGCGATCGCTATGCGATCGTGCGTCAAATTGGCCAAGGTGGCTTCGGACGCACTTATTTAGCTGAAGATGTCAACCGTTTCCGCGAACTTTGCGTTTTAAAAGAATTTTCCCCCCAAGTTCAAACCGCTTACGTTGTCCAAAAAGCTGAAGAACTGTTCGAGAGAGAAGCGAGTGTTCTTTATAAACTGCAACATCCCCAAATTCCCCGCTTCCGGGAACTGCTGCGGCTGAATTTAGGGGGCAAAGAATATCTATTTTTGGTGCAAGATTATGTAGAAGGGGAAACTTACAATTCTTTGTTAAATACCCGGATACAACAGGGTTTGCGCTTTACAGAGGCGGAAATACGCCAATTGTTCCAGCAAATTTTACCAGTGTTGGAATACATTCACTCACTAGGAGTAATTCATCGAGATATTTCTCCAGATAACTTAATGCTTCGGACTGTTGATAAACTGCCAGTTTTAATTGATTTTGGTGGTGTCAAACAAGTAGTAGCAACCGTAGCTTCCGAATATTACCAACCCGGTATGGTTGCACCTCCGCCAGCACCAACCTTATTAGGCAAAATCGGATTTGCACCCCCAGAACAAATGCAAACTGGGTTAGTATCTCCCCACAGCGACTTGTATGCTTTAGCAGCAACAATGTTGGTTTTACTGACAGGAAAACAACCCCAAGAATTAATTGATACCTATACTCTCAGTTGGCAATGGCGACGGGAAGTTAATCTGAGTCAAAATTTGGCACAGGTATTAGATAAAATGCTATCGGCTAGACCAAGCGATCGCTATCAATCAGCCCGTCAAGTACTCCAAGCCCTCAACTCACCGCCAGCGAACTATCCGCCAACTCAATATCCCACTCCACCACAACCCACATCCGCCACCGTCGCCGTCTCTCCACCTCCCCCACCTTCGCCAACCCCTCCATATCCCTCATATCCCTCATCTTCTCCCTCTTCCTCGTGGTGGACGCCAACAAAAACCTTCCTGGTGGCGGCGCTAGTCGCTGGTAGTGTGGGATTAATTTGGTGGGGATTGAATGGCAGACGAGATGTGGGGCAAGTCGATCCTAATCCTACAGCCAGTCCCATTCCGACTAGCGAACAACCAACCGATCCTCTAGCGCAATATTCGCCAGCAGAACGAGAACGCAAAGAAAGATTAAGCGATCGCCGTCAACAGTTGAGTATTGACTCTAACTTCTACGTGAACTTAGTGAATCAAGTTTTTTGGGACAGAAATCCCAGTTTACGGGGACGTACTCTCAGCAATGGCCCTGAAGATGAGAGTTTGCGCGCAGAGTGGGATAAAACAGCTTCAGAATTACTAGAAAAGCTTGCACCACTGAGTAATAATGCCCGCCAAAAACTAGGAACTTACACAACTGCTGAACGCGATCGCTGGAAAGCAGAAGTTAACAAAATCAATGTTGGTAGCCGTTCTTTGTATGATTTGGGAGATAACGCATTCTTAAGTGTATTTCCTGAGCAGCGAGGTAAAAGTTTCCAAGGTCAGCCCATTGGACAAGTTTGGTATGGATTTGTTAGCGATCGACTCAGTGCAATCCTTGACGGTAGCGCTTTCCAGAAACTTGTCTTCGATCCTGGGGCTACTGGCAAAACAGTCAATGGTACTCTCCAATCTGGTGGTGGGAAAGTATTCATTGCTGGACTTGCCAAAAACCAATCTCTAGACTTGAAGCTAGAAGCAAATTCCCAAGTCTTGTTATCAGTCTATTCACCCTCTGGCAAAATTCGATTTTTAGAAGATTCTACCAAGCGTAGTTTGTCAACTAAATTACCAGAAAATGGATTTTATGAGTTTGTCGTAGTTTCCACAGCAACGAAACCAGTAGATTATCAACTCACTATTACAGCAGAAAATCCCACCGCTTCCCCATCACCAACACCCACGCCCACGGAAATATCCACGCCGACACCAACACCCACAGCAATCCCGACACCCACACCAACACCCACGCCTACAGAAACCTCCACACCTGAACCGGAACCTACACCAATACCAACTCCTGAGACAACGCCATAGTACCGCAAGGCGGAAGTCAAAAGTCAAAAGTTTGTATATCAAGGCTTTTGCTTGTTTAAAATGGTGGCTTGATTTCCGCCGCGCTGTACTAGTATTGGTGTTTAGATTAAGAAAGGACAAAATGACCCAGTAGTGCTGAGTTAAGGATCTCAAAATGTATATAGTTAAAAGTCGAAGATTTAAATTAACTTTGAGGCTTATTTCCTTTGTTTAATAGTGCCTTTTTTAATAATACTTATAGCTAAGACCGCAAAAAAAGTGATGAAATGGATAATTTTTTATATAACAAAACCATTAGTAATCTCAGCAATCATAGGATCAATCATAGGATCGCTCTGGGCAATATTTTATCTACTGTATAGCCAAAATATTCAAATAACTCTCAAATTATTTTTCTACTCATTTTTGGGAGGATTGCTTGGTGGAATAATTGGTGGTTTTATTGGTCATCTAGTTGGTTCGAGGGTATCTGAAGAATTTTCAGGTGATTTCTTTATTACCTCTGAAGGCGCAAGTTGGATTATTTGGCTTTCAATTTTCTGGATTATAGGCATTATTGTGGGAGCAGTTTTAGGAGGATTGATTTTTATCAGATTTTATTCATAATCCGTTCTGGATAAGTACGTGTTTATAGATCCTATTCGTGCACGTATTTTTTAGTTTTTTGTCGAATTTCCATCTTTTATGTTATGTGTTTAACTAGAAATTTTTCCGGCTAATACTACTATACATATATTATAAATGAAAACTCAAAGTATTATTGTAATCGTAACGATTCCAACAGTTATTTTAGGAATGCTTGGAGCAATTTGGGCAATATTTTATTTCAGATATACCCAAAATATTCAAGCAAGTTTTGAATTGTTTTTCTACTTCTTTTGTGCCGGTTTGATTGCTGGAATAGTTAGTCTAATTATTGGTATTTTATTTAAGTCGATACTTTATTAAAGTATCAGGTTTGGGATGGACATTATTAGAAGGTTCTTTGAGAGAGAGTACACTAATAGTACTTTTTTATACCTAAATATTAATAGTTAATGTTTCGCTCTCTAGTGGTCAAACTTTAGCTATTCTCATTGCTGCACCTTTATTAGAGGATGTTTGAAAAGTCGTATTGTCGGTATAAAAAGTTATAAATACCCCTAAATCCCCCGATATATTGGAGGACTTTGATTCCCGTTCCCACTTTTTTAAGGGGAGCTAGGTAAAATACTTTTCAAACAACCTCTAAAGTCTAGCTAGTAGTCTCTCAAGTTTAAATTGATAGGTAAGTAAGTTCGTAGTAAAGACTTTAGTCCTTAGTTTTCTAAGCACTAAAATGCTTACTACAAACTTTTCATTACTAGCTTAGACATTAAACCTCTTGCAAAAATCCTTGAATACCCCTCCCCAACCCTCCCCGATGTGTTGAGGAGGGGGCAATATTTCAAGTTTCCCCCCTTTATAAGGGGGGATTAAGGGGGGTCTATTCGACTTTTGCAAGAGGTCTATTGTAGTAGTACAACACGGCGGAAATAAACATACCATTTCAAATCAACAAAACGCTTATGCTGCATTAATTTTGAATTTTGAATTTTGAATTTTGAATTCCGCCTTGCGGTAGTAGTGTCTTTCAATCTGTTTGCACTACACCTAAACGCAACGCAATTCGCTGGTGCTTCGTTGGATCGTAAGGTCTACCTCTGTGCATCACTTGTGAATTGTCCCAAAAAATAATATCTCCTGGCTGCCAAACATGAGAGTAGACTGGCGTACAGTCTAGAACAGTCCTAAACAAATCCTCCCAGAAACGTTTTGCTTCTTCTGGTCGATCTTCCATACCAACTGCGATCGCAGTGTCCGAACCTAAATATAATCCCTTTTTACCAGTGACTTTGTGAGTGGACACAATGGGATGCAGTTTCTTCGGTATATCAGTATCTGCATTGGGTTTTTTAGAAAACATTGGTGGTGAGTGATACATCGACATCTGCTCTAATTGCTGCTGATGTTGAGGATCTAGGTTATTGTAAGCTTCTACCATATCGAGGAACTCGGTAGTGTGAGGTTGTCCATCTACACCTTGCGGCACTTGTATTCCATAAAGCATTACAACATATAGTGCGTTCATATCCAGTCCCTCTGTACTAGGGAGACCATCTTTATCATGATGCCATTGCCATGCATATTTCCCGGCTGGATCGGGAACCGGCCCCTTCGGATTGCCCAATATATAGACATATTGGCTTTGTAAGTCTGGACTAATCTCAGGATCTAATGTTTTCGGAGGGCCGCCAAACATAAAATCGCCAAAGGTCTGCTTGGCAAATTCTTTTAATTGTTGTGCAGTCATCTGTTGCTTTCTGACGACTACAACGCCATGTTTCCACAGTGATTCTTTTAATTCACGCGACTCTAGATTTGTGAGGCAGTTAAGATTACAACCGCGCAGGACTAAACTCCAGATCAAATCTTTCTCTCTAATTGCGGGTGCTACAATCTCGGCAAACTAAATCCTTATTTTTAGCGTTGCTGATTACGACGCTATCGAATAAACCGTTGATTAGTCGTATTGACACTTTTTCCATAACCTAGTTACGATTTAGTAACTGTCATAGCCGAGCGATTTATTATTAAATTGTTTAGCTGTAGATAATCAAGAATGTTTTGAAGCAGCAAATATTTGAGCAACAGGAATAATTTAGATTATGCAATGGAAACCAGACAATCAAACGCTATTAGCAATTGCCATAGTATTCATTGCAACGTGTTTTTTTGGAGGAGTAGTTGCTGGAATAGCTACTCTAATTATCACTAGGAAAAATAATTTTTTTGTTGAAATATTTAGACTATTAATTGGGGCTATAGGAGGATATGAAAGTGTATTAATCTGGAGTATTTTCTCTCTGAAAAACAAAAACTCAAATGAAATACTTAAAGCAATTATTTATTATCATCAAACCCCCCCTGGTTTCTTCCTTTTGAGTATATCGATTATATCCGGTGCAATAGGTGCAAGTATAGCTATATTTATGATGAGAAAAGTATTTCGCTGGCGTTCATAAATTTTGACTATAGGCTCCGACAAAATTGTGATTACCTAACTGCTGAAGAGTCTTGGTTATAGTGGTTCTAACCCCATCGCTGATAGCTATGTTAAGTTTGGCTCCTCTGGAAGGTGTTGGGTTTCGTTCCTCAACCCAACCTACGCATAGATTTATAAAAACTTATTACAACAAAGGTTTCTAATTTTTATCTCGTGAGAGTCATAAAACAGCGCTAATCAAAGTCTGTCGGTAAATTTGGTTGCCGATAATGTTGAAAAAGTCGATTTATTTGTGTTGGTGTCACACGTCCAAGAGAAAGTTCTGGTAACGCACCTTCAGGGAAAAAACCTACTTCTTCAGTTTCAATACTTGATGATGGAGAACCACCAATAAGTTCGCAGTGAAAAAACAGCTTGTAGACATAAAACGGTAATGGTGGATGTCCCTGTTTGTTTCTGTCATAGACTGCTAAAAGTTTGATAGCGCGTGCTTGATATCCCGATTCTTCATATACTTCTTTTACAACTGCCTCACTGGGCGACTCACCAACATCAGCCCATCCACCAGGTAAAGTCCAGCAGCCGTCTACTCGTTCCTTGACTAACAATATAGTATCGTCACGAAAAATTGCTCCTCGCACATCAACTTTGGGAGTTGCATATCCGAGTTCACGGCTAAATAAATCGAGGACATAGCTGTGTTCTACATTTGAGTAACTCGCCATGATTTCCGTGGCGATCGCTCGTAATTGTTTGTAACGTTCTATATCAAAAGGGTTTTCAGAATAGGTTAGACCATTTTGAGCGATCGCTTGTAACTTCTGTGCCCATTCCAGCCATTTGGTTTCCACAGTTTTTTCTCCTATCTACAGTAGAGGCGCACATCTGTGCGCCTCTAACGATGGTTTAATTACCTGAAAATTGCTGTAACGTCTATATTAAGCATCATCTAAAGCTGCAATTCCAGGCAACACCTTGCCTTCAAGTAACTCCAAGCTAGCGCCGCCGCCGGTGGAAATGTGGCTCATTTGATCGGCTAAACCAACCTTTTCCACAGCCGCTACTGAGTCACCACCGCCGATAATGGTAGTTGTGCCAGTTTTACCGATTTCAGCGAGGGTATGAGCGATCGCTTCTGTACCTTTCGCAAATTTATCAAACTCAAACACACCCATTGGCCCGTTCCAAATTACCGTTTTGGTATCTGCAAGGGCTTCTTGGAAAAATTTCACCGAGTCTGGCCCAATATCCAAACCCATCCAACCATCGGGGATATTCTCAATGCTAACGGTTTGAGAATTGGCATCTGGGGCAAAGTTATCTGC
Organism: Nostoc sp. DedQUE04; assembly: GCF_034530995.1. Taxonomy (NCBI): domain Bacteria; kingdom Bacillati; phylum Cyanobacteriota; class Cyanophyceae; order Nostocales; family Nostocaceae; genus Nostoc; species Nostoc sp. DedQUE04. Next base: position 42,808 of record NZ_JAVRCA010000024.1, on the reverse strand, counting down.
CAATACCACATCTGTGGGAAGCAATAAAGCAACGCCACGTTCCTTAGCTTTAGCTTCCAAAGACTTCGCTAGTTCCAGCTTGTCTTCTTCTACCAACGACTTACCAACATTCAAACCACGGGCTTTGTAGAAGGTGAAAATCATCCCACCGCCAATGATTAGCTTGTCGCACTTCTCCAGCAGTGTTTCAATTACGCCAATTTTGCTGGAAACTTTGGAACCGCCAATAATTGCTGCTAAAGGACGTTGGGGATTTTCAATGGCATTTTGCAGATATTGCAATTCCTTCTCAACCAAATATCCAGCCACAGAAGGGCTGAGGAATTTAGTCACACCTTCAGTAGAAGCATGGGCGCGGTGTGCAGTACCGAAAGCATCATTTACATAAAAATCAGCATTAGCTGCCAATTTTTTGGCAAATTCTGGCTCGTTTTTCTCTTCTTCTGGGTAAAAACGGACATTTTCGAGTAACAGCACTTGGCCATTTTGCAACGCGCCAACTTTAGCTGCAACTTCATCACCAATGGAATCATCAGTTTTAACGACTTCTTGCCCTAGTAACTCAGACAGACGTTTGGCAACGGGAGTTAGGCGTAATTTGTCATCCACACCCTTGGGACGCCCAAAATGGCTGGCGAGAATGACCTTAGCTCCCTTCTGCGTCAAATCTTGGATGGTTGGTAGAGCGGCGCGAATGCGAGTATCGTCGGTAATGTTGCCTTGGTCGTCCACAGGCACATTAAAGTCAACCCGCACTAAGGCACGTTTCCCAGAGATATCAGCCGAAGATAAACTTGCTAAACTTTTTTTGGACACACCAAACTCTCCTGATTGCCTTTTTGTTATTGTTTTGAAAGTAGAACCATCAAGATTTTACCGGAGTCAGGGGTACCCAAGTGACAGATATATTTAAGACGGTATTATTTCCTATCGATCAAAGCCGGGAAACGCGGGAAGCTGCTGATGTTGTTACCAACGTAGTCAAAAAGTACAGCAGTCGCTTGGTGCTGCTGTCTGTGGTAGAAGAAGCGCCTCCAGACGCACCTAGCGCCGACGATCCAATGGTGTCGCCAGAGGTAGTTGCGAAACTACTGGAAAATGCCCAATCTTTATTTTCTGGGCAAGGAATTCAATCTGAAACCTTGGAAAGGAAAGGCAAACCAGCTTTTACGATCTGCGATGTCGCTGATGAAATCGGGGCAGATTTAATTATCATGGGCTGTCGGGGGCTAGGTTTGACTGAAGAGGGAGCGGATGATAGTGTTACTACTCGTGTGATTAACCTTTCCCCTTGCCCAGTGTTGATTGTGCCTTAGCAGTGTGTTGCCGAATACTAGTTGTAGTGCGATCGCTAATAAAAAGTTCTGCGGTTGTTGTAAAAAGGGGGCTGAGGAAGGTTGTCCTAGATTTAGTAGTGCTAAATAAAGGCATCAAGTTTTAGCCTTAAGCAAGCATTATTGACTCCTACCTCCTGCCCCCTGCCTCCTTAAACCTTAGCATTCTGAATTTTTTGATTATTATCTAATTTTCTGATTCCTCCAAAAACAATTAACCAAACTACTACTACAATCCAGTGAATTAAAACGATCGCAAATAAAGATCCTGTGAGGGTATATGCAACAGTACAGATAATTCCCAAAAATGCCGCTAAAACAAGAAAAACACGATCAAAAAATGTAGGAATTCCAGCTTTAAAAAATGTTTTAGCATTCAAGGGATGATACAAAACAAATAATAATAAACTCACTATTGCCCACAAAGACCATTGGAACCAACTGGTAATTTCGCTAGGATGAGGAAGCAAAAAAATGCGAAAAAAGAGTTCTTCCACAATTGCAGGTAAAAATAAGCAACGTAATATTAACAAGCATTTATTAGTCCAATTTGCAGACCAAAGTTCTATCTGTAAAAATCCAAATTTCCAACCATAAGGTAGAGCAAGAATACTATAAATTATCAACAGTACAACAATAACTAACCAATCTTTGAACCTCGGAACTACTAAGGACGCTAAAGTGCGATTTAAAAGAATTGAAAGTGGTGAAATATTGGTAAAAGGAATCTTAATTTGTCCTAAAAGTGCTGTTGGGGCAATGGGTGTAATATTAGATTCCCAACCACCAACTTGATTAGTTCGCAATACTTGCATAGTTGCGCCATGTTTTAAAAATATTGCAGCTAGGTCGTCATGTGCAAGTCTAGGCATTATTGTTCGCCATGTTGTCAAACCAGCCCAAATACTACGATCTTGAAATGGTTCCGTCGTTTTTCCTCTGCCCGTACCTGCAAGTATACCTGCTTGACTTTGCCAATCAGCGCGAACTATACCTAAGGGTGCTAATTGTTGTTCCAAAGATTGACCTAATTCAACTAGCTGCTGAAAGCGTAATGTTTGCGGGTGATTGGGGTTGGCGCGTATCCAAGTTTGAATTTGAGGAGTTATAGCAACTTGGTTTTTAATTGCTAATATCGCAGCATAAAGTGCTTGGCTTGAGTCTTGAACGCATGAGGTAGCAGGTGATACCATTGCGCCACCAGTTCCATCACCAACTCGATAACGTGCCATTGTTATCTGTAATTGTTGCTGAAATTGTTTTAAAGGCGAAAGTTTAACACCATCAAAATCATAATCCTGCGTTACAGGGTCGAATTGGATCAAAATATCTGATACTGGACGTGTTGCCAGCCAACCACGTTGTAAATTACCCATATAATCAGCCCATGTATGCGTTCCGGCAATAATTCCATCGGGGTTATGGGCATAAATTTGGTGGTATTTAGTCTCAAAGCGTAATTCGTTAGTAAACTCGTCACGGACAACTTCTGCAATTCCAAAAGCAAAATGTCCGGTGATAGTATAAGGTACTCCTAATGGTTCAGCTTTACGTCCGCCAATTCCACCAAATAGGTGTAGAACAATAGCCTTATTGCCTTCTTGCCATGTTGATATAGATTGATTAAGGGAATTTTGTGTTTCTCCAGGCTTTAATAATACAGTATTGAATTTACCTTTATTTTTCTCAGTATTTTGCCAATTTACATCTTGGATGTAATTTAGCCCTAATTCCTTACCAGTAATAATTTGACGGGGTTGAATTTGCAACAGAGAACGAGGTGCAAGTGCGCGTACCGTAAATACGCCCTTTGCATCGGCAGCACCATAAATATACCACCCATCTTCACCCGCAGGCGATCGCTCGATTTTCTGCGAACTTGAAGGAGCAAAATTTCGCGAATCTATTACTTGTTGGGGAATGCGAATAGTTTCTTCAATCCCATTAAATTGATTTGCATTAGGATTATAATGTTGTACTAAAAAATAATCGTTAAACTGCTTTTGATTTGAAAATAAACTAGTTTTATATTGAGATTCAATCGGTTTAATTATTTTTACCAACCCATAAAATCTACCAGTTGCCAAAACAGGTTCGCGTTCAATTTGCAAAATAGATTTTTCTTGATTTGCATCAATGATTGTAGTTGAATCTAAAACAACAATTGTTTCATCATCAGGATTTGCACCAGCCAAAGAGCGTAAAATCCCTACCTGACGAACTCCATTTAGTCGAAAAGGATGAATATTTCCTTGTTTTTGGCTTTTAATTACTTCAGGAGTGAAATTTATATCTCGCGTTAAAACTCGTTCTAAAGCCAGCAAATTTTTATTCTTTTTCCAATCCAAACGCACAATTTTACCTACCAAATTTTGTGCTGTAGGTGGTGCATATTGTACTTCCATCCATACCCAATCTAAACCATCTTGTAATTGCTGTTTCGTTGGTAAAATTAACCTTCCTACCCAATCGCCAATAGGTTTATAAAGGTTTGTAGATGGAATTTGGGCAATGGGATAAAAAGCAGATTGATTAAAGTTTTGTTGAATATGGATTGCGTAATTACTTTTTTGTACTAACTGGGGTTGGGTTGGGGAGAGTTGGCACAACGCAATTACTGCAATGAACACTAGCAGTAAAAATTTCGTAAATCGTAACCTTGCTTTTCGACTTAATCCCCGGAAAATCATATATTATCAGCAAGTTTTATTTGCTGATAATCTTACTATAAATACACAATTTTGACTTTTTGCTCTAATTTAGGGCTATTTCATTCTAAATGTAGGCGATATATAAGACATCTGGTGAAATTAAATATGCTTTATCTAGAATCTTTGTAGAGACGTAGCATTACTACGTCTCTATATTCTTTTTCAGCAAATATCTAATGACAAACAGAAAATTCTGAGCGTGAAAAATCAGCGCTCAGAACTTTAGAGACAAAGCTTGCATATTTACACGCTTTGCCTAACAGCTTAAAAACGATAGTTGCGATCGCGCACCCACATACTAACTGGCACTGCCTTTCCTTGTGGATCTACTTTCGCCTTGACCACAATAGGTGGTACTTGTCCTCTGCGGGCGCGTTGGGCTTGCAAATCGTTGCGAATCTGCTGCCGTTGGTTTTCTGGGATGTAATATGTTTCCAAGCCGTAGTTAACAGAACCATCCTGATAAACACCTTTTAAGGCTGCCTGATTGGCTCTAAGAGTTGTGGGGCGATCGCTACTTACTCGTAACGGTCTCCAAGCTCTAGGAACACCGCGACCAGAAGATAATTGCTCTTGCAAAGTCACGTAAATATTGGTTCCTTCAGGCAATCTTCTGCCACTTCCACGACCTCTGCTGACTAATGTTTGCCAACCAGGTAGTCTGCTCAAATTTGAGGTACGGGATATGTTGTAGTCTAAGGCTAAGGTGTTACCTTCTAGGACATTGTTAGGATCTACAGGTACGGTTTGCAAAATCACCGTTTTACCTGTGACATCTGTATAAACTGCTTGGGCTGGTACTGCCATAATTAGCCCTGTTTGTAGCGCCAGGGGAGCTAGTAACCGCCAAAAAGGTAAGGGCTTATTCGATTTTTGTTCAGTAGCAATCAAGTAATCCCGAAAAGTCACCTTATTGGAAAATTCGGCTTCGGGAGACAAGGGTTTATTTTTAGATTCAGAAGAAGTATTACTCATGAGCGTAGTCCTAAAAAGCAGAGGTCTTGAGGAGGTTAAAAGTAACGAAATTAGGACTGACGCAGAGAAACTTTAAAAATTTTGAAGTACAGAGATTTCTCAATTTTGGATTTTGGATTTTGGATTTTAGATTTTTTATTCAATCCAAAATTTAAAATTCAAAATCTAAAATTTGCCCTACTTTTTACTTGTAGAGCTACCACCAGGTAGGCGGCGTTCAAACCAGAGTCCAGCGCTAATTAAAGCAGAACCGCACAGGATATAAACTAGCGACTTAAAAAGTAAGTCGGTGTCGTACTCCTGCACGCGACTGATAATTTGCAGTGTTACTAACAGCATACCGCCCCAAAAGGAACTTCTGTTGCTTAATTTCAATCCTTCTTGAATTAGTCCCCAGGCTAATGTTGCAAGAAGTACATTGAAAATAAAAATGCCAAGTTCATCAATCCGGCTGATAGTTTGATGCCAAAAAGGTACGATTGCAATAAAGACAAGAAATGTACTAATGACAGCAGTTGTGAAAATCACTTCGCGGCGCGGAGGGTTATTTCTTTGGCGCAATAGAAATAACCATTGCAATACCGCCAAGCCGCTAAGAATCCCCAAATCGATAATCGGCAGAGACTCAAATAAGTTTGTCAAATTCGTTGGCTGATTATAACTATAATTTGGAGATTCCCAGACCCAACGAAAAGACAGAACGTAAAAGACAACGCCGAAGCTTACTAACGCTAAATTACGGGCTAGATATTGAAACAACCTGTAATTTATGGTTGGAAACAGTAAATCATCATAACTCCAGAATAATGCAGGTGGGAGTGCAAAAGCAAAAGATGCCACCCAAGGGGCTATATCAGCATAATTTAGCAGTGGCAGTGGATTAAGGTTAGCTTGTAAGGAACTAGCAAAAACAAAGGCTGCTAGACCAAAAATCCAACGCGATCGACAGAAGTATGCTAAAGGTACAAATACCAGCCATGCCAACAAAGGCAAATGCTGCACTACTAGCCGCGACCAAGTTAACTCTCCTGTTGCGTACCATAAGTCTTCTAGTCCAGTCCAATAGCCGATTTCTACGAGGACAATTGATAGAATTCCTAAAGAATTTAAGGACAAACTGAAAGCCATGACTACAACACCGAATCCCCAAGCGAGAAACAGTTGAGAAACTGAACCGACAATATTGAACATCTGGGCCATCAGCAGTAAATTTGCACCGAAGATGAAGGCACTTAAAATTAGCAACCCTTCTCCCAGTAGGCGTTTGCTTCGTTCTGGCTTCTTCCCTTCAGGTGGCCTCCAGTTGTAAAATCCAGCGATCGCGATCGCAAAAAACAAACTCATCATCAAAATAATTTTGACTTCTCGCGATCCTCCTTGCCAGTTTCCTGATACAAAGGTAATTATGCCTAAGCATAAAAGTATGCTACCGATAGCGATCGCTATTGCTTTATTGCGATCGCGTGCAGCAGCTTCCAGGTTTTTAAATTGATAACGTTCTGCTATCTGCTCATACTGCGAAGAACTAATTAATCCTTCATCCCTCCATAATTGTGCTTGTTTGCGTAATTTGTCCTGAAAACTATCTAAAAACATGACCTTCTCCGGTGCAGTGGGGTAGCTTGGCCATTGCGTTCCCAATGGCGGTCATTATATTTTGAGTATGAAGCCAAAAGCCTTAATTACATTGTTCTTGTGTAACAGTTTGATTTTGATTTAGATACAACGGACTAATTCGTAATTCGTAATTCGTAATTCGTAATTCGTAATTTATAATTCATAATATTGATGGAAAAACCTTCTAATTTATTACTTAAAGTTTCGCGGCGTTTGTTCGCTAATCTAGATGAACAAGAAAAATTTATTGAGGCTTTAATGAATCCTCAGCCTTTTTCACCTAGTATTCTTTGGTGTCAAGAAAAGCCAGATATTTCACCTTTGACAGTGCAAACACCAACAGCTTGGCAACCACAATTTATAGACCGCTTATCTCTGGGAGAAAAACCTGGTAAGCATCCCTTGCATGAAAAAGGATATTTCTATTGTTTAGATTTTTCTTCGGTGTTTGCAGCTAGTACTTTGTTAGCTATTCCTAAGTCAGTGCGTTTAGTTTTTGATATGTGTGCCGCACCAGGAGGTAAAAGTATCTTCGCTTGGAGAGCTTTAAAACCTGAATTGCTCATCAGCAATGAAGTAATTGGTAAACGTCTGGGAATGCTAATTTCTAATTTGAAGCGTTGCCAGGTTAGCCCTAGCGCGGTGGTTAATCGAGATTCGAGCATATTTGCTGAAATGTTTCCCGGCTCTAGCAATCTAGTCATCGTAGATGCTCCGTGTACTGGACAATCTTTACTTGCCAAAGGTGAAAAAGCACCCGGATGTTTTCACCCAACTGCTATTAACAAGAGTGCAAATCGGCAAAAGCGTATTATAGCTAACTCCGCTAAAATTGTTTCACCGCAAGGCTATCTTGCTTATATGACTTGCACATATTCGCCCGAAGAAAATGAGCAAGTTTGTGAATGGTTTTTAGAACGGTTTCCCTCTTTTAAAGCAATAGAAATTAGTAATTTAGCTAAATATCAATCACATTTAACCACGATGCCTTGTTATCGGATATTTCCTCAAGATAGGTTAGGTGCTGGTGCATTTACAGTCCTGTTTAAAAATACTAATGAAGATGAAGATGAGCCTAAAGAAGCGGATTTAAATACAATATCTTCTCTATATATCTACCAAAATTTGAAAAATTCAAATTCTATTATGTCCGTATAATTAGTTATGACTTAGTTGGGGAATTATATTTGATTAATCGTAACCCTTCTAGTCTGAGAGCTTCAGGATAGAGAGCTTTGTAAATATTGCAATTTGGAGATTGAATATCGTAACGACCTGTAGCTTTAAAGGTTGCTAGAGAACAACCACCTGTACACCAATATTTCCACTCACATATACGACAACCTTCTTTTTCTTCAACTGACAAATTCTGAATACCTGCTTTATCTTGTCGCACAAGAGTTAAAGGATCTTGAGTTTTAGAGGCAGATATAGTTTTATGTAGCTGCATCTGGCATTTAGCAATTTGCCCTTTGTAATCAAATACAAGATAGCTTTGCCCAACTCCACAAGTTCGTTTATGAGGAGATGCTAAATTAGCACGATCGATCAATGAACCTAGCAAACTTCGATTAGGTAATTTCAATTCGATAATTTTGAATGCTGCCAACATTCCCTCAATTAACCGAGATTCTTCTAGTTGCAAGTCTTCATAAGAAGCTGACAGTTCGTTTTCTCGATAGAAATTTAAACTAAAGGGTAGATTATATTCTAATATCCATTCCAGAAGATCGGGTAATCCTTCTGCATTCCGCCCACTAATTGTAATCGAAATATCTGGTATTAACCCATTTTGCAAAGTAATCTTAATACCTCGTTCAACATCTGCAAACGATCCCTTTTTGCTTGTATAAGAACGTTGAATATTGTGGAAATTTGATAATCCATCTAGTGAAATCATTAGACGCAGATTTAATCTTTGTAGCATCTCAATAATTTCAGGCGTAATCAATGTTCCATTACTGAGAACAACTCCATCTAATATAATGTCTGTTTCTTTGCTAAGGGATTGAGCGTACAAATGGAGATCCTTAATTAAAGGAGAGCATAGTAATGCCTCTCCTCCTGCATATTTCAGTTTGACGCGGCGGTAATTATTTAAGGTTGCAGAGCGAAATGTAGATTCAATAGCTGCTTTACCTATATCGATTGACATATCTTTTGCTTCGTGCGGAAGATAGCAATAGTCACATCTTAAATTACAGCGATCGGTGATATGCAACCATGCTGTTAAAGTCTCTGGTATTTCATTTAAGCTAAATGAGGAATAATTATTGGGTGCAATTAAACGTGCTTGATATAGTTCTTGAATAGCTGTCTGTAAGTTTATTGGGTCAATCTCAGGATGTTTTATTGCAATATCATTTAATTTCTGAGGATTTGTAAATTGTTTGAGTAAAAATATCGCTGATTGATTCAGAACTGCTACTTGATGATAAGTACCAAAACAGATAGAATAAGTATCATCTAAATTCATCATCTGCGAGTTAGGAACTCTCACAAATTCTGTGTCCAACATCCCCAGAGGTAATCGGATATTTGAGCTTAATTCTGTTAAAGGGGATAAGTCACAGGCACAATCTCCTCCATCACAATCGCATTGCCCAGTTGGTACGTAGGTAGAATTAAGAGAAACTAAAATTTGGGGTCGATCAATTTTTTTACTAAGCATGAGAAGATGGCTGTTTTGTGGCACGTATTCTGGTCAAAAACATTTGTTGATCGCACCATTCCTTGAGAGCTTTATGATCTTTCCACTGAGATTTTAGTTGCTGAATCAGAGTTTTAGAAAGTTCTATAGGCAATCGTTCAATTTTCTTTTGGAGCAGATTTAGCTCATGTTTAATCGAATACGGGCCGAAACCTCCATGTTGAAAGATTTGGGGTATTCCTTGAGCATATTTACTAAAAGCAAAATTGTAGTTAGCTTGTTGAAATGCAACATCACCTTCTATACGTAACATGCGGCCAAAGTATAGTGTATGAATATTTTGATATGATTGAAAGCGATCGCTAAGTTCTTGTGCATAATCGGAAATATGGTCGTAGGCTTTTGCATAATAATCAAACTCAGCTTTACCTACCAGGCTATCGATGGCATACCGCATGTCATTGTACTCTAAACTAGTCTGATAAGAGCGATCGTTGAGTTTTAAAGCTTGGTCTTGTAGCGTGCGATCGCCTGTTTGAAACCCAAGATGCCAATATACACTAGCAATTTGGTGCAAAATTCCAGGTAATTCCTCTTCAAGTCCATATTTCTCTGCGAGTTTTAGGCTTTTTTCTAAAGCATTTTGAGCAAGACTTAGCACATTGAGATCCCACTGCACCTGTGTCACATCCCAAACAGCTTCATTTACTACCTCAGCACTAAACCACTGATTTAAGCCTAACTGAAAGTATGCCCTACACAGTATTTGATTATCGTTTTCTTCATTGTCACAACGGCTTAATGCTCGTTCAAGTAGTTGTTTCGCTTTAACATAATTACCATTATCTACCAAAATAGTAGCAGAGGCAATTTCGGCGTTGGCTATTTCGCGTTCGCTCTCAACACTCGACCACATATCAATAGCAGCCTTAAAACACTGTTCAGCCTTGACATAATCTTTTTGTTGTCCGTATAAAAATCCCAAATTATTCTGAATGCTAGCCATAACTTGAGTTAAACCTTTGTCAGGAGTATCAATTTCCATAGCAGCCTCCCAACCTAGTTTGTAATATTTCTCAGCTTCCTGAAAGTTGTTGAGTTGTCTATGCAGATAACCAACTAAGTTAGCTACAGCAGGAATAGCGTATGATAGCTTTTTGCCTTGAACTAGGGATAAACACTCTTGCTGATATTTTAAAGCTTCTTCATAAAGGTGTAACTTGGTATTTAGCATTCCCAAGACATTGTAAATATCCGCTTGATGAGAAGAATTAGAAGATTGATCGGATAGCATTCCCTCCAACTTTACTAGTTCATTTTCTTTTGTACTCTTATCTTTAAGAGCATGAACAATCTTTGATTCAAAAATAATCATTTTAAATTTTTGATCTGGATTTATTTCTGTTTCAAACTGTTTGGCAATTGCCAACAATTGATTTACAAAGCCAAATTTTTTGGATTGGCGGCGTATCCTATCAGTAACTTCGTGCCAAGTTTCAAAGCCTGTTATCGGATCGGCATATAAAGCATTCCAGAGCCATCGCGTAGTATTGAATTCTCGCCGTTGCTTAACTTCTTCAATCAGAAACTCGATACTAGCAACTTGATGAGAATCATCACAATAACGTTGAACCTCCAATATCCTTTTTTGTGGGCCTAAATCATAATCTTTTTGCTCAAAATATTTAGCAGCAATCCGACTATCTCGTTTTCTCCATTCCAAATCGGGGTCAATATCTGCCCATACATATTTTTCAACTAAGTCTCGCACAATATCATGTAATGATATTTGAGAACCACTGATTACTGGTTTTATAAAAAAGTAGCTTTGTGCATCAAGAAATAATCTTTGAGCATCTTCTGTAGATAGTTCTAATAAATTAGCAATATCACAGCTATCTAATGGGTAGATACGTGAAAGTAACAGAGTTAGCCGATCCATTGATGTCCGAAGCTGTGTAATATGTCGAACCATCTCAGCTTCAAATCCACCAGTTTTTTCTAACCTGCTGGGAATAGTTTCTATATTTTCACTTTCTAACCAATCTGGTATGACTTCCCGATAAGCATACTCTACTCCAAATTCAATCATGATCGGGCTACCACCAGAAAGAACTATGATCTTTTTAACCAATTCTTGTCCGAGAGTAAAGTGAAGTTGTTCCTCCTTGCAACGAATGTATGTTTGTACATCCTCATGAGTAAATTCATTTAATTCTAAATAAGTTAATTCTTCTTCTTTGAATGATTTTTCTAAAATTTGATGAGCAATATTAGGACGACCTGCTAAAATAAATACGGCATTCTCTAGTTGATGGCATAAATTGCCAATACACTCCCAAACTTGCTCTCTGACATCTGCTTGTCCTAACTTTTCAACCGTATCAATTAGAAAGACTAGTCTCTGTTGGCTGGATTTGCGATTAATTTCATCGACCAAGAACTTTTCAAGTTGTCTGCGTTCTTGTTCGTATGCACTTTGACTGAGGCGGTTTTCATCTTCTCGCAGTTGTCGTAACCGCAGCAACCATTCTTTATATGTATGGTCGTATAATTGTTTGGCGATTTGAGTGTATAAATCTTCTGCATCATTAAAAACAGGGATATCGCAATCAATAATTTCACTTGTGCCAATTTGAACTTGGTTTAGACGAGATTTTAATGCATGAAGCAACCAAGTTTTGCCAATTCCACCTCTACCCTCTACTAAAACTACACGCAGTTTATTAGATTCCTGAACAAGGGAAATAATTCGATTTAGATGTTCTGCACGACCAACAAACTCTAATTTATTTAGTTCAGACATAATAGACTCCTATTTAATTGTTAGTTATTTTGAATGGCTTCATCAAGCTTTTGAATTAAATCTCGATAGGGTGCGTCATTATATTCATCATTGTGTAGATAGTAATTGACAAGAAACTGAAATTCCCAGTCATTTTCTACTTCAGATTTAAGGGTATAAATAAATTCATGAAATTGCTCTCGATCTGTATTGCGAAATATTCCCAGAGTTTCCTCAACGGTTTTATCAAAGAAATCATTACGGAGTTCTTGTCGATAAGCCAGACTATTTGGGCCATAATTGATGAATCCAGCGTGTTTCTGAAGACTTTGAAAAAAATATTGCATAGACCAAGTACCCGCAACAGCAGAATTATTCTTTGATTTCAGTTCGTGAATATATTCCCAACAGATTTGAGCCGCTTCAGTGCAAAGTTCTTGAAAGTCATCAGGCGAGGTTTCTCGGAGTAGACCAATAACTAACAGCCGCCGTGTCATCCCATCTTTAATAATCGTTTTATCACGAGTAAAAATAGATGTCTTTGTAAGTTCAGCATTTAATTTAAAACTATCGTCACTGAAAGGTAACTTAAATCTCCGAACAGCTTCCTTTAATATCCAAGTTCCATTGAGTATAGGAAATATACTCAATTTTTCAATAGATTCGTATAGATGATTATTTTCTTTTGTCAAGCTTTCTTTAATCTGATCTCTACACTTTTTGAGGTTTTTTTCCCATAATTGGTTTCCATAACTGTTTAAAAGCCAACTAACTGTGTAACAACCATCTCGATAAACTTTTAGCGCTTCAGCAATTCCCCCTGGATGTCCACCAGTTAAATACAGTAAGTGTCCTGCTAGTAAAGCAAGACTTTCAGAAGTCATCTCTATAGGCTTGAGATATTTTGTTGCTGTATCTTGAATTACTTCCCAGTTAAAAGGAGAGAGTATTAGTTTAGGAAAAGTCCGATCTAATGGAAGATCGATCAAACAACGAGCTGCTATCACAACTCGAAGTCTCCGCGAATTATCTTTAAAGAACTGTAATTCTTTTAAACATTTTTCAATTCTCCAGGCAAATTCCTTAAAGTCATTAAAAAGTTCATTTAAGCGTTGCTTTTGTGGGGCACATCCATCCAGATCGATTAGCAGCACAATACCTTTTTTGCCCTGTGATTGCCATTTAGCCCAATTTCTATGCAATAGTGAACCTAAACGTTCTCCCCAACTTAAATCATGTCCTTCAGGAAGCTTAAGTTGCAGAGAATTTGCTAATCGGGTTTCTAAGTTTTCAATAGTTTCATAACCAGAGATGGGAGCGTAAGCACAACACCATTGCAATTCTTGAAACCGTCCCAGTATTTGTTTGAGAAATTCTGTTTTTCCATAGCCTTCAGGTGCTGTCACCAGACGATAAGGAGGAGAATTAATTGCTGTAATTTCATTAATTGCAGCATCGCGATTAGTGAATGGAATATTATCAGATTCAACTTGCACTAAAGATTGTTGATTTAGCTGGTTTAACTCTGATTCGATTTTATACATTTCCTCGAATTTATCATCAACTTGTCTTTGCAATTTATTTTTATCTACATCATTACTCGTCCGAGCCATTTGCTTGCTGAGGCTTTCAACCTCAGTTTTTAAATTGGCTATTAACTGTTCTAGATAGTTTTTTCGTAAATCTACAGAGCTTTTCATTTTATTTAGGTATTAAATTAATTGTTTATAGTATTAAGTTCGCTTTCTACTCGCTCTAGTTCTTGTAAAATGCTATCAATTTGGCGTTGAATGATATTGCGATCGCTCGCACTAAGTGTATAGTTGAGTTGATTGTAAGCCACCTCATAATCACTACTAAGAACGTCAAAACGTTGTTGCAAAGTTTTGATTTTGAGTTGTTGAACTCTACTAGAAATATTCTGGATATGCGCATGGGATGAAATCGGCTTGTCGATTTCATCCCATGCTTCAATCAATACATCCGCAGGAATCATAAAAGCAGTTTTGATATCTTCTCGCCGCATCTCTGCTGCTACAGCCATTCCAACCACTCCTACAAGAGTTTCATCCCATATCGGCGCACCACTAAAACCCGGTTCTATTCTGTAGCCGGTGACTTTACTATCTTCTAGTTGCACCCATCCCTTTCCTTGTCCATCTCGCAACACGCCTGTGGCCCAAACGCCATCATTATGTCCGTTAGGAAAACCGAATATGCGGAAAGGGTGCTGCCAAATATTGTTACCTCTTATTAGTTGGATAGCTTGGGTTTCTTTAGGCAACTGCCCTTCGATTTGCAACCCAGCAATATCTTCAGGCTCAGAGGTTGATGCATTGCTAACGACGGGTTGCCAAAAAACAACTTTAGCTTTTAGTTGTTGTCCTGATGCAATTAGGGGGAAATCTAAATAAATATCATTATTAGGAGCTTCAACTATATCCTCTGGTAAAGATAGGGCTGAGGTAACAACATGAGCGCACGTCAGGATGTAATTTCGAGTTCGTCCAGAGACTAAAAAACCTACACCAACTACCGCACCATTGGCATGAAAAATCCGGGCGATCGCTGACCTAAAAGTTTGAATATAATTATCTGTATTCGCTACCATACTATGCCTTGTCTTGCTTCCATTTCAAGGTAATTTCGTAGTTAGCTTCACCACTTACAGAGGTAAAAATTGCACCCGCCGCCGCATTTAATTTAATACCAAACTTAACCTCTACCTCATTGGCAGGTGTATTAAGCTGACTCAGTTTGGTGATAATTGCTGAAGCGACAGGTTGTATTTGATCTAATACATCTTCAAATTTCTTTTTAGCTTCAACTACCATTTGCCCTGTATCTGGTCTAGCAACACGTACAAGAGCATTGCTATTTTCTGGTTCATCAACTTCAGCTAAAAACTTCGTGCCATCTTTGAGAGAAAACTCTGCGATCTGTTTCTGATTCATAGTGAAACCTGTGATTTGAAACTAATAGTTTAATGTGTTGACCATCAAAAGAGTTTGCCGAAAATTTTGTAATTTTATTTACATTTAATGGTTAACTCGTTAAATACTTCTCTAGCAATTACTTACTTTTTTCTCCCATTTCATTAAGCTTCTGCCCATACTCTCCCCACGCATCGTTTATTGATTGACAGCTGACTAGAATCTGTCTCATTAATTTTGCGGGGTTGCGAAATCCCCGACTTATTCCAGAAGTCGAGGATCTCGTAGTCCTTATCTATCAGAATTAATAACATCAACTCTAGTAATCCATTAAGCTAACTTTGCCTGCTACGTAGTAAACACTTAAGTGATTAACACAGGACTAAGGCCTTGACTACAAACTGATTTACCCAGCATCTTTGACTTGGTAGCCCACTAGAAATTTGTGAAGTTTCTAAATAAACTGACCAACTTCCTGCTGCTTGGGCATTACAGCTTGCTTGACTGTCATGTAATAGATTTAATAATTGTTATATTAGTTATATCTGTAGCTTTAGTTCAATTAGTAATTATACTGACTAAGCTGGAAAATTGCTTGAATCTAAACTAAGTAGGCAAGAATAATACAAGCTATATTACACAATGTAAATTTAATTAAACTTTTTTGTAGTAACGCTATGTAAACCCTGAAAATCCTAATAGCTTCGATCGATGCGCGCCTTATGGTTATCGACTCATGCCATGTCCAGCTAGATCGTCGCTGGAAGTTTCCTAAAGAGCCTACTACAGAGACAGGTTTAATTATGAATATGGACGAAGTTTAGGAATCCTTGCAGGAGTTACGAACAAAAATATCCCCGACTTTTTCAAGAAGTCGGGGATTTCAAGCTGTCGAAATGAGAATGAATATGTGTTGAAGAATTAATTGAATTGCTGGTTTTCGGAAGTACCAAGGAAAAATTCCTCGCGAATAGTCTATCAATTTGGAGAACAGTTAGCGCAAAAATCAGGGCTGAATTTGCAGTATTGGCTACCTGTCAATTGGTAAGCTGTACAATAAGGGAAACTTGTAAGTGGAATTTTGGCTGCTTGTAATTTGGAACCATTCGCCAATGTTTCAGTAAGTTTGGTTTTATCAGCCAAAAGGATAGCTAAAATCTTCGGTAACGCTATGCAAGCAACAATATTGAGCAACGTTAGCATTATGCCGTCGATAAAATTCATAGGTAATCATCTCCCGTGAAACATAGGCGATTGCTGTTCTTAGATGCAAACACAATCATTGCTTGCACTCTATGTAAATTAACTTTAACATAAATTTTTGTAAATATAAACGTGGAATTCCTGGAATTATCATACACAGAAGGGAATGTGGATAATAAGGATGGTTATTGTAGCAAAATAACAAAATAAGCTGGAAAATAATCAGTTTAAAATCTTTAAGTAAGGTGTTATGTCAACAACCCAAACCGCGTCTTCTTTTTTATCTAACATCAGCGAGCGAGAACGTGAGGCATTAAAGCGGTTGGTAGATTACACAAATGTGGAATCGCTACCAGAAATTTGGCCTTTGGCAGCTCAAAGATTTGGTGATGTTGTCGCCCTCCGCAATCCTCATGCTAAACCAGAAGTAGCAATTACTTATACCCAGTTGGTAGAGAAAATGCAATTATTTGCTGCTGGGTTACAAGCGTTAGGAGTAAAGGTAGGCGATCGCATTTCCTTAATTGCTGACAACAGTCCTCGGTGGTTCATTGCCGATCAAGGCATCATGACTGCTGGAGGCGTTGATGCGGTGCGTAGTTCCCAAGCCGAAAAAGAAGAATTGCTGTTTATTATCACTAATAGCGGTAGTACAGCGATCGTCGTTGAAGATTTAAAAACACTTAAAAAACTCCAAGATCGCCTCAAAGATTTACCAATTCAAGTGGTAATCTTACTCTCCGATGAAGCACCACCAACAGACGAAACCCTAAAGGTACTCAACTTTTCGCAGTTGCTCGAAATCGGGAAAAATCATAATTTTGTGCCAGTCAAGCAAAATCGTGACGCTCTGGCAACCCTAATTTATACCTCTGGCACTACGGGTAAACCCAAGGGTGTAATGCTGTCTTATAGTAACTTGATGCACCAAGTAATCAGTTTTGGCACAGTATTGCAACCAAACCCCGGCGATATCGTTCTCAGTATTCTACCTTCGTGGCACAGCTACGAACGAACTGTTGAATATTACCTACTGTCTCAAGGTTGTACGCAAGTTTATACCAACTTGCGCTCTGTAAAAGGGGATTTGAGACAATTTAAACCCAATTACATGGTCGGTGTACCCCGCCTGTGGGAGTCGATTTATGAAGGAGTGCAAAAGCAGTTCCGCGAACAACCAGCAAATAAGCAACGCCTAATTAAATTTTTATTGGGCATTAGCGACAAATATATCAAAGCCCAGCGAACTGCTCAGGGATTGGATTTAAATAATCTTCATGCTTCAGCCGCCGAACGATTAACAGCTAAGATCCAAGCATCAGCTTTATTACCCCTCCATGCCTTGGGAGAACGACTGGTTTACGCCAAAGTTCGGGAAGCCACAGGAGGACAAGTTAAGCAGATGATTAGCGGCGGCGGTGCGCTTCCCAGACACATAGATAATTTCTTTGAAATTATTGGCGTCCAGATTTTACAAGGCTATGGCTTGACAGAAACTTCTCCTGTCACCCATGTACGGCGTCCTTGGCGGAATTTGATTGGCGCATCAGGGCTACCACTCCCGGCTACAGAAGCTAAAATCGTCGATCCTGAGACAAAAGCGCCTTTACCAATAGAGAAGCGAGGCTTAGTATTGTTGAGAGGCCCGCAGATTATGCAAGGCTATTACCAAAATCCCGAAGCGACAGCGAAAGCAATTGACGCTGAAGGTTGGTTTGATAGCGGCGATTTGGGTTGGCTGACACCACAAGACGATTTAGTGCTGACTGGCAGGTCTAAGGATACGATTGTATTGACTAACGGGGAAAACATCGAGCCACAGCCGATCGAAGATGCGTGTTTGCGATCGCCATACATCGATCAAATTATGCTCATCGGTCAAGATCGGCGCAGCCTGGGAGCCTTAATTGTCCCCAATGTCGAAGCCATAGAAAAATGGGCCGCAAGTCAGAATCTAACGCTGGATACGCCCAATAATCAAGTGACTTCCTCAGATAGTCAAAAAATTGACTTGGAGAGTAAAATGATCCAGGATTTATTTCGCCAAGAATTGAATCGGGAAGTCCAAAATCGTCCAGGCTATCGACCGGATGACCGCATCGGAACGTTTAAACTCATCCTGGAACCGTTTTCCATCGAAAATGGCTTGATGACACAAACACTAAAAGTTCGCCGACATATCGTCACGGAACGCTATCGCGATATTATTGACGGCATGTTTGCCTGATCATTCCACCTGCTAACTGTAAAGAGTGAACGTGAAATATTTATGGATGTCTCCAAATCTAATTTGCTTCTCAAACGCGTCGTTAACGTCAAAGTTATTGTGACTCCCCTGTGGAAAGAGGAAGTACAACAGCAGCTGCAAGCGCAAATCAATCAACTCGATCAGCAACTGCAACAGCTAGACGTTGAAGGACAAAGAGCGATCGCAGCAATTCAAAAGCAGAGTCTGCAACCACCTGGGCCTCAGACTCTCCAACAAATTGACAATATCCAACTCCAAGTCAATCAAAAGAAAAGTGAATTTTTGGAGCAAAAAAATCAGTTGCTGCAAAATCTCCAGCAAGTGCAGTTTCTCCAGCAAGATCAGGAAGTCAATCAATTCCAAATGGAAGGCTTTTTCCGGGTAGAAATCGGTGATAACCTGATTAGCAAAATGCAAGTCGAAATCGTTCTACGCGATGGCGTTGTAGAAGAAATTCGCGGCGACATTTAAATTTGTCATTTGTCATTTGTCATTTGTCATTTGTTTTCTGACCAATGACCAATGACCAATGACTAATGACAGATATGATTTAACTTAGTGTTAGCGTGAGAACGGCTCCCAGCCCAACATTCCACCTGGGAGCCAGCCCAAACGATTTGCCACACTGGAGGTGAGCTAATAAAAAGCGATCGCCCAAAGGTTGTCATCTCCGCTCGATATTTAACCGTCCCAACTGAATTATTACCCCGCTTGATTTGTGTAATCGTCACTAACGCCTGATTTGGTTGGGGATAAACTACCTCTATCTTTTGCGATCCTCCCACTGCTATCTCCTCAAAGGCATTCAGGGCGAGGGTAGTAGGATTACTGCCTTGGAGAGATGAGTTAAGTTTTTCTAAAGGTATGGTTTGATAATCGGAACGCTCTGAGAAGGCTGCAACTTCCTGAGACTGATGTATTGCTCCCACCTGCTGGGTTTGCCCATCACTAGTCTCAACAATCGGTGCAGATTGCTGGTGCTGAATAATATAAACTCCAGTACCAACTGTAGCAGAGATACCTAATATCACAATCAAAAAGAATTTCAGCTTTGCCGACATAAAAGTAAACAGGAATTTCAAATAGGTTTATTACCAATTTTGAATTCTAGATTGAACTACATCCCATATCCTCTATCCGTGAGAAGCTCATGTATCTTAAGTAGTGGTTATGAGAAATATTAAATAGCAAGGGAACAGGGAACAGATGTATACTAAGTTTTTTCAAAAATCAAATACAAGTCCTATAGACCTCTAAGCTATATTTAGGTTCCTAGAGTTATTAGTGAATAACCAATGCCCCATGCCCAATGCCCCATGCCCCATGCCCAACCTAAAATATAAACAGTCTAAAACTCTCCCACCAAGATACAATTCGATCTGATAAAAACTGTTAAAGTCCATAAACCATTGATTTCCAAACCACCCTATGAGCATTCACGAAGTATTTATGCCGGCGCTGAGTTCCACCATGACGGAAGGCAAAATCGTCTCCTGGGTGAAATCGCCAGGGGACAAAGTGGAAAAAGGCGAAACAGTGGTGGTTGTAGAGTCAGATAAGGCAGATATGGATGTAGAAACCTTCTATGAAGGATTTCTTGCCCATATCATAGTTGAAGCTGGTGAAACTGCCCCGGTAGGATCTGCGATCGCCTTTATCGCCGAAACGGAAGCTGAAATTGAACAGGCGAAATCTCAGGCTAATTCTGGTGGCGCGGCTGCTACTCCTACCTCTTCCCCTGAACCAGTTGCCGCCACAGCCTCAGTCCCCACACCTGCCTTAGCATCTCAAAACGGCTCTAATCACAAAGAAGGAAGGCTTGTAGCTTCACCTCGTGCCCGTAAGTTAGCCAAAGAACTCAAAGTTGATTTGACTACACTGCAAGGTAGTGGCCCCCACGGACGCATTGTCGCCGAAGATGTAGAAGCATTGTCTAACAAGGGCAAGCAACCCACCCCAGTTGCCCCACCAGCACCCGTACCAACCAGCGCCCCAGTTGCACCCCCAGCACCTCGGACACCAGCACCCGCACCCGTGGTAGCGGCTGTTCCTGGTCAAACCGTACCTTTAACTACCTTCCAAAATGCCGTAGTGCGGAACATGGTAGCTACCATATCCGTGCCCGTCTTCCGTGTAGGTTATACAATTACCACCGATGGATTAGACAAACTTTATAAACAAATTAAATCCAAAGGTGTGACAATGACAGCGCTACTAGCGAAAGCTGTAGCAGTGACATTGCAAAAACACCCATTGTTAAATGCTAGCTACTCAGAGCAGGGTATTGTTTATCATTCTGATATCAACATTTCTGTAGCAGTGGCGATGGATGATGGCGGATTAATTACACCTGTGCTGCAAAATGCAGACACAGTGGATATTTATTCTCTATCGCGTACTTGGAAGTCTTTGGTAGAACGTGCCAGGACAAAACAACTACAGCCCCAAGAATATAACAGTGGTACTTTCACCCTGTCCAATTTGGGGATGTTTGGCGTAGATAAATTTGATGCGATTTTGCCACCTGGACAAGGCTCAATTTTAGCGATCGGGGCATCCCGTCCGCAAGTGGTAGCAACACCCGACGGTTTATTTGGCGTGCGGCAACAGATGCAGGTGAATATTACTTCTGACCACCGGATTATTTACGGTGCCCATGCTGCGGCGTTCTTGCAAGATTTAGCAAAATTGATTGAGACAAATCCTCAGTCTTTGACACTGTAATTTTGAAAAGACACCAAATTTAAATGTTAGCGCTATCAGCGAGCAGCAGTTTTTCGTAGAGTAGCGCTAACAAGAAACAATACTTACACTTAAATTTTTTATGGACAAACTATGTGGCGATATTACGTCTCTACATGAGTTCATGTTCAAAGTGATATCAAAGTGACATACGACAATACCCTGAAATATCTGGTTGAGGAGTATCCAGAAGATTTTATCCGCTACTTACTCGCATCTGAAGCAACGGATATCCAGATTCTCAAAACAGAATTAAATCAAGAACCAATCCGTGCCGATTCTGTAACCTTTTTGCAAACTGCCAATCAAATACTGCATTTAGAGTTTCAAACCTTACCAGCATCCACTCCACCCTTACCACTGCGGATGTTGGACTATTGGGTGCGGCTATATCGACAATACAATTGCGATATCGAGCAGATAGTGATTTTTCTTAAACCGACAACTTCAGAAGCTGTCTTTGTAGATCAATTTACTGCCCGCAATACTAGCCACCGTTACCGCGTCATCCGAATTTGGGAACAAGAACCAGAACCCTTGCTGTTATCTCCTGGTTTATTACCTCTGGCAACTTTGGCGCGAACGGATTCTCCTCAAAGTCTACTTCAACAGGTAGCAGTTCAGGTGAGTATGATTGAAGAAGAAGCCACCAAACAGAGTATCTCGGTATGTACCCAACTTCTAGCAGGGTTGGTATTCGAGCCAGAACTAATTCGTCAGTTTTTGAGGAGAGAAGATATGAGAGAATCTGCCATTTATCAAGAAATTCTCGAAGAAGGACTTCAAGAAGGGAGACAACGAGGCATTGAACAAGGTATTGAACAAGGTATTGAACAAGGTATTGAACAAGGTATTGAACAAGGTCTTGAGCAAGGTATTGAACAAGGAAGACAATCAGAACTAAGGCTAGTGATGCGTCTATTAACTCGTCGGCTTGGTTCAATTAATTCTCAGTTACAATCTCGGTTGCAAGAGTTGTCCTTAGCTCAATTAGAAAACTTGGGTGAAGTATTACTAGATTTCGCCAGTGAGGCTGATTTGATGAATTGGCTTAATACAATAGAAAGTTAGAGTTTGCTTTAAAGCTTTTTACCAGTTACAAAAAAAGTCAAATTTTCGTACCAAGCTCCTTGTTCAGTTGCTTCTGCTTCAGTTTTTTGACTATATTCTGCTTTTAATTGTGCCATTCCCAGATGAAGAATTTGGCGATCGCAGACTCCGCGCTGTGGGATAATTTCAATAGTGCGTAGGCGTAGCCCGTCGTAGACATCGCTCCCAACAATCGTCTCATCTGCTACTCTTTTAAATATACTGGAATCAAAAGAAACTAAAAGAAATTTTATTTCCTGGTGCCAACGCGCTTGAGTCGGAATCCCCTTTGGAGAGACATTAACCAAACCTCTCCTCATCTGCGTATTATGTAACCTTCCACCTGCTAGCCGCCAATCTATTTGACATGAATTACCAAGCTAAATATTAATGCTGTGCTGCTGTAAACAAAGCTCTGGACATTCAAAGGCAGGTAAATAATGCTGTTCAAGCACAATCCCGTTCCAGTGATTAGTGCTTGATAAAATAGGAGGTTTGCTGCTCATCGGCACAAGATTTCCGCTTGCCACATGAATGGCTGAGAGTTGTTCAGATTTCATGTTGCTACTCACTTGTGAGCTACTACAAAAAAGATGGTAATCTAATGCCTAACAAAATTACACTATTAACTTCTTTTCACTAGCCCTAGCAGATGGCTCTATTTCTTCAGTCGATTTACTTAAAAAAATCATTTCTTCCTCAGCGTACCTCTGCGCTTACCTCAGCGTACCTCTGCGTTTAAAAAAATAAAAAAGGTGGGCATTACCCACCCAACAAACTTATCCCTTCACACAAAGAACTTGCTTGAGAGTCGCTACAACCTCAACCAAATCCGCTTGATTTGCCATCACTTGCTCTATCGGCTTATAAGCCCCAGGAATTTCATCTAACACCCCCTCATCTTTGCGGCATTCTACACCATTTGTTTGCTCTATTAAATCATCAAGTGTATAGACATTTTTTGCCTTATTTCTAGACATCAAACGCCCTGCACCGTGAGAGCAAGAACAAAAACTATGGGCATTACCTTTACCCTTAACAATGAAAGACTTTGCCCCCATTGAACCAGGAATAATCCCATAATCTTCAGTCTGGGCGCGGACTGCACCCTTACGAGTAACGTACACATCCTCATCAAAATGCACTTCTTTTTCGGCGTAATTATGATGACAATTAACCTGTAATAAAGGTTTAGTTGCCTTCCCACCTACGAGATGTTTTTCAACTATGTGCTTAAAACGCGCCATCATCACATCACGGTTGACACGCGCATAGTTTTGTGACCATTGTAAATCGTGCCAGTATGCTTGAAATTCTGGCGTACCAGCGACAAAGTGAGCCAAATCTGGGTCAGGCAATTTATTACCTGCCATTTTTGCTAATTCTCTGGCTGTGTGAATATGACACTGGGCGAGTTTATTGCCAATGTTACGCGAACCAGAATGCAGCATCAGCCAAACTTGATTTTCTGTATCAAGGCACACTTCAATAAAGTGATTTCCTCCACCCAGAGAACCCATCTGTTTCATTGCTTTACTTTGTAGGTCTTGCACGCCGCGATGCAAGTCTTTAAAATCATCCCAGTGTTGCCAATTGCTGACGGATTTTTCAACGTCTTTATTTTCGTTAAATCCAGTCGGAATTGCTGCTTCAATATCCAGGCGGATTTTCTTTAGTTTACCTTCTAGTTGTTCGGCGGTAAATGCTGTTTTGATCGCGCTCATACCGCAACCAATATCCACACCGACAGCAGCCGGGATAATTGCTTCTTTGGTTGCAATTACAGAACCCACTAAAGCACCTTTTCCTAAGTGAACGTCTGGCATTAATGCCACGTGCTTAAATACAAATGGTAATGATGCCACATTCTTGGCCATCTTGGTTTCTTCTGGACCTAAAGAGTGATTTGCCCAAGATAAGACGGGTGCTGGTGTGGTAATTTCTAATTTTTCGTAGGGCATAATTTTTTCTATTTTGGATTTTAAATTTTAGATTGGGTATAGGGCAGTGATAATTATCGGTATGACATATAACCCATTACCTAGTTAGTTGTAGCAATTTATATGTTGTATTGTCTTTCATTTGGCTCCCTGAATTTTTGTGAAGCTGAAGAACTTACTTTTAGGAGTTATATTTTTGTATTATATATGTAATATAAATAAATTACAAATGTCAATCTATCACCACAGGGAGAAAGCAAATATTTCTCCAATATATTAAAATTTGTAAAGAAAATCACTGTGTTTAAATAGCTCCTTAAAGTTTCGACACAATAATATGGCAGTGCGTCAAGATACAATCTGGGAACGTTTTTTATCCCCTGTAGTGCGTCTTTTGATTGATGAAGATGGGTTACGGCGTTACGCTGATAGTATTAATTGGGAGAAAGAGTGCGATCGCTATCGACGAGATGATGTCATAATTCCGTCGTACTATAGCAGTCAAAACTTTCACGGTATTACTGGCGGATATCTAACTTACGATGCAGCAGTTACTTACGATCCGGTTACTCAATACGTTCTACCGCCTAATGAAGGTATTGTCCGTCAAGCTTTAGTTGATGCCGTCCAGGTAAAACCACGACGCATACTCGATTTAGGTTGCGGTACTGGTTCCACTACTTTAATGTTAAAGCAGGCTTTCCCCGAAGCGGAAGTAATTGGTTTGGATTTATCACCTTATATGCTGGTAAGGGCGGAAGATAAAGCTAGAAATGCTGGCTTGGAGATAGTCTGGCGACACGGAAATGCTGAAAAAACTGGTTTGAGGGATGCAACATTTGACTTAGTAACAGCTTCTTTGCTATTCCACGAAACACCAGATGCGGTGTCTCTAGCAATTTTACGAGAAAGCTTCCGGTTGCTGGTAACTGGAGGACAAGTATTAATTCTAGATGGAAATCAGAAGACTCTGCGTCAGTTAGAATGGCTCAATGACGTTTTTGAGGAGCCATATATTCGTGAGTATGCTGCTAGTAGTACAGAAGCGAATATGGGTGCAGCCGGATTTGAAGCGGTGCGATCGCAAGATGTATGGTGGATAAATCAGGTAACTAGCGGCATAAAACCGATCGCAACTGAAAATGTTCGTCATTATACTCCCACATCAGTAGATAATAATGATTTGGAGGGACTTGGTTCTCCAGCATTTGGCATAACGGCATGAGTTTAAAGGCAGTTCTCTTTGATTTTAATGGTGTCATTATCAACGATGAGCCAATCCACCTGCAACTGATCGATGAGATTCTCATTGAAGAAAATCTCCAACCCCAAAAGGTGAGTGAGCGTCAAGCTTCTCTTGGACGCACAGATCGCGCTTGTTTTGGGCAACTACTTGCTAATCGTGGTAGAGTAGGCGATGAAAAGTATTTAACTCAGTTGTTGTACCGCAAAGCAGAAGCCTATGTGGTGGAATTAGAGAAAATAGAGAAACTGCCTTTATATCCAGGTGTAGAAGATTTAATATTTCAGGTGCGATCGCGGAATCTGAAATTAGGGTTAGTCAGTGGCGCGATTCGCAAAGAAATAGAACTGGTACTCAATCGCGCCAAACTAGCCCAACATTTTAAAATTATCGTTGCGGGTGATGACATCACCAACAGTAAACCAGAACCCGATGGTTATTTACTGGCCGTGAAACGTCTGAATCAAGAATATCCCGAATTGAATCTTCAACCACACGAGTGTCTGGCGATTGAAGATACACCAGCCGGGATTGCAGCAGCGAAGCGAGCGCAAATGCAAGTTGTAGGTGTAGCGAATACTTACCCATTCCACATGCTCCAGCGCTGCTGTAATTGGACTGTTGATTATCTCAGTGATTTGGAACTCGAACGGGTGCAGAAGGCTTATTCCCAAAAAGAGCCTCAACCATCGATAACTGAATGTTAGAATACTATATGGTGATGGTGTATTGAGTTAATGAGTAATATTACTCTTGACTTGACACCGATTAAGGGGAATTAGCTCAGTTGGTAGAGTGCTGCGATCGCACCGCAGAGGCCATCGGTTCGAATCCGTTATTCTCCATTTGTCCTGTACATTCGCACATTATATGTCGCGATTCGCAAATTAATGTCGCTTGTTGCCAATTAAGGTCGATTTCGTAGGTTTGTGCTACTAATTTTAGTATATTAGGTTTTCGCAAATTAACGTCGTCTTCTTTCAGCATTAACTGTCAAATTTACCACAAGCAAATTATTTTTCCTTAATATTTGTTCGATCGCAGCACTCCTTTCAACCCTCCTAATAACTTAGTTGTACTTTTTAACCATTTTCAAATCTGGTTAGTACGAGTACATATTTTCTATTGCTTATTTTTTCGAGCTACCCCTAGCCGGGGTGGTTGTTGAAACCATTATTGAGTTTTTTGCTAGCGGAGAAGAAGATTACTTTCAACCCACCCCTAGCCGGGATGGTTGTTGAAACTATAGTCTATGTAACCAACAGCAACTTAGCTAATTGAACTTTCAACCCACCCCTAGCCGGGATGGTTGTTGAAACGCAGTAGTCAAAAGCTATCGGCTCAAATCGTGATTCTTTCAACCCACCCCTAGCCGGGATGGTTGTTGAAACATATTCATCAAAATTTCGAGCGTATATCAACTCTTCTTCTTTCAACCCACCCCTAGC
The DNA here is from genome assembly GCF_034530995.1 of Nostoc sp. DedQUE04. Taxonomy (NCBI): domain Bacteria; kingdom Bacillati; phylum Cyanobacteriota; class Cyanophyceae; order Nostocales; family Nostocaceae; genus Nostoc; species Nostoc sp. DedQUE04. The sequence goes on along the minus strand of NZ_JAVRCA010000024.1, from coordinate 15,890 downwards.
CGGGATGGTTGTTGAAACTTAGGTGTTCGGGTTGGACAATTTTAACTTTGTCTTTCAACCCACCCCTAGCCGGGATGGTTGTTGAAACTCTACCCGTCTAGAACCCTTGCTATAAAAGCTTTCCATACACATAATTTGGCAGGTCTGCTTAAAAAGTCTCGAATTGCAAATTAAAAAACTAAATGCATTGACATACTAGTTTCTTAAATCAAGACTGGATAAGGGTTTTAAAGTTTTGGCGGGACTCCAGGGATTTTGCCCCCGCTTTGACACGCCAAAAAAATATTTGGAGGGTTCCCCCGACGAAAGGGGTGATTCAGTAGCCACCACTGTGGTAATCCACACCGTTATGAATAACGACTATGGCTAAAAGCCTTACTTCTTATTGCTGGGAGCGCACCTATCCTGTCTTGCGACAGCAGCATCAGAAGCGGGCAGCTACCAGGGTCAGAAAGCATGACGATCTGACAACCGCCAAACTAACCCAGATTTTTCACAGTACATTGGCTCAAAAGAGCATGAACTGCGGCGCTGTTATAAAAATATTATATTTCCAAGGTTCGGATTAGTGAATTAAATTTAAGCGGCTTGACGTTCTTGGTAAGCAAAGACGGCTAAATTTCCCGCTTTTTCTTGTGGACTACCTTTGATTGGCTGTGTACCAATTTCAGTAGAAATTCCGACTTTTGCAGCTTGGGATTTAATACTCTCAATTAATCGACCGTAACTCCAGCGATGAATGCTCATACGATATTCTCTGGCATATTTTTCTTGAGCTTCTTTGTAACCAGGACATTTCTTTTCTGCTCTGGATTGAATTTCGCTACTGACTTGCTCACGCATATCGCGGAGTTTTGGGATAACTATGCTGTCTGCTTGATAGGTTTTGGCGATCGCAATAATTGCATCTGCTAATAATCTATCTATATATTGCCCTAACTCTGATTCACCAAAGGAGTTTGGCGCATTCTGTTTCTGAGCTTTGTGTCGTTCGTGAGATAGGCGTTGCTGTTGTTGTCGCCTACGATTGAGAAGATTGTAGTTTTCACCAAGTAGTTGTTTTACACTGCGATAAGCTAGAACTTCATTTTTAACAACATCTACCACCGCTACTGTGACTGGCTTTTTTAGACCAAAACTAACGCCAACTAGGATTGAGGGTTGACCTTGATAATTAGGCTTGCTGGGACGAGGAAAAGGGTTATTAATTCGATCTAGCGTTGATTGCTGACGAGTGATAAAAGCTTGCTGTTTATCTTTGAGGTCATCTTTCTGTTTTACCTTCGTTAAAGTTTTGGTAATTGTGGTGACTTTCTCTTCAACTACCTGTTGAGTTCCTTCAGTAGTCCACATCCGAGTATCTAAAGAGCAGTAAAGATACAGCTGATTTCCTTTCCAGACTTTACCTTTTTCCTTACCTGGGAACCAAGCAAGCCTCCCTGAACGCAGAGTGAACAAACTGCTTGAATGTTGGTTTTTACTATTGCGTTTAATTTCTTGATCCTCTAAAAAGCGTTGAAAGTACTGCACATGACGCTTATCACAGTAAATCTCAAAGGTCAGTTTTCCCAAGCCATTGAACCGAACAAAGAGACGACCTTTGTCATTTTTTAACCATGTCATATCTTCGTTAGATTCGTAAGCCACGGGAAAGGGGACATCAGCAGTTTTTCTTAAAAGTGCTGCTTGCCAAGCTTTTGCCTCTTGTTCATTTTGAGCTACATTAGCTGTAGCAATTTCTAAAGTTTCTAACCACTCTTCTCCTGTCAAATCTCTACCTTTCGGTATGCGGCTTTGAAGTTGGTCTTTTAATCGCTCAATTTCTATTTCCTTTTTGCGTCTATTTCTAGTAAATTCTTCTGGGTCTTCGTCGAGTTCACTGATTTTACACTTATTTTTGAGCAGATATGCGAGAGCGCAACGAGTAAGAGAGTCTTCTGTTTCTCCGTAAGTGTTTAAGAGAATTTGGAAAAGTAAAGATTTTTTGGACTTTGTAGATTTTTTAGTCTTTTTGCCCTTTCTCTGGTTGCTATTCTGCTCGGACTGGGGGGTAAATTTGGTAAGAATTTCCGTGGCTTTAGTACGAATTACGTTTAAGCTATATTGACTTTCTTGTTCGAGTTCTAGATCGCTTTTGAGCATTTTCAGCCAACGCTCTTTCCCTTCTATTTGGTACTTTCTGCGTTTTTGTAAGGCGAACCAGGATTTATATACATAATCCACTAAAGCGATCGCTGAGGTGTAAAAGCGTCCAGGTTGATCAGCAAAACGCTCTTGAGTTTTGAGAGCGTTAACGAGTGTTTTGAGTAATTCAGTAGGTATTTTGCCTTCTTCTAGCCAGGTTTCAAATTCTGGGTTTTATTTACTACAGAAGCTCCACTGGGTAACGTCGCTCAACTTGACACAGATGAGAAGGTTGTTTTTGCTCAACGCATCATAGTTATGCAACCTAAACGAGAAGTGCTTGATTCAACATTTCTCAAATATATGCTTCTTTCAAATGTGATGCAGGAAAAAATACATGAAAAAGGCACTGGAGCAACGGTTAAAGGAATCAAATCTCAATTACTGAAGAAAGTTAAAATATATTTTCCTCGATCTCTGTCCGAACAAAAACAGATTGTAGCAATTTTGGATGAGGCTTTTGAGGGGATTGATAGAGCGATCGCAAACACCGAAAAGAACCTCGCAAACTCCCGCGAATTATTTGAAAGCTATCTAAACGCCATTTTCACTCAGAAAGGCGATGGGTGGGTAGAGAAGAAAATAGAAGATGTCTGCGAGTCGATCATTGATTGCATTAACAAAACTGCTCCAATAATTGATGAGGCATCGCCTTTTAAGATGATTCGGACTACCAATGTTCGTCATGGTTGTGTAAATCTAGATTCTGTAAGGTATGTCACCGAAGAAACTTATCGCCAATGGACAAGGAGACAAATTCCAAAAAAAGGAGATGTTCTTTTAACTCGTGAAGCACCAATGGGAGAAGTTGGAATGCTGATTACAGATGATCATGTTTTTTTAGGACAACGCATTGTTTCCTACAGAACTGATTCTAATCAATTAAACAACAAGTTTTTGTTATACGCATTTCAATCTAATGACTTACAGAATCAGATTAAGGCTTTCGCATCAGGTTCGACCGTTCAACATATGAGAGTTCCTGATACGAAAGTTTTACAGATTGCTGTACCACCGCTCTTAATACAAAAAAAAATTGTTGAAAAACTTGATACTTTACTGATTGAAACCCAACGCCTCGAAACCATCTACCGCAAAAAAATCACCGCACTCAAAGAACTCAAACAATCCATTCTGCAAAAAGCATTCACTGGCGAACTTACCGCAGACACTGCAAAAACTGCTAAAGAGGGAATTGCAGCATGATTACCCTAGAAACCCTTGAAAAATGGCTGAATGCACCTGCTGAAACCGAGAACCTTGAATTTAAACAAGCCAAGCAGCAATTTAATAAAGTTGACTTACTAAAGTATTGTGTAGCATTAGCTAATGAGGGAGGTGGATATCTAGTTTTAGGCGTAACCAATAAGCCACCACGTCAAGTTGTAGGTTCCCAAGCTTTTCCATCACAGACTTCCCTGAATGAAATTAAATCCCGTATTGTAGAAAAACTAGGATTCCGCGTAGACGTAACAGAATTAGCCCATCCCAATGGTCGAGTGTTAGTCTTTGAAATACCACCTCGTCCTTTAGGACAAGCATATACCTTTGATGGTGCATACTTGATGCGATCTGGTGAAGATTTACGCCCGATGACACCAGATGTACTCAAGAAAATTTTTGCAGAAGACCAACAAGATTGGTTTTGCCAAGCTGCTCGATGTGACGCTAGCCCGGACGATGTAATCGCCCTCCTAGATACCCAAACATACTTTGAACTGCTAAAAATTCCCTATCCAACTACCCGCGATGCTGTCCTAGATCGATTGCAGAGTCAACAGTTAATTAAACCAACAGCACATGGTTGGACAATCACAAACCTAGCTGCGATCCTGTTGGCAAAAAAACTGGATGCCTTTTCCCCTACCTTGGCTCGTAAAGCTTCCCGTGTCGTAATCTACGAAGGTATCAATAAGCTAAAAACTCGTAATGACACCACAGGCATCCGAGGATATGCTGTTGGTTTTGACGGATTAGTGGATTTTATTCACTCAGCAGCACCGCAGAATCGCTTTATCGAGGAAGTTGTACGAGAAGAAGTAAAGATGTTCCCGAAACAGGCTTTACGAGAACTTATTGCTAATGCTTTGGTGCATCAGGATTTTCTAGCAACAGGTACTTCAGTGATGATCGAGATGTATAGCGATCGCATTGAGATATCTAATCCTGGTATCCCACCCATTAAGGTAGAGCGATTTATTGATGAAAATCGCTCCCGTAACGAACAACTCGCCAACTTAATGCGACTTTTCCATATATGTGAAGAAAAAGGCAGTGGCATTGACAAAGTTGTAAGTGCAGCAGAAATGTTTCAACTACCCGCACCAGATTTTCGAGTAGGTGACACACGTACTACAGCAGTGCTGTTTGCCCATCAAGATTTTGCCGATATGAGCAAGAGTGATCGAATTCGAGCCTGCTACCAGCATTGCTGTCTGCTGTATGTCAGCAATCAACGAATGTCTAACCAAACCCTACGAGAGCGGTTTCGTCTAAGTGAGTCACAAGCAGCTAATGTTTCTTACATTATTGGATTCACCAAAGAAGCTGGCTTAATCAAGGCAGATGAATCCGAATCAACCTCTACCCGCTATGCTCGCTATCTCCCTTTTTGGGCGTAAAAGTCCTTAAAAGCAAATCGAGATTAGGAACTCTCAAAGCCTGAAACCCTTGCAAAAACAATAAAAAAGTCCTTAAAAGCAAATCGAGATTAGGAACTCTCAAAGCCTGAAACCCTTGCAAAAACAATAAAAAAGTCCTTAAAAGCAAATCGAGATTAGGAACTCTCAAAGCCTGAAGCCCTTGCAAAAACAATAAAAAAGTCCTTAAAAGCAAATCGAGATGAACGAAATATGAACGAAGCCGAAACCCGTGCCGAACTAATTGACCCCGCACTCAAAGCCGCAGGCTGGGGAGTTATCGAAGGTAGTCGCATCCGCCGCGAAGTTATTGCCCCTGGTCGGTTAATTGGCAACAGTAAACGCGCTCAATCAGACATCGCCGATTATGTCCTTGTTTATCGTGGTGAAAAACTCGCAGTCATCGAAGCTAAAAAACGCGACTTACGAGATACGGAAGGTTTAGGACAAGCCAAAAAATACGCCGAAAAATTGCAGACTCGATTTGCCTACTCTACAAATGGCATCGGCATCTACCAAGTAGATATGCACACAGGTGCAGAAGGCTACATCAACCAATATCCCACCCCGGAGCAACTCTGGGAAGCGACCTTTAGCGAAAATAATGCGTGGCGCGATCGCTTTGCAGCCATTCCCTTTGAAGACAAAAGCGGTACATGGGAAACCCGTTATTATCAACACAATGCCATTAAGCACGTTCTAGAAGCAATCTGCCAAGGACAAAACCGGATTTTGTTAACAATGGCAACTGGCACAGGTAAAACCTTCATCGCCTTCCAACTAGCCTGGAAACTCTTTCAAAGTCGTTGGAACCTCAGCCGACAACCCACCCGCCGTCCGCGAATTTTGTTTTTAAGCGATCGCAATATCTTAGCGAACCAAGCCTATAACTCTTTCTCTGCCTTCCCCGACGATGCCCTCGTCCGCATCGACCCCGAAGCCATCAAAAAACGGGGTCGAGTCCCCAAAAATGGCAGTATCTTTTTTACGATTTTCCAGACTTTTATGACTGGACGGGACGACGCTGGCAATCCTACGCCCAAATTCAGCGACTATCCCCCCGACTTCTTTGACTTTATCATCATTGATGAATGTCACCGAGGAGGAGCCAGTGACGAAAGCACTTGGCGGGGCATTTTAGAATACTTCTCCCCAGCCGTACAACTTGGACTCACCGCCACCCCCAAACGAGCAAACAACGCCGATACCTACGCCTACTTCGGCGAGCCAGTCTATACCTACGCCCTCAAAGACGGCATCAACGACGGGTTTCTTACTCCCTTTAAAGTCAGACAAATCGAAACCACCCTAGATGAATATATTTACAGTGCCGAAGATGAATTAATAGAAGGTGCAGTAGACGAAGCCAGAACCTACACTGAAGCTGACTTCAACCGCATCATTGAAATTAGCGATCGCGAACGCTATCGGGTGCAGTTGTTCATGGAAGAAATCGACCAGAATCAAAAAACTCTGGTGTTTTGTGCCAACCAACCCCACGCTCTAGCTGTGCGGAATTTAATCAACCAAATGAAGATTAGCTGTGACCCTAATTACTGTGTCCGCGTCACCGCCAATGATGGGAAACTGGGAGAACAGCACCTCAGCAACTTTCAAGACAACGAGAAAACTATCCCCACCATTCTCACCACCTCCCAAAAGCTCTCCACTGGGGTTGATGCCCGAAATGTTCGTAACATTGTGCTGATGCGTCCCATCAACTCGATGATTGAATTTAAGCAAATTATTGGTCGCGGTACTCGCCTATTTGATGGGAAAGACTACTTCACTATTTATGATTTCGTCAAAGCCTACGAACACTTCAACGATCCTGAATGGGATGGCGAACCCCAAGAACCTGTTATTGTCAAAATTGCCAGAGGCGGAGATCAATCAAGTGCATACACTGACCCTACGACCAATAGTAGTATAAATAGAGGCAGAACTAAAAACGAAACTACAGAAGTTCCCAACCCCAAAACCATCAGAATCAAACTCGCCGATGGTAAAGAGCGGACTCTCCAGCACCGGATATCTACTAGCTTCTGGAGTCCAGATGGTAAACCTATGAGCGCCGCAGAATTTGTGCAACGTCTCTTTGGTGAAATTCCTGAACTATTCACAGATGAAGACGAATTAAGAGCAATCTGGAGTCGCCCTGATACCCGTAGAGCTTTATTAGAAGGACTGGCAGAGAAGGGGTACGGGGAAGAACAACTTACAGAAATTAGTCGCCTGATTGATGCTGAGAAAAGCGATTTATATAATGTGCTGGCTTATATCGCCTATGCCTCACCACCTATAAGCCGCCGAGAGCGTGTCCTCGCTCACAAATCATTAATTTTCTCGCGCTATATCGGCAAACAGCAAGAATTTCTCGACTTTATACTTGAACAATACATTAAAGCTGGGGTGGGGGAACTCGATCGCACTAAATTACCTCAACTGTTAGAGTTGAAATATCATACCGTTCGTGATGCTGTTGAAGAACTAGGGAGCGTTGCGAATATCAGTGAAGTATTTATCGGGTTTCAGCAGTATTTGTATTCACAGAACATAGCAGCTTAAATTGAACAGGTCATTACAACTAAGCACCCCAGTTAGCCGATTAGCTCAAAGCTAGATAACCATAGCTAAAAATGGCGATCGCCTGTTTCGTCGTTAGGGTGCAAACGCTTGTTTTTTAGTAAGGATCTGGTCAAGATAATATGAATATCCTTTTCAATTAATTACGGGAATCTTCCACTTTTAAGATCGCTTAGGGGGATGCCGTAAAATTCTTGGGCTTGTTGAATCGCTTTTTTGGTGTCATCTGCCATCACACCGTTGAGCTTGCCTTTATAAAAACCGCGCTCCCGTAATCGGGTTTGGATTTCCAGAACGCCAAAGTTGCTTTTCGGGGCAGTATTTATTGAGCTATATAACTTAGCTCGTGTAGTTGGGCCAGCAACACCGCTTGCTGCTAAGAAATTAGCTGCCTGAAATCTCCTTATAGCATCGGCAGTGTAGGGACCATAGTAGCCATTTGGCTCTCCCTCTAAATATCCTGCTTGAATCAGATGTTTTTGGAGAACTCTAACAGCTTCGCCACGATCGCCTACACGGAGTTTATCTCGATTTGCTACCTTTTTAGGAGCTTCTCCTCCATCACCGATACCAACTGCCGGCAATTTACGAAATGTTCCCGGGCCAACAATCCCATCAACCTCTAATTTGTAAGACTCTTGGAACCGCTTGACAGATTCTTCGGTAATTGGACCAAATATGCCTGTAGCGTTTCCGTAGTAAAAGCCTGCAACTCTTAAGCGTTCTTGCAAAATTTTGACATACTCACCTTCATCGCCTTTTGCAAGATAATTAATCTTACGAGGAGTAGATGGAGGTGAGCCTACAAAATCACCAACACCTTCTTTTGGCAATAAATCTAAAGTATCTCGTTTCACAATGCCATCAACTGTTATGTTTTTAGCAGATTGAAATTTTCGGACAGATTCTTCCGTTTTTTGATCGTATATTCCTGTTATTTCTCCCTTATAAGACCCATCAACTAACAGTTTCTGTTGAAGTCCTTTGACATTTAAACCTCGATCTCCTGGTTTTATAATACTATCTGAACTATAGTCTGGAACTTCTCCTTTACTATAATTCATTATTCTAGCATTTATACCAGAATTTATTAATTTTTGAACCCACTGATTTGCTTCATCCTCAACATAGAACCATCCTGTATTAATCACCAATTTTCCCTGATATTCCATCCTAAAAGGTGGTTGTTGTAGCTTCTCATCTTTTAATTTATCAGGTTGTTTCTTCAATATTGTTTCTCTAATATACCGTGTTCTATTTTGGATTTTCTCTCTTTGTAGATTCTCTACTTTTTCTATTACTGAAGCACTATCATCATTTATATATACTATATAGATTCGACCACCTTTTGTCTCGATTTCTTCTTGCAATTGATTGCTTTTTTTAGTAGCTTTAACAATTTGCTGATTTTTATTGTTTAATTCTAAATCTTTGAGAGCCAATTTGTATCCAGTCTTTTTTAGCTGTTGAGCGATATTTCCTAATTTATTCTGCATTAAATTGAAATCCTTCTCTTTTTGCTCAATTTTGGAGTTAGCTTCCACTTCTTTTTGTTTTGCTATTTTAAGTTTATTTTCTGTATAAATTTTTTGTTTACGTAATTTATTTGTTTCACTTTTTGTATTTTGGAGAATATTTTTTGTATTGTCCAGTTCTATCTGATATTTATTTTGTTCTATTTTTAAATGTTCCTGTTGTTGTTTTAATTCTATAGAGGCTTTATTTGATGCTTCAAGCGCTTTACCTGACTGTACTGCCTTTATCCCCATTGCTATTGCCACCAAAGAGATTAAAGTTGCTCCCGCTAGGCCTATACGAATAGTCTTCTTAGTTTTATGTTGTGTTTCTATTAACCTTTGATTAGCTTTCTTCTCTTCATGTAGAGCTGATTCTGCTTTTGCCTGTGCCTCAGCTAAAATCTGCTTCGCTTGCTTTTCTGCATCCAATGCTATTTGAACTTCTTGCCTATCTAACTGCTGGCTAGCAGCTAAAAATTGGTAATCTTGATCCCCCAAACTTTTGCCCCCTGCCCATATCTGAGCATCCCGTAATGCTTGCCCCCTTAACAGGCGTGATTCATCCTGACAATTGGAAACTAACCATGCTGATAATGCTTCTGCATAGGGACGCAGTTGGACTAGCCCTTTCTCAACCCAACTTTGATTAAAAACAGATTTATAAATACGGTTATAAACCCTTAACTTTCCTTGCTGCTTAACTACCAATCCTGACAACCGCAATTGCATTTGTTCAGGACTGTCATCACTTGCAACTTCTCCCTGCTGTAAAATTTGCTGATACAACCCCAACAGCCTTGCTGTACGTTGCTCAGATATGAAAAGACGATCGCGTATTGTCCTTAAATGCTCTGGTTCATCTTGTGATTCCCAATTTTCGATGATACGCGATCGCACCAATTCTTCAACTTCCGCCGCTTTTATACCAGCAAAGATGAATTGACAAAGTTTTTGAGTGAGAAATGGTTGTCCACCAGTCCAAGCCAATACCTCATTTAGCACTGTTTGGGGATTAGTAACTTTTCCCACCAATCCTTGAACTAATGGTTCAGTTTCATGCAGTTGAAAGCCATTGATTTCAATCGCTTGACCAACATTAAACGGCGTGCGGTTTTTATCTTGAATCAAATCCGAGGGGGTAGCGACTCCTAGCAATGTAAAGGTGAGACGTTTGTATTGTGGTTTGTCAGCACGCTGATTACAGCAGTCTCGGATTAACGCAAAAAAATCGTCACTTGAAAAATTTAGGCTGAGAACGCTATCGATTTCGTCTACAAAAATAACTATGGGTTGAGAAACTTCAAGTAGCAGAACTTCTTCAAAAAATTCACTCAATCGCTGTACCGGAGAAAGATGATCGCGATCGCGCCACCAACTTCGTAAATTAAACTTGCTTGAAAGCTCAAAACTACTGACTAAAATACGCACTACACCCGCATACCATTGATCTGATGTAACGTGCTGGCTACCAATTTTTGTCAAGTCGATTACAGCACAGGCAATACCTTCGTTTTGTAGTCGTTGCATTGTTTGCACTCGCAAGCTAGACTTGCCCATCTGCCGCGAATTCAAAACATAACAGAACTCGCCAGCCTTCAACGCTTCATACAAATCTGTATCTGCTTGGCGCACCACATAACTGGGAGCATCAACTGGCAAACTTCCCCCGACTTGATATTCGTAGGCTGGGTTTGGTGCTGTGTTCATTAATTGACTCTCAGGCGATCGCAGAAATATTGACGATACAAATTGCAACGTGGCGTGACATCATTTCCTTGCTGTAGTAGCAAGCCCATGCTGAGTAATTTAAAGCATTCTATCGAATTCAAGCGAACAGGGCTAGTAGCGGCAACTACTTTCCTAATTGCAGCAGCTAATTCCGGATGCTGTTCTAAATTCCACAAATGCCTTCGTAAATGGTCGCTATAAGGCCCAGCTTCTGTGGGTGCTTTTTGTAAGAGCAAGTTAAGGGTAATATCCTTTCTGGCAATGCGATAAAGTGCCATCCGTACAAGATAGGGATGTCCTCCTACCATTGTCATTAACTGCTCAACTTGATTAAAACTCCAATTAAGTCCATGCCTTTGTGCTAAATCTAGTACCTGTTGGGCATTAAACTCTGGTAATTCAATTGGCAAGCCTACATTAAAAGGTGATTGGTTAATATTCAACGGAATATAAACTTCGGTAGAATGCACCACTACCAACCGCAGTTTCTTCCAAATCTCCCGATTTTTTCCATCTTCATGCCAAGCGCGTAGTAGTCCAAAAAAGTCGGCAGCAATTTCGGGATATTGAAATACACAATCAACTTCATCCAATCCCAACACTAGCGGTTGGTTGATTTCTGCCAAGAGATAGTCCTCAAAATAAGCAGTGCAGTTATCTTTACTACCAAAAATCTCGTCCCAGTAATCTGTTAACTTGTTGGGTATCCTTAACCTCCGTCCTACACTGGCACAAAACCACCGGAGGAACTTGTCCAAATCAGCAAAAACCTTTCCATCCGCTAACTGAAAGCTCAAAGGCACAGTTAAATAATCTTGTCGTGAAGCTTCATGAAGAATCCGCGCCATGAGAGAGGTTTTACCCATTTGCCGAGGAGCTTTAATCCGAATCAGAGAACCTGGCTTCAAAATTGCCTCATTGCAGCAAGATTCAATAGGAGGACGTTCAATATAAAATTCTGAGGCTAAATCTACCTGTCCTTCAGGTAATTCTGGTTCTGCTACTGGCATAGGTGGATCTGAAGGCAGAAGGATAATTTTCTCCTCTGTGCGAGTGGTGAAGTCTTTAGCTTCCTCACTACCTGCCAGTAAACTCAAGACTTCGTGCAAAATTCTAGAAGTATCAGCAGGCGACTTCCATTCTCGCTGCTGAATCTGATTTAAATAACCTCGTAAATCATAATTGAGTGGTTCACTCCAAGGGAAGTTGACGCGAATGGGCAAAATTACTGGCTTATGTTCAGAACGTAAATCCTGCAACTGTTTTGCCCGTCTCACTTCTTCTGTCACCATCTCACTGGTGGCTGATCGTGGAGACAACAGCAGTAAGAAGTAATCACAACGTTCTAATTCTCTATCAATGCGTTGAGGCCAGTTTTCTCCTAAGCGAATACTCTCCTCTGCCATGAATACTTGATGTCCAGCAGCTTTGATAACTTCGTAGAAATTCTGGGCAAGGCTCAAATCCGGATCTTGACTGCGATAGCTAATGAAAACTCTGGCAGTTTTGCTGGCTAGTGGTAATGGTGGCACATTGGGATGAATATCTATAAATTTTGACAAATTTGACCATTTTTCTAACACTGTCGATAGTGGTAGAGCCAACGCACCTTCTGTATTGTCGTAAGCAGCAATTAATCCAATAACTCGTTGAGTTTCAGCGTCAAACACAGGCGAACCACTGTAACCCCCTTGTACCTGTTGGGAATTTGCCTTAACACGCAATCGCAGCATTGGCAAGTTGCCAAATTCGGACTGCGGGTTAATGTCAGTGATCGTGCCATCAATCGAAGCGCCTAGAGGAAAATCCAGCCGTCCATAGCCAATAGACAAGAATCGATCCATTGGCTTAAATTTTAAAGATAGAGGCGCTGAAGCACCCTGATAACCAGGTAATTGCAAGATGGCAAAATCATCGCTGATGCGATCGCCCAAATAAATTAACTCAACTCTCTGACGATTGATTCGGACTTTTTCCCAACCACCAACTGACTCAACTACATGAGCGCAGGTAAGTAAATATCCTGTGGGTGAGACGAAAAAGCCTGTACCTTGGATATTACCTTCTGGAGTAGCGATCGCCACTGTACAAGCTTTAACTAAATCCCAACTCATGAAAATTTATTACTTGTTTACTTCTGGTGTCAGATTCCATGTGATTTTCACCTTAAGTGATGCTTGTCCAGCAGATTCGACTACATAGACTGAGCCTTTGGCAGTAAAATTCACGCCAAACTCAACTTCTCCACTCATGGGTTGCGATTCTTGCTGCAAAGTACGAAATGCCTTTGTAATTGGGCGACACCCATGAACAATCAAATCCCTCACTGCATCAAAGCTCGCCTCTACTTTTTCTATAGGCAACTCACCAGGAGCAGATACACGGCCCACTGATACATCTGGGACATCAACTGCTACCAAAATCGTTCCACCATCCTCTGTATTCAGTTCTAAAAGTTTACGAGCCATAATTCAATTAGCTTGTGAATATCTGTAAAAGTATCAATTAAGTAATTTTTCAAATAAATTTATCTAGGATTTTTAGGTAAATATTTTTTTCAAAGGAAATCTAATTAAGGATAATTGCTAAAAAAATGATACCAAAAAAGCAATTCCTTTAAAAACTTATACTAATTCAAAAAATGTTTGCGACAGATACAGAAACCGCCCAGGAACGCAATATTGAAGCAGGTGTGTTGCTCACTGATTCAGCAACAGCCCAAGCCTTGCGCTTGTAGTTTGACAGTTCGGCGTCTCACAAAATCCTGCGTCCCATTCCTGGGATTTGATTGTTGTAGCAATCGCTTTCAAACGATATCAACCTGAGAAACAAAATTCTCTTCACCTTCATCTGATACGTATTCCAACAGTTCCCCTGGTTGACAATTCAACGCTTTACAAATGCCATTCAATCGTTCCGGCGCTAATCTTGGCATTTCATCAACCTTACGTAATCTATAAATTGAGTTTTCAGTTATACCAAGTATCTTGGCTAGATCCTTATTTTTAACCCGCTTTCGTGCCATCACTTCATTTAATTTCCAGCGAATCACTTGATTCTCAGATATACACTACATCACCAGTTTAGTCGCTGCTAGATGTAGATTTATCTACTCTTCAGTATTCTGTTTAACAAGTAGATATATAATACTCTAGATTTTATTAATCTACACTTGACGTATTTCTACGTGTCACGTAGATTAAATTGTAGACAAAAACAAAAGCGATCGCCACTCCGGGAAGAGACTGCGATCGCCTTTTGTAAAACCCCATTGATGAGGTTACTTAGATGATTGTACAAGAAGAATTTGATAACCAAGCCTTGGCTCAATCAGAGGTTGAGGGCTACGTTGACCAACTAACAGACCCAGCACCCCCAGAAATAGAAATTGATTCCATAAACGATGATTTTGGAGAACTTTATCGAGTTTGGAGCGGTTCACAATTGTTAGGTACTTTTTATCAAAATCTGGAGGGTAAATGGATAGCGCAGCCTTGTAATAGAGATGAAAGACCCTGTTTTGATACTCCTTTGCAAGCACAGTTAATCATCATAGCTGTTAATGGCTTGCTGGTTGCAGATGTAGCATAACCCTTAAAAAATTTTCCCATCGCCTGGAGACGTGGTTCGTACCCGTCTCTTTTTTATTTATGAGTGGCAGTGCGATCGCATCTCTAAATATTCAAGATTCGCAAGAATCAAAATAGCAAAAGGTCAGAATGTAGAAATTCCTGACCTTTTGCTGACGAAAGTCGGCTGCTCTGCCAACTGAGCTACAGCCCCTTCTTATGGAACTGACGGGACTCGAACCCGTGACCTACCGAATGACTGAAAAACTTAATTTTATGACTCTGATCTTAGCGAAATCAGCTTTGAGTTTACATAGGCAATAACCGAACTTGTAGATAAAGGAAACCGAGCAAGTCAATAATATAGCGATGAAGAGATTTGCCTAAAATTTTAAACATCTTCTCCCCAGCAATGAGTCAAGTCCTGAGAGGTAACAGTCTTCAAACCATCATCTGTATAAAACACAGTGGCACACCAATCTCGATACATTCTTTTCTTGTCTGACAGGATATTAAGCGGGTAAGATGGCTCACGATATAGCCTAATTCCCCAAGCCAAAGCCAAATTCCTTAGTCTTAAGGCATCAATGATTACATCACGCCGAGCAACAAGAATATCGCACTGATGCCTCTCCCAACTTTCACCAGCTTGTTCTATAGTAAAGGCTAGGATTTCCCCATTTGCATTCAAAAATAGGCCTGCCTGGAAATCCACAATACCCAATATCCTTCTGAGCCACTTTGCTGGCAACCACTTTTCTGCATCACCATCTGGGCTGCGCCAATCAATTTTACAAGTTCCTGCCAGCAAGGGAATCGTTTTGGTTTCTCCGGCTGAATTATGTACCACAGGATGGATAATTCCTTCTGCTTCTCGAATCCAGGGGGCCCAAACTACTTCACATGGATCTTGGTAGGTTTTCGTCGCATCTACAATCGCTCTAAAATCATGTAAGTTCCATGTTATTTCATCACACACACTTTCCGTTAAATGAGAAGATGCGAACAACGGGAACGCAAAACTGGATGCCCAGAAGGTGGATTCAGCTTGACTATCCACATGGCATCTATTAACACACGCTTTCAATACCAACCATTCATGGTCTTGCGCCCATTCTGGAAATTGACTTGATTCAGGCAAAAGCAATGGCTCAATTGGTGGTAAAGGAGCTTTCTGTACCCACTCATTGACTCGATCAATTTGAAGTGGTTCAGTTAAGTCAACATCTGGAACAAGCTCTGAAAATTCTAAAACTAAATCAGAATCTAACTGATCGTAACCAATATCAGATGCTGGGTTATTTACTTCAGCCAAAAGCCCCAAATTGACCAGAGGTTTATGGCGTTTGTTGTTCCAATCGTATCCACTGATGCGGGCAGCCAAGAAGCCAGCGAGTTCGTGCGTAGCAGCCCAAACATACTTTTCTCCGAAAGTAGCGATTGGACTTTGTTCTCCGTATCTTGCCATACGATTTTGGCGCAAAATAGCGATATCAGCCCCCAAAATCTCACCAGGCTTACCACCTTGAGGATCTCCAATGAAAACATCTTTAGCCCAACCCATATTCAAAGCATAAGCTCGAACAAAAGCAAAACCGAAGCGTTCAGGATCTAAACCTCGTCTACGTTGAAACCCGTAGTTTTTCCTCATCTTCTTCAAGATGATT
>NZ_JAVRCA010000023.1:63616-115346 GCF_034530995.1 Nostoc sp. DedQUE04 | reverse complement strand
TTTACTCCAGCTTTTTATTATCCCATGTTATTTATATTAAGGATAAGTCTAATGATTAACAGATGGGGTGCTGGCAAAACTCGTTGATGTTCTCGCCAAAATTCCCAACCGCTAATCAAAATACCATTTTCATCTAAACAAGTTTTTTCTACTTGCACCCGCGAACCAAACTCTGAAGCCAGAATTGCCGCTACTTGAGCCTTTAGTGGTACATCCCCCACCAAGACAACAGTTAATCCTGGCGCTGTCGCACTTAGACAAACCAGTGTGCGGACTTTGTGAATAAATGCCGCTTGAAATTCTGGCGTGTTGGGTAAGGGCAACTTATAAGGTACATACAGTTGAATTGCTTCTGCTTGGCTTTCTGAGGAGAACTTCAGGCAAGTTAAATCGTCCAAACCCAGGCGCTGGCGAAAAAGGGGAGCCTCAGTTTCCGGTTCGATAGCGCTGCCAATTAAAACTACTGGTTGTCGCTGCCAAATCGGCGAGAGTATTTCCCCTAATTCCATTGGGGCGTAGTGCAAAGAAAATAAACCTTGCCGATGGGCAATAGTCGCCCAGAAGAGAGCAGGGGAGGAAAGATTTTCGTTGAGGGTTTGAAATTGTTGCCAGAATTGTTTCCAAGGTTCTGGCAGTGCTTGTACTGACTCTAAAGCAGAATAGAGACGGCTTAAAATTTCTATTTCTGGCTGGGAAATTAGATAGCACTGATATGGATTAGCAGGATGCTGAAAAAGTTCGTGTGTTAGTTGTATCCGTGCTTCACGAATTGCCTCAGCTTGGTTGGGACAAGCTAGCATGAGTTGATCCCAATCATCGGGTTGAATATCTTGGGTAAGTTGATGACGCACCCAATCTTCAAGATCGTCTACCCCATCAATAATTGTGGGAATGCCTTGGGGAAAGCGTGAGCCACCAGTTAACTGTCCTTTTAACCAAGCTTCTGGGGAGGTCAGCAGTAGCCCTTGGAACTGGGCATCAGGCCAAGCATCACCTGTCCTAATCGATTTATTGGTTGGTAGCCACTGCTGTAGACGGGGAATTTCAACCCGCAGCAGAAGTTGCTGCACTGTTTCTTGAGCAACAATAATTACAGGGCCATGCCACATCAGGGCTGATGCTACGAAACTAGTACGATACCGCCCTTGATAGCCACTAACTGCCCCTACTTGAATTAGGGCGCTACGTCCCAGGCGCAAGGCGCGTGCTACCAACCGTGCCATCGTCAAATGATGGGGCCAGGAAGGGAACCCCGCTTGCGATCGCAAAAAGTTATGTAGTGACAAATGAACTTCTGCCTCAATCACACGCTTTCAATTCCATACAAAGTGATTTTTACTTCCAATTGCCCCATTTCTATTATCTTGTCATTTGTCATTTGTCCTTTGTCCTTTGTCCTTTGTCCTTTGCTAATGACCAATGACCAATGACCAATGACTAATGACCAATGACCAATCATCCAATACCCTAAATTATGCCAACTTATACAGGAATTTCCAGCGAAGCCTTCAGGCATCCACTAGATCGCCAAGCAGAGCAAGCTTTACGAAATTTGCCAGGATTTGATTTAATCGCTCGTAAATTTGTGGAATTTATCTACGAACGCCCTCAATTAGTCTATCTAATGGGTAACAGCATCCAAGTTGGGCCGCGTCAATATTCCACTATTTACCAGATGTTTCGGGAATGCGTCCGAGATTTGGACATTTACCCAGAACCAACACTGTTTGTCTCGCAAAATCCCCAAGTAAATAGCTATGCCTTGGGGCAAGAAAATCCTTACATAGTCATAAATACAGGGATACTAGACTTACTAGACGAAGCCGAGATTCGGACGGTGCTAGCCCATGAACTGGGGCATATTAAATGTGGTCATACTATTTTAATTCAAATGGCGATGTGGGCGATGAGTGCTGCTTCGGCATTGGGAGAATTGACCTTCGGCATCGGTAATATTGTTACCCAAGGCTTGATTTACGCCTTTTTTGAATGGCGGCGCAAAGCCGAGTTATCGTCAGATCGCGCTGCACTACTAGTAATGGATGACTTGAATCCTGTGATGTCAACGATGATGAAACTTTCTGGCGGTAGTAACAAATATGCCAATGAATGTAGTTTACAAGAGTTTATCAAGCAGTCAGAAAATTATCAGGCATTGGACGAGGATGGACTGAATCAGATATATAAGTTTTTAATCTACAATGGCGCTCAGGGTATGATGTTGAGTCATCCTTTCCCTGTTGAACGCTTGCATTACTTACGGTCGTGGGCTGTATCCGAAGAATATCAGCAAATTCGCCGAGGAAATTATCAGCGATCGCCTGCTTCCGGATCGGTAAATGTTGCAGCAGAATCTTCCGAAAATCAAACAGAAATTTTACGCCGCCAAATTGAAGAATTACAACGAGAAATTGACAGAATCCGAAGGTCTGAGTAGTTTTGAGTACTAAATAAAGATTAGTAGGGTGGAATAGTGCCTACTAAATCGTTGGATTTAGATCCCCGATTTTTTGGAGAAGTCGGGGATCTGCGTTAACGTACATCTCTATGGGAAATTACAATACTTAAGAGTTGAACCAAATAATTACTCCAGTTCCCAATACACAAATAATTCCCGCCAAGCCAGCTAAGGGTTTCTTATTTTTACCTGTGAACCAGTCAGAGACAATACCAGTGTAAGTAATTAGTTCTGCTGTATCTATGGTAGCGATCGCCCATACCCATCCTGCGTGCAATCCCCAAGCTAAACCCAAATTACCTCTAGAGGCAAAGCGTGCTAACACCAGCACCATTCCCATCAGCCATAATCCAGGAAGTTGGGGTGCAGTTTCGCGTTGCTCCCAAACCAAGTGTAACAAGGCAAAAATCAAGCTAGAAATTGCTGCTGCTAACCAAACTGGGTAATCCTGTGCTAATTCTGTGAACAGGAAACCGCGAAAAACTAATTCTTCTATCCCACCGACTAATAACGCTATCAAGAAAATCGGTAGCAATATGGGTAGTAGTAATTTGAAATTAGACTTTTCAAAAGAACACCAACCTAACCCGAATTGCCCACTAAATACAATAGCTAGACTCAGCACTCCCAAACCAAAACCTAGCGCTAAAAAACCAAGAGTTGAAAAATTGGCAACAAAGCCGTAATCTGAAAAAGATTTATTACTCAACCAAACAACTCCCCACAGTATCGGGGGAGCTAATAGGTAAAGTGACACCAATAACGGCATTTTTTGCTCTGGCTGTAAAGGTTTAGAAGGTTGCCAATTAAGCAATATTGCTGATACTGTTGCTACTGGCAACCAGCAAACTATCCAGCAAACAAAAAATGCCGTCACTATAACTAGTGGCGGTGCATTTTCTCTAAACGCCAGTAAGGCGTTGACCGAAGACTCAAAGAAATTTATCAAAATAAACAAAAAAACACGATAGACTTCTTGCATTATAGATTTCTTGCTGATTAATCAAGACTCTACTAAATTTGGTGAATTCTGCAAGGGGTCTAATCGTATTTTTTACCTGGCTATCAATTTACTGTCGGGGTAAGGACAAGTTATCATCACCTGAAACTTATCCTTACCATCAGCAAATTTACTCTTCGTCTTCTAAATCTTCGTCTGATTCGTCAGAATCTATATCTTGTGAGGTTAGTTTTTTATCGCTTTCACCTAGTTGAATCAGGTGAATATGTTTGTATCCCAGCCTAATTTCAAACTCATCTCCAGCCTTCAAGCCCATTGCTTTGGTATATGTAGCACCAATTACAATCTGACCATTTTGATGGACACTAACCCGATATGTCGGTTCGCGACCACGACCATCTTTAGGTGCTTCTGGACTTAGAGGAATTCCCCTAGCAGATAGCAAAGCGTCATAAAAATCGGTGAGATTAACACGAACTTGGTTATTCTTAGTAACAGTGTAATAGCCGCACTGTTTAGCTCTTTCTCGGCGTGGTAATGTGGAAAGTTCTTTTACTTTAGCAAGTAGTGCTTTTCCAGTTAATGGCGCGGTTGCAGTTTCAGTCATTATGCTCAAATTTTCCTTACTCTCTCCAAACTGATAAACTATGTAGTCTCATGCCAGCATTTAATTTTTTAGCATTTGCATAGAGCTACTGAAGACCCTAGTGTAACGGGTGAATTCCTGCCGATAGGAGCCAAAAGCACTTCTATATATGGTTGTCTACAACCAACTAGAGGCCATAGTTGCCACAGACATTAATTTTGGTGATGTTACGGCACTTTTAACCATTATTCGCCATCAGAAAGAAAACTATTTTCTTCTTTAGCGCTACTGTAGCGGTGTAACTTTCAGCCACCATTACAAATGGGGTTAGGTTCTACTGCAAATAAGTCATAGACCCAAAAAATTGCAGGTTTTTCACTTTCAGTGCTTGCCTTTCTTGCCAATGAGCAAGTAGAGTTTTCTCCACTCGTCCTCTCAAGGTTAGGACAGCATAGTATTTCAATAGAGTCCTACGGGCATACACCCTTTTGTCCTACCAATAGAGACGCGAATTTTCTTGTCTCTACATTACGAATCAACAAAGCAGTAGTAACCGCGCTGATACGGCTATTGATTCTGGTTTTGCTACTTCGTAATTTTATATTAAATACTAGCATGGACTAATAATAGCAAAATAGTTGTTTAATTTTGAATTAAAGTTGCTGGTAAATTTTTATTTAAATTCCTGGACTTGAAAGTTGAAAAAAGCAGTGACGATTTTCTTAACCCTTTATTATTGCAAGCGCGAGCATTGCTATCTGGCTTTTATAAAAATTTATATATTGAGACGAGCAATTTTGACCAATGAGTTCAATCGCATATTTTGTTGATTGAGAGCAAGCCAAAAAGTGAAAAGTCACGCACCTCCGGGTTTCGCGCTACTCTAACTTTTCTTTGAAAGTGGTGAGGATTTTTCCTCGGTTTATTATCTTCAGGTCAAAAGCGGCCAGAGGATTTTGCACGTCTGTCTATGGGATGAACAAATCTCTTAACATCTGCTTAGTGCTTGATTGCCACTACTATATATTAAACATGGGCTTTCAGACTTCTATATAATCAAAAAATTCTGTCAAGTGGTGGCGAAGGTGGAATTTTACTGTCAGGACTGCTTGACTAAAGTTGACATCAAGACATGTTGCTAACTTCAGATGCATTTCATTTGGATAGGATCGCTAGATCAAAGATCAACTGAAGTTACTTTTGAAGCAAACTCTCTTTCCTTTACATTGCCAAACAGATAAATTCAATGCAAAGCTGCGATGACATTTTTGGCGTTTTAACTCAGAATTTGACAAAAATCTTGCCGACAACGCTACTACAAGTAAAATTTTAATGGTTATCCTTAAACTAGAATCAGTCGCCCTTTAATCGTCAGCCTATTAACACCAGGGTTTGAATTAGGGGCAAAAAGTATAACTCACTTTTCGCAACTACCTGCTTTGACCATGATTGTTGAGGCTGGTGAAGTAATTTTAAAATTTTGGTTAGTAGTGATGAAAGTTATTTTTAAGGTCATTCGACAGCAACAAAATTCCTCCCCTGTTGTACAAACCTATCTTGTGGAGGCCGAACCAGGTAATACAATCTTGGATTGCCTCAATCAGATTAAGTGGGAGCAAGATGGAACTTTGGCATTTCGCAAAAATTGCCGCAATACTATTTGTGGTAGCTGTGCTATGCGAATTAATGGGCGTTCGGCTTTAGCTTGTAAAGAAAATGTTGGGAGCGAACTTGCCAGATTACAACAAATACCATCATCTCAAAGTAAAGTAAATGCTATTGGTGAAATCACGATCGCACCTCTTGGCAATATGCCCGTGATTAAAGATTTGGTTGTAGATATGAGCAGCTTTTGGAATAATCTAGAGGCAGTTGCCCCTTATGTGAGTACGGCAGCACGACAAGTACCAGAAAGAGAGTTTTTGCAAACACCACAAGAGCGATCGCGCCTCGATCAAACTGGTAACTGTATTATGTGCGGTGCTTGTTACTCTGAATGCAACGCTCGTGAAGTTAATCCAGATTTTGTAGGGCCCCATGCTCTTGCCAAAGCTTACCGAATGGTAGCAGACTCCCGCGATAGCGATACCGAAAATCGTTTAGCAAGCTATAACGAAGGTACTAAAGGCGTATGGGGTTGCACCCGTTGTTTGTACTGTGATTCTGTTTGTCCAATGGAAGTTGCACCATTAGAACAAATCACCAAAGTTAAACAAGAAATTCTCACTCAGAAACAAGTCAGCGATAGTCGCTCAATTCGTCACCGGAAAGTATTAATAGATTTGGTTAAAGAAGGTGGTTGGATTGATGAACGCCAATTTGGTTTACAAGTAGTTGGTAACTACTTTCAGGATTTAAAAGGGTTACTCAGTCTTGCACCCCTCGGTTTGCGGATGATCCTTCGGGGTAAGTTTCCCCTATCATTTGAATCTTCTGAGGGTACGGAACAAGTGCGATCGCTGATTGAATCTGTTCAACAAATTGAAGGGAATAAGGAATAGGGAATAGGGCATTGGGCATTGGGCATTGGGCATCGAGAAGATACAAGGGAGAGACTTCTCTAATAATTCCCCCTTGTCCCCTTGTCCCCTTGTCCCCTTATCTCCTTGTCCCCTTGTCCCCTTATCCCCTTATCTCAACGCGGTTCTTGAGGTATATTCAACGGTTGTCCGTAACGGTCATATACTAAAACATCCCACTGACCATTGTTACTAGACTCAAAAGCAATCCTGCTACCATCAGCACTAATTGTAGGGTTGCGGACTTCGGCTTGCAGGTTGTTGGTCAAATTCCGTGATTGGCGTGTTTCTCGGTCGTAGAGAAAAATAGCCGATCGCCCCTGACGGCTAGCCGCAAATACAATATAACGACCATCTTGTGAAACGCTAGGATGATTTGCGATCGCGTCAAAGGAATTTAAACCTGGCAAATCAACCAAATCACGAGTTACTGTATCAAACATATAAACATCTTGGCTACCGCGTCGGTCAGTAATAAAAACAATGTATCTCCCAGAAATTTGGGGGTTTAATTCCGACGCTAAACTATTGAGACTCCGACCCCCTGGATCAAACGGATAACTCAAAATCCGAGGGTAGCCAAAACACCCAGTCAATAAACTTAAACAGAAAAATATAGGTATAAAAAAAACACGTTTCATATAATTTAGTCATTAGTCATTAGTCAATAGTCTCACAACTCCTAACTCCCAACTGCCAACTCCCAACTCCCAACTCCTAACTTTCTCTCCTACGGAGGTGAACCTACGGTTGCACCATTGGGAATATCTAACTCAATATTTGGCCCCCGGTCTAGGACTTCAATATCCCACTGACCACGAGTAGCGGTTTCAAAGACAACATAACGCCCATCTGGACTAATATTTGGTTTTCTAACCCAGCCGCGATAAATCGGTGTGACAATTTGCGACTGTTGCGTAGCGCGATCGTAAAGCGCTACCACTGGTCTTCCCTGGTCACTAGTAAGATAAGAAATATAACGCCCGGTGTAGCTCAAACTAGGACTTTCGGCAATTGTCTCCTGTCGGTTTATTCCCGGTGTACTAATAAACAGTTGCCTCTCCAAATCGTACATTAGTAGCTGCTGATTACCATTCCGATTAGATACAAACGCTAAAAAGCGTCCATTTCCACTCAAAGCAGGTTGCTCTTCGGTGTAGCGACTGTTAAGAGAAGTAGGCCCTATGGGAATATCGTTAGAACCACAAGATACAAGCAAACTTGTTAAACCAAAAACCAGGCTCCAATGAATTGGTCTTTGGAGCCAAAATGCAGGCGTAAATTTTTCCACCTCAACTGTTTTCCGTCGCCTTTAAACCTACTTGCACGCCAACTGTTTTAAACATTGTCATCAAAGTCACTTAGATTATCTGGCCCCTCATTTGGTTTTTCAATTGGGTTGTATGGCACATAATCGGTTGGGATCGCATCATCATCTTCGCGCGGTCTTCGAGAAGTTGAGTCAGTGGGCGGACGACGCCTTCTCGGTCTGGGAGAAACATCATCTTCACGACTTTCGGGACGCTGCGATCCGTTATTACTACGGCGAGAAGGTTTTCTAACTTCCCCACCCGAATTTTCCCAATCATCAACTTGCCTAGATGAAGAACCCCAGTTCTCTTCTTCAAAGCTTTCAGAAGGGCGATTTACAGGACGCCCAGAAGTCCGCCGGCGCGTTCTATCAGATGGAGCCTGTCTTTCACTAGTGCTGCTGTTGCGGCGTTCTGTACGACGGGGAGGTTGTTCCTGATAGTAGTCATCACGAGTTGAAATCTCATCCCTGCTACCGCGAATCCGGGGACGCACTGGGCGTTCTTCCTCGTCTTCATAAGGCAATGGATCTAAGTCTGCCTCCATTTCAGCTTGATAGTTTCTGCGATTATTGTACGAATAGCGATCGCTAACCGGTCGGTCTTCGTCCACAATCGGAGTGTTGCGCTTTGCTTGCTGAGTAGCTATACTTCGCAGACGAATACTTTCAACTGCAAAAAACACAGTTGTGCCAACTAAAAGCAGTTGACCAAATTGTAGAATCGGGTCTAGTCGCCATCCTTGAAAGACGAGAATGAAGCCGCAAAGTAAGCCGACTGCCGCAAAAAAGATATCTTGATCCCGTGACAATTCCGGACGCACAGTGCGGAGAAAATACAGTGCTGCCCCAGCCACAGCCAGGAAAATTCCTAGAATACTGGCTGAGTTTGCCCCAAAATTTACCTGAGCCAGAAAACTGGCTGAGTTCAGCCCAAAATTTATCATTGCTGTTTTCCCAATATCAAATCTATGTTAGCGAGTCACAATTAAAATCACTACTGTAATTAGGCACGATATATTGAAGCTTCAAAGCCTCTGGCAAAGAAGCTCTGAAGCTATTCACCGAAAAGTAAAAACGTCTATGTCTGTCAGCTACAATTGCCACCAGTCGCAGTTTATGCTGCTTTTAGTGCAATTTAAGTAAATAGCTGACAGACAATCGATTACGAGAGCTAATTTAACTCTCATAAGCATTATGAACGCTGTATTTTATCTTTTTGGCTAATGAAAATTAGACCAACAGTAGCGGGTATTACAACAATTGCGGTACCCCATAGCAGGCTCCAAAGAAAATTTGCTAAAGAAGGCGTCATACTTCTCAACCTTTTTTTACACACTTCATCCTAATTTTAATAGTGTATTACTTTCTTGAGAAGCCTCTAACTCTGAACTGCCAAACTTGGTAACTTCTTTCACCAGTTATTGAGTTAACCACATGGGCGAGTTCGCTTTTCTATTTCAGAAAGAAGTGACAGCATTTAGTTAAAATAACGATCGGAGTGCTTTACAAAGCTTAAAATTTTGTAGCTATGTCTATGCAAAGCGCAACTTGCCTGTGCCTAAGTTTTTCTTTTTTTACAGATAGATAGTACCTAAAACCGATGACTGGTGTTAACCTGACTGCTTGGATTCTTGGCCCTGTGTTAGGGGTTATGACATTCTTATTTATATTTCGTATCATTCTCACTTGGTATCCGCAAGTGGATTTGAATCGTTTGCCCTTTAATTTAATAGCTTGGCCAACTGAGCCATTTTTAATACCTTTGCGAAAGCTGGTGCAACCTATAGGTGGGGTAGATATTACACCTATTATTTGGGTTGGTATCTTCAGCCTGCTGCGAGAAATCCTGTTAGGTCAACAAGGATTGTTGACTATGCTATCTCGTGTTAATTAGGGTACAGGTTACAGGTTATAACCTTGCCCCTGTAACCTATAACCTTTTTCCTTCCCTACTTTCCTACCCGTTCATTTCCTGTACAAAATTTGTATAGACATTACCCTGTAAAAACTGCGGAGTTTCCATAATTTTTTGATGAAACCCAATGGTGGTAGGTAATCCAGTAATGGCACATTCCCGCAGCGCGCGTTTCATCCGGTTAATAGCAGTGGGTCGGTCTGGCGCCCAAACGATTAACTTGCCGATTAAAGAATCGTAGTAAGGTGGGATTTGGTAATCTGTGTAAACGTGGGAATCAATTCGCACACCAGGGCCTCCGGGGGGCAGATAGCTACTAATCCGTCCAGGAGAAGGGCGAAAGTCACGATCGGGATCTTCGGCGTTGATTCGGCATTCGATCGCATGACCTCGTAATACTACTTGGTCTTGGGTAAGCTTGAGTCTTTCACCTTGAGCAACGCGGATTTGTTCGGCAACTAAGTCTATCCCAGTAATCATTTCTGTTACAGGATGTTCTACCTGAATCCGGGTGTTCATTTCCATAAAGTAGAATTTACCGGATCTATCCAAGAGAAACTCAATAGTACCCGCCCCACTGTAGTTAATGAATTGGGCAGCTTTGATCGCAGCTTGTCCCATTTTTTCACGTAGGTCTTGGTCGAGAGCTGGACTTGGAGCTTCTTCTAACAGCTTTTGATTCCGGCGCTGAATTGAGCAATCCCGTTCGCCTAAGTGGATGACATTACCATAGTTATCCGCCAAAATTTGAAATTCGATGTGGCGGGGACGTTCAATAAATTTTTCTATGTAAACGCCAGAATTCCCAAAAGCTGCTCCTGCTTCGCCTTGGGCGGCGAGAAAAAGTTTGACAAATTCGTCTTCAGAACGAACTAGGCGCATACCCCGTCCACCGCCACCTGCTGTAGCTTTGATCATCACTGGATAGCCGATATCCTTAGCGAATCCTAATCCTTCTTGCTCGGATTCTACCAATCCCTCACTACCTGGTACCGTCGGTACTCCAGCTTTTTGCATGGTTTCTTTGGCAGTGGATTTATCGCCCATCCGTCTCATAGCATCTGGAGTTGGGCCGATAAAAGCAATATGATGGTCGGCACAGATTTCCGCAAACCGGGCATTTTCTGCCAAAAAACCATAGCCTGGATGAATGGCAGTAGCATTGCGCGTCAGTGCAGCAGCAATAATATTGGGAATATTCAAATAACTTTTACCACTAGCAGGTTCGCCAATGCAAACTGCTTCATCAGCAAGTTGGACGTGGAGAGCATTACGGTCAACGGTGGAGTGAACCGCAACTGTGGCAATTCCCATTTCTTCACAGGCGCGGAGAATGCGAAGGGCGATTTCTCCCCGATTGGCAATTAATATTTTGTCAAACTTCATTTTTTAGTTTCGATATCATTACCAGTAGATTGACATTTTCTCCGATCCAACTTGAAACAATGCTTCCACATTATTTCAAATTATTGCAGGAGATTCGCCACCCTGATTCTAAGTAAGCTTGCACATTGCAGGCTTGCTGCCTCTACGGGTCTTACTACACTAACAACATTGCTGCTGTAAGTCTTGGCTAGACTACCAAGCTGGGCTTTTGCGAAGCCGATAGCGAGTCAGATGCTCTTACGTCGCTATCGAGCGTCATAGCCTGTCGTCGACACCACCTACCGCAGACGGATACGCGATCGCACCCTGCCGAACACAGTAGCTCTACCCTTTTCAATCAATATCACTTGTACAGCTGCTAAATTTCTGTCAGTCTGATACCGCCTTGAGAAAATTTATTTTTTGAGCAACTGAATTTAGATATCACCTTACTATAATTATTTTCTTATGCTATAGTCTATTTTTAGAGAAACCATGCGGATGTGGCGGAATTGGTATACGCGCACGCTTGAGGTGCGTGTGGCTTTGCCTTGGGAGTTCGAGTCTCCCCATCCGCATTTTTGCTTGTTTAAGCATAGGGTCAATAGTCACAGGTCAAAAAACCTTAGACTGTTGACCCTTAAATATTAAGTTTGCTTCCGAAGCACTTCAGTGCTTACTAGATATTAAGTCAAGTTGCCTTGTCAAAGTACTAGTCCTTTATGCTTTTATAGAAATAGGTGAAGTTTTGTAAAAAGCATTGACTATTTCTTTTCCGCCGACAAACAACCTAACACTGCCACCAGCTTGGCATCGCCTCACTCCGATTTGGCAAGGAGGGGAGGAAATAATTCAACAAAGTTTACCTCACACTCAGCTAGCACCTACATGGCAGCTAATGCTTTTGGGTGACGGCTCTCCAACACGTCACTTAGAATTGCTCACAGGTGAGCCTGTAGAAGTAGATGTTATTGATATGTCATTGATTGGCATGGACTTGGATGCTGCTCCTGAGTTAATCCAAGCTGTCCCAGAACCGCGATTACGGCGACAAGTATGGCTGCGTACCGCTTCTGGTCAAAGATTAGCCTATGCTACTTCGTGGTGGGAAGCCAGTCATGTCGATGAGTATTTACAAAACCGTTCATTACCAATTTGGGCAAGTTTAGCTCGTCTTCGCACAGAATTGTATCGAGATGTTCGAGGAATTTACTACGGAGACTCATTGGCACTAGAGTCCGGTTTTGGTGTAACTGGGCCTTTTTGGGGTCGCCATTACTTGTTTTGGCATCATGGGCAGCCGCTGACATTAATTTATGAAGTTTTTTCACCTTATTTAACCAAATATTTAGGGCCTATGCAATTAAATGCCAAAAATCAGTAAGAAGCCATGATGTAGGTTGATCGCTATCGAGTAAAACTAAGTAGCTGAAATCATCCAATGAAATTATCAAAGGAACGTTGAATTATTGTTGCAGCGATCGCTTTTAGATAGTAGTGCCGATAAACTAATGAGTTTTCGGTGATAGTTTGCCGTTGTTTAGCGATCGCATCCTCTTTAAAATAGAGTCATTCCTCAAGATCGACTATGATTCAACTCAAAACCCAACTCACCCTCAAAGAATTTATCGCACTTCCCGAAGGTGATATCACCAAACCAAACGCGGTACTGATAGTTGAGAAGATTCATTATTTGAAGGGCTGCAAATTACACCTCAACAAATCTTCCAACAAGCAATAATTTCCTACTGATGTTAGCAATAAAGACGCGAGGAAAGGTTTAATGAATACTGTTGTGCTAAATCTAGAACCGATTGCTCATTTAACCGATGAGCAATTTTATCAATTATGTATTGCCAATCGTGATGTCAGCCTGGAAATGAACGCATCTGGAGAATTAATAATTGTGCCACCAGTCGGAGGAGAAAGCGGAAATCAGGAAGCTGGACTGATTGCTGATTTAGAAATTTGGAATCGTCAAGCTAAATTAGGGAAAGTTTTTAGTTCTTCAACTATCTTTATACTTCCCAATGGTGCAAAACGTTCTCCTGATGCTGCTTGGGTAAAATTGGAGCGGTGGGAAGCTTTAACACCAGAACAACGAAAAAAATTTCCGCCACTTGTACCCGACTTTGTGATTGAACTGCGTTCGGAGACAGATCGCCTTGCACCGATTCAAGAGAAAATGCAGGAATACATTAAAAATGGTCTGCGCTTGGGTTGGCTGATTAATCCTCAAGATCGCCAAGTTGAAATTTATCGACTTTTAAAAGCTGTAGAAGTTGTGCAAATGCCAGCGATTGTTTCTGGAGAAGATATACTACCTGGATTTGAGTTGCAAGTATAAGTATAGGAGGGTTTCAAATTACACTTCAATAAATCTTCCAACAAGCAATAATTTCCTACTGATGTTAGCAATAAAGACGCGAGGAAAGGTTTAATGAATACTGTTGTGCTAAATCTAGAACCGATTGCTCATTTAACCGATGAGCAATTTTATCAATTATGTATTGCCAATCGTGATGTCAGCCTGGAAATGAACGCATCTGGAGAATTAATAATTGTGCCACCAGTCGGAGGAGAAAGCGGAAATCAGGAAGCTGGACTGATTGCTGATTTAGAAATTTGGAATCGTCAAGCTAAATTAGGGAAAGTTTTTAGTTCTTCAACTATCTTTATACTTCCCAATGGTGCAAAACGTTCTCCTGATGCTGCTTGGGTAAAATTGGAGCGGTGGGAAGCTTTAACACCAGAACAACGAAAAAAATTTCCGCCACTTGTACCCGACTTTGTGATTGAACTGCGTTCGGAGACAGATCGCCTTGCACCGATTCAAGAGAAAATGCAGGAATACATTAAAAATGGTCTGCGCTTGGGTTGGCTGATTAATCCTCAAGATCGCCAAGTTGAAATTTATCGACTTTTAAAAGCTGTAGAAGTTGTGCAAATGCCAGCGATTGTTTCTGGAGAAGATATACTACCTGGATTTGAGTTGCAAGTGTAGGTAGGCGATCGCGACCATGCCAAAACGTTGAGTAGTAGAGAGAACATGATTGCTGGTAAAACCTGTACCGTCGTCTCAGTAAGGATTATGAACGTCTCCCTGAAATGAGTGAAGCTGCCATCTATGCTGTTATGACTCGTCTCATGCTGCGTCGTCTTGTCGTCTAAAGATTTACTTTATAAATGGTCTCTAAAAATAGAGTTCTTAGGGCGGGGTAATACTTTAAGGAGAATTGAGAGAAATCCCTAAAACCATTACAATACCTAGAGTTTTCTGATTATATATAATTTCTGTAACTCCGAAAAAAATGTTATATTCTCGCTTATTGCTTGGAATAACAGTTTACTTGTGGAAACTTTCCGACAGAGGAATTAATCTCAGGGAAACGTCCTACGAAATTCAACAAAGCATGTTAAAAATGGTAACTGAGCCAAAAACATAGCTTTTAAAAGACTACGGAAAGTTGATTATCGAAGTACCATCAACCATCTAGGGTAGAAAAATTTAATATAATTAACTGCCCTAAAGAATGGGTAATACTGTTGGTGTACTTGACTAATCAAGCAAGTAATAAGTTTGCAAGTATAAGGTACAGGTTTCAATGGCACCGCCTCTTGTGTCTGTTCAGATGAATAAAAATAAGAAACCGTCTCTGGTGCTGACGCTCTCGGCTGCTGGGTTATTGATTGGTGCAGGGAGTGTGGGCTACTGGTTGTTAGCCCAGAGACAAATATCTTCTAGCGATTTGCTAGTAGGTGCAAATATTATTCCTGGTGATGCCCTGTTTGCGGTTTCCTTAACAACAGATCCCCAGCAGTGGCAGAAATTGCGGCAGTTTGGGACAAAAGAAACCCAAACAGAACTGGACAAAAATTTAGTCCAGTTACGCGATCGCTTTCTGACTAATAATGGTTACGACTTCCAAAAAGATATCGCTCCTTGGGTAGGCGATGAAGTGGCGATCGCAATTCTTGCCCCAACTACAGGAAATAAACCTGCACCCAAACCAGTTACCACCAATGAAAATGCCGCTAGCGATCAGCAGTCGATGGTAATGGTATTGCCAGTAAAAAATTCAGAAATCGCCAAAAACATTTTGGCACAACCCAAAATTCTTAAACAAGGCAAATGGAGCGATCGCACTTATCAAGGGATCGCCATTAAACAAAGTGAGGGACAAGCAGGGCAAAACTTCTTGGCTGCATTATTAGATGGGCGTTTTTTAGTCATAACTGATAGTCTTAAAGCCACAGAACGAGCGATCGATGCTTACAAAAATAAAACATCCCTAGCTACAACAGGCGGCTTTGCTGAGAATTTCCCAAAAATTGCCAATTACCAACCCTTTGGACAGTTTTATATCAATGTGCCAACAGCAGCGAAAATAGCCGCGGCTTCTCCAAACCGCCCTTTACCTGCTCAAGTTTTGGCTCAACTGCAAAATAACCAGGGTTTAGCAGGGACAATAACTTTAGAGTCAGAAGGAATCCGCTTTAAGGGTGTTTCTTGGTTAAACCCTAATAGTCAACGCGTGCTGACAGTGGAAAACAAAGCTGGGAAAATGCAAAGCCGCATACCAGCCGAAACCTTAATGATGCTTACTGGCGGTAACTTACAGAGGTTGTGGAGAGACTATGTTTTAACATCTCAGGGAAATCCTTTATCACCGATCGCACCAGAACAGATTAGAGGTGGGATAAAATCTCTTACCGATCTCGATTTGGAGAAGGATTTGCTTAGTTGGATGAAAGGGGAGTTTTCCTTATCAGTGATTCCTGCTACTCCAAAAGAAGGTTCACCAAATGATTTTCGTGCGGGTTTGCTGTTCATGGTACAGACAAGCGATGACTACGGCGGGCAAAGCCTACGCAAATCAGCTGAAGCATCCATCAGTAAGCTGGATGAAGTGATGAAAAATCAATACCAATTCCAAGTGCAATCGGGGAAAGTCGCAGGTCAACCCGTTGTTAACTGGGTATCACCTTATGGTACGTTAACTGCTACCCACGGTTGGTTAGATGGAGATGTCGCTTTCTTGGTAGTGGGCGCTCCGATCACCGATAAAATTGTTCCCAAACCTAACTACACACTAGCTGGCACTCTTCCCTTCCAACAAACAGTTCCTACAGAACCCAATCCGACAAACGGTCAATTTTTTCTGGATGTGGAACGAACTGTGAAAAATTTCCCTTTACCAACTCTAATTCCCAATCAAGAAACTTTACTAGATGCAACGCGCACAATTGGGATGACATCTGCTGTCAGCGACAATCGCAGTAACCGTTACGATATTTTTATCGAACTGAAAAAAGTTACTAACACTACTACATTGCCTAGTCCAGAAGGAAGTAAGAGTAACTCTGTTAGATAGAGGAGAGAGGAAAGCAGGGGAGCAGGGAGCAGGGGGGCAGAGGAGCGGGGAAATGAGGGAGTGAGGGGACAAGGAGATAAACAAAACTCCTAACTCCTAACTCCTAACTCCTAACTCCTAACTCCCAATGCCCAATCCCCAATCCCCAATCCCCAATCCCCCATTCCCGATTCCTCTCTTAACATATAGGATCAAAACAGTCAGAATCGATATTTTAAATTATTCACGGAGAGAAGACTTTATGAATTTGGTTGTACTCCAGAACTGGCTGGACAATGCGTCCTTTGCCATATTATTCCTGACAATGCTGGTGTATTGGGGAGGAGCGGCTTTTCCAAATCTGCCTTATCTAGCCGCTTTGGGGACAGCTGGGATGGCGATCGCAAATTTGTGTATAGCTACTCTACTAGGGGCACGATGGATCGAAGCTGGTTACTTTCCCTTAAGTAATCTCTATGAATCTCTGTTTTTCTTAGCTTGGGGAATTACCGCTGTTCATCTGATTGCCGAAAATAGTAGCCGTAGTCGCTTAGTAGGAGTTGTGACATCTCCGGTAGCAATGGCTATTACTGCTTTTGCTACTATGACACTACCATCCCAGATGCAAGCGTCAGAACCCTTAGTACCTGCCTTGAAGTCAAATTGGCTGATGATGCATGTCAGCGTTATGATGCTGAGTTATTCTGCTTTAATGGTGGGTTCGTTATTAGCGATCGCTTTCTTAATTGTCACTCGCGGTCAAAATATTCAACTACAAGGTAGTTCTGTTGGTACTGGTGGCTATCGCAGCAACGGCTACCGCTTGCACAAAGCATCTGAACTAATTTCTCAACCACCAACCCCTGCTGTCGAAAATAACGGCTTTGCTCGTTTTGAAACTAGTAGCAATGGCAACGGTAACAGTAATACGGCTGTTTTGAATTTAGTAACTACTCCTGAATCTCCAGCCGTTGCATCTGCTGAACCTCTTTCACCCCAGCGCCTTAGCCTTGCCGAAACCCTAGACAACATTAGTTATCGCATCATCGGACTAGGATTTCCCCTGCTGACAATTGGCATCATTGCCGGTGGCGTTTGGGCTAACGAAGCCTGGGGTTCCTACTGGAGTTGGGACCCGAAAGAAACTTGGGCATTAATCACCTGGTTAGTGTTTGCTGCCTACCTTCACGCCAGAATTACTCGCGGTTGGCAAGGGCGCCGTCCCGCAATTTTAGCCTCTGCTGGCTTGCTTGTTGTTTGGGTTTGCTATCTCGGTGTGAATCTTTTGGGTAAAGGTTTGCATTCTTACGGTTGGTTTTTCTAAGAACCTTACTAAGACAGTGCTGAGTATTGAGTATTTTACTTTTACTCATAACTCAAGACTTAGTAAAGTTTTGCGTCAAACTATGGTGAGTGGAGTATTTAAGTTGAAACGCAGAGGGGTGAAGAGTTTTCTTTGCCCCTTTGTGCAATACACAAATTATTACGATAATAACCAAGGACTAACGATCAATGACTAATGACCAATGACCAATGACCAATGACCAATAACTAAATTATCATTTTATTTCGGATGAACTGTTATATCTCTGGAAAATATAAATTGATTAACAGGAGATTTTTATGGAAGATGGATTCGAGATCCTAAATCATGATGAAGTTGTCTCTATACAACCGGACACTTTTAATAAGTTAAATATTGCTAAAACTTTTAAAGTCCGCGATTTGATTACAGCAATTAAGGAATATGTTGGAGCAGAAGAAACGGATGAAGTAAATTTGTATACTCAAGGGTTAAATTGTGAAGTTTTACAATTTAGTACTTTGGGATGGAAAAAAGGAAAAGTGAGACTTGCTTTAGAATTTTGTCCTGATGAATCTGAGTCACCACTTGATGAAATTTTTCAAAGACTCAAACAAGTGGAAAATTAATACTCAATAAGCAAAATATCCCCAACTTCTTCAAGAATTCGGGGATATGAGCCTCTTGATGTTTACAAATAACCGAGAGACTAAACTACAAAATTATCCCGTTATATCGAAAAGCATTATCCCAAACATAATCAATCACTGCTTTAGCTTCATCCAAAGGTAAAACGTGACATGCTCCTTGGCGATCGTAGGCTAGTAAAGGGATTTCTGGTACTTTGTCTGTTGTTTTGCTATTTTGAATTACTTGGCCACGAATATCTTCTAGATTGCTTAGAGGCCCTTGAATATCAAAGTTAATCTTTGTGCCTAATTTATTGTCCATCCAAGTTTCAATGCGAGAATCTAATTGTTGAGGAGTTAATGGTATGGGGCTAGTCAGTAAGTGATAATATGCCAGAATAATTTCTTTACATTCTTCTTCTTCTGCTAATTCCAGAAACATTTGAAAAACGCTATTATTGCTAGCTAAATTATTGAAAAATAACGTATCAGTGACAATTTTTTGAAATTTAATTTTTTTATTTTTGTAATTAGTGTATTGCGTAAAGGCAAATCCACCCAAAGCGATCGCTAATGATAAAGCTGCCACCAAGACGGGCATAAAATTTCTGACTTTATCCAACTCTACATTTAATGATTCAACCCAAAAAGTAACGTTTAGTACTAGTAAAATTGCAGCAACTATTAATAATAAATTCGGCAATGTTCTTAATATTAAAGGAATTGCCGCGCCAATCGCCGGAATTCCAAATAGTAACCGATCTTTCCAGGTCATACTTGTTTTTACATTGGGAAAGATTAAGTCAACATCTAGTTTAGGAATATTTTTGTAGAAGTAAACATACATCTTACCGGGAATGAATTTTAATTCTTGGATCTTGTCTTTCTTCGCACGAAAGTAAGCTGCTTCTTTGAACTTGACTAACAAAACTATCCGTTCAAAAATATCAATCATCTTTTCTTCTTGCCAAAAGAAGAATTTTTTTACCGAAATTTTCTTAGAACTATCACCCCGGTAATAACAGATCAAGCGGTCAAAATCCTCAAAATTTACTTGAGTTTTCAATTCAATGAGAGATTTGGTTGCCAGCGCTCGTTTGAGAATCGATTCAGGCAAAAGAATATAATTAGCTCTTTCAACAATATGCCCAAAGGCTTCAACTACTTTCAACTCCATGTCATCATATTGCTCGAATGTTGGTGGAGTTATTGGTTGAATCTCTGCATTAGGGTTAAAGGGTACGTAGTTATCTTTGATAACTTCTAAGGTTTTGTGGAAGCGAAAGTGATAGTATGCAATGAGGATTTGGCAGAAATCTTGAAATTTTTTGACATCAGCTTTATCTAGCTGACCGTCTTGTAGGCAAAGTTTGATAATATCACTGCGAGTGTAGGGAATAAATGCTTCTCTATTTTCGGAAACAGCCATATTCAAAGATGAATCAGAATCTAACTAGGGTTTGCCACATCTCACGGAAACGGCGGCGATGAGACATTATGTTTTAATTGGTAATTAAATTCTAGTATCTTGGGTGGTAAATCTCGCAGTTTTTTCCTGAGCCAAGGGAAAAAGTGAGTAGGGATATTTGCTTTGCCTTGCACATCTCCAATGCGTTCTGTTATTTTCAAAGACTGATTGAAAAGTGCGTAGGCGTTGCCCGTCGTAGACATCGCTTGGCATAGATTCTGATTCTCTCATTTAAATTACTATCAAGATTCATTTATAAAATAAAGATGTACTCATAACTGAGGAATGGGAAATCAATCATGCTAAATTACGATCCATTAGCTTGTTTGCCCTCATCTGAGGAGCTACCTGACTCTGACGATACCCCTGTGGATAATGAATTACAAGATTTGATTCCCGGTTTACTTAAAGCGCTTCTGGCAATGGCTTGGCCAGAACGCATGGATTGGTATTTTGGCGTAGATATGGGTATTTATTATGACCCAGACTTACCAGCAATAGTCCCAGATGGATTTTTGAGTTTGGGCGTAGAGCGATTCTATGATGAAGACCTCCGCCCCAGTTATGTGCTTTGGGAAGAGAAGAAATTACCAATATTTGTGTTGGAGGTAGTATCTAAAACATATCGTGGTGAGTACTCAACCAAGAAAGCAGAGTATGCAAGATTGGGAATTTTGTATTATGTAGTTTACAACCCATTTCGTCGCCGCAAGCCACGTTTAGAAGTTTACAAATTAGTTAACAATGTTTATGAATTACATGATGGTAATCCAGTTTGGTTGCCAGAAATTGATTTAGGAATTGGCATCGAACGAGGAATTTATCTAGGCATACCACGGGAGTGGATGTATTGGTATAACCATGAAGGGGAAAAGCTTTTAACACCAGAAGAAGACGCAAAACTCGCTAAACAAGAAACCCAGCAAGCAAAACAAGAAGCGCAGCAAGCAAAACAAGAAGCGCAGCAAGCACAGCAAGAAGCTCAACAAGCACGACGACGTGCTGAATTATTAGCAGAACAGTTGCGATCGCTCGGCATAGATCCTGATTCTCTCATTTAAATTGCTATCAAAATTCATTAACGAAATAAACCAGAACGATTGCGATCGCTCGGCGTAGATCCAGATTCTCTCACTTGAAAAAGGGAGTAGGGAAGAAATATTTTTCATGGTTCGTTGTGGATTTTTGCAGTACTGTATTAAATTGGTGTAAAAACTCATTAAAGGGGTTCAAAGACTCATTAATGAGTATTCAAAGCCTCATTAAAGGGGTTCAAAGACTCATTAATGAGTATCAAAGCCTCATTAAAGGAGTTCAAAGACTAATTAATGAGTATCAAAGCCTCATTAAAAGGGTTCAAAGACTCATTAATGGAGTTCAAAGCCTCATTAAAGGAGTTCAAAGCGTCATTACAGCAATTTTCATTCACTTAAATCACACTCTCGCCTTCTTCTGTGCGCCTCTGCATGAGATAAAAAACCTTCGCTCCTGTAATTACGAATTACGAATTACGAATTACGCATTACCCTATCAAGACTTGCACTCACACCTTCAGCATCCGGTAACTTCAATCGCTGCAAAATCTCTAAAGCTGGTTGCAAATAGGATATTGCTTTAGTGTATTCACCCTGCTGTTCTGCCAAATCTCCTAACCTCCGCAGAGTCATTGCTTGAGTTCGGACATCACTAATGCGTTGAGTTATTTCCAAAGACTGATTGTAGAGTGCGATTGCTTCATCCACATTCCCTTTGTTGGCGTAGATCATTCCCAGACAGTGCAACGTCGCCGCTTTCCCTTGGACATTACCAATGCGTTCATTTATTTCTAAAGACTGATTATAGAGTGCGATTGCTTCATCCACTTCCCCTTTGTTGGCGTAGATAATTCCCAAATAGTACAACGTCGCCGCTTTGCCTTGGACATCTCCAATGCGTTCTTTTAATTCCAAAGACTGATTGTAGAGTGCGATCGCTTTATCCACATCCCCTTTATTGGCGTAGATATTTCCCAGTTGGTTTAACGTCGCCGCTTTGCCTTGGACATTACCAATGTGTTCATTTAATTCCAAAGACTGATTGTAGAGTGCGATCGCTTGATCCACATCTCCTTTATTGGCGTAGATAATTCCCAAATAGTACAACGTCGCCGCTTTGCCTTGGACATCTCCAATGCGTTCTTTTAATTCCAAAGACTGATTGTAGAGTGCGATCGCTTGATCCACATCCCCTTTATTGGCGTAGATAATTCCCAGACTGTGTAACGTTGCCGCTTTGCCTTGGACATTACCAATGCGTTCAGTTATTTCCAAAGACTGATTGTAGAGTGCGATCGCTTTATCCACATCCCCTTTGTCGGCGTAGATTATTCCCAGTTCGTACAGAACGTTGGCTTTTATTCCTGCTAAATTTTCATCCTCTTTAGTCAACTTCAAAGCTTTTTGCAAAAAATCTTCTGCTTTTCTTACCTCACCAATACTCCTATAAGCTACCCCTAACTCCTTTAAAATATTAATGTGGGTACGTACATCTGTTGATTCTTCCATTAGCAAGCGTTCAAGTAAATCAATCCGCTCTTGCCTTTCTGGTAAATCTAAACTTCCTAATATTCTCTCCGATTGAATAGTTTTTTCAATAGCCAACTCTTGAGTAGACTGGACTGTTTGAAAATAAAATACTCCTTTTCTCCATGCCCAAAAATCTGGGGCATATTTTGCTAAACGTGTTAGGGCATGATCTGGCAGAAATATCAGTATAGGGTGAGGAACACTATTAGTAAAAGCGTCTCGGACAAAGTTCAAGTCTTGTAGTACAGGGGGATATTCTCCAGATAAACCAATGGACTTTTCTAATCCGATAACAATTAAAACTAGTTTTTTATCTAATTCTAAATGAATTTCTTTTTCACGAATAATCTCATCCCTTAAAAAACGCAAATTAGGATCGGCAAAATTGAGAAGTTCAAACTGAATATCATGACATCGAGAATGGTTGTTGAGAATTTCAATTAAAGTATTTCTATCTTCAGCAAAATTAACAGCAACAAATCCAATCGTTAACTGATTATCAGCAAAGTCAATAAAGGTTAACAGTTCTGCTAATGACTGCTGATTTATTTGCACAAAAGTTTCTTTTTTTAAATTTAACTCAGGGGTTACTTGTGGCTGATTTGACTGCTTCTTGGAAAGCATGGATTTGCCTCACAACTGGATTAACATAATTCCAGCGATTTTTGCCGTTATATTCAAAAACCCAAAGATTGAACAGCATTAACCTGCCGATTTCATCTTTAGAAACATCTTTATTGATATATACCGCAGCCAAAGCAGAATAGTATTCTGTTGGTATACTTCGCTCAAAATTAAACTGCTCTTGCTTAATTGCATAAGTGATATCATCAGCAGTAACTTTCTCATGCTCGCGAGTTGCTGCTGTAATAAATGCTTTTGATGCTATTTGCATCAATTGACGGATGTGACCGCCGCTTGCTTTTGCTAAATCTACTAATAGTTTACGCGATTCAAACACTGCGTCTACTTCAACTCTTTGTTCAATTAAACTCGTAATTGCTGTTATTCCCTCATCATTATGAGCTAGATCGTTTTTATCTTGTTCAAACTCATATATGTTAACCATCGGCACAATATTGGGTGTATCGAAGGAATTACTCAAATTATTTTTCGAATAGACTATAGAAATTGGCGCTGTATAGATAATTGTACAATGTAGACTTTGTAGTTGAAATGCATAATCACAAAATAAATGTTTAGCTACATTTGGAGATACCCTGTCTAAGTTATCAAATATAATTAAAAATCCTTTTTCATATTCTGGGTATTTTAATTTAAGCTTGACAAAAGCATCACCTAGCAACAAATTTATATCTGCTTGTAAACGACCAATATCTTTTTGTAAATTCTGACGAACTGTCTTTCTTTGTTTGTCAGCACCTTTAATTTGAGCCTGGATTTTACCCAATAGCTTTGAAATAAAGGGAATCTTTATACCTGCTTCTGCCTCAGCACCAATACTTACCGATCTTTCAACTGTTTGTTCGGTTTCTTGAGTAATTTCTTTAAACCAAGACTCAAAATTCTTTAAAAGTTGTGTATCAAAATTTAATTCCGATGCATATAGCACATCAGCAACTTTTTTAATAATTACCAAATATAAATCTGTGTATTCTGCGTCTAATATATCTAGTTCAGCGTCGGCTTCTATATAAATAACTTTATATTGAGATTCCCATTCTCGCTGAATCTTCCTTAATTCTGTACTTTTACCGCATCCCTGATGTCCAGTAAATAAAAGGCTGCAAAATTCGGCGGGTTCCAGAAAACTTAAGCGAGTTTTAATAGTATTAATTGCCTCTGTCTTGCGAACTTTCGATAAATTAACATAATAACGTTCAATGTCTTTATTACTCACTAGAGGAGCTACATCACAAACACGAAAAGCAGCTTTGAGCGTATTAGCACGATTAGCAGGTAAGGAACTCATTAGGTACTATTTATATTAAGAATTTATATATATTACAGCAGCAAAATCTTAAAGCTTCTAGGCGTTAGATAACTTTTAAAAATCACTAGCGCTCAACCAGAAGTATTGAAGTGGTAGTATGTTCAGGAATACCTAACGTTAGATTACCAACAGAATTGTATAATGTCTCTTGCTCCTTGGCGAGGTGCGATCGCTCATGCACTCCATCGCAACCGCAGCCTTGTTTATGCTCGTTACTTGCAACTAGCAACGCTACAAGCGAATGGTCGCCCCGCCAATCGTACCCTAGTCTTTCGCGGCTTTCTGGACAATACAAACCAGCTAAAATTTATCACGGATAACCGTAGCGCCAAAGCCGACCAAATACAGCAACAACCTTGGGCAGAAGTTTGCTGGTATTTCCCCGGTACACGAGAACAATTCCGCATCGCTGGCTGTTTAACCCTAGTAAGCGGTGATGATTCTGACCAGGTTTTCCAGCCAGCGCGGATCGCAATGTGGCAAGAATTGAGTGATGCGGCGCGTTTACAGTTTGCTTGGCCGCATCCTGGTAAACTCAGAGTTGAAAACCCAGAAGCTTTTGCACCACCAGCACCCGAACCCGTGCAGCCAGTGCCTAATTTTTGTTTACTGCTACTCGATCCGGTGCAGGTAGATCACTTAGAATTACGCGGCGAACCACAAAATCGATGTCTTTATCACCGTGATGACCAGCAAGAGTGGTCTAGCCAAGCGATTAATCCTTAAATATTCGAGTAGAGACGCCATTAATGGCGTCTCTACAGTAGTTAGGAGTTGGAAACTGCAAACCTGACATTTATGATTTTTATTGAAAGCGACGGGAAACTCCATCCCGCAAGTGGCGTGGAGTTTTTTATTCCTCACTCCTCACTCTTAACTTCTCACTTTTTTAAATGCCAGCACCATCTAGAAATTCCTGGATGGTCTTATCCTTGAGGTTACACCAGCGAGTATCGTGGGTTGGTTCATCCTCTTTCGTTGCTAAACCACCTACTAAAACAGGAGTTTTTTCTGAAGAATTGTTGCGCTGAAGGGTTTGTATTTGTTCTTCCAACGCTTCAATCCGGTCTACTAAAGCACGAATTACTTGAGCTTCTGAATCTGGTAAGTTATTGTGTTCAAGAGGTGAAACCCGAACTCCAGAACGATACATAATGCGCCCAGGCACACCTACCACAGTACAGTCTGAAGGCACATCTCTGAGAACAACAGAACCAGCACCAATACGGACATTATTGCCAATTTGGATATTGCCCAGTACCTTCGCTCCAGCTCCAACTACGACGTTTTCACCGACAGTAGGATGGCGCTTGCCACATTCTTTACCAGTACCCCCAAGGGTGACACCTTGATAAATTAGAGCATAGTCTCCGACGATCGCAGTTTCACCAATTACTACACCCATGCCGTGGTCAATGAACACACTTTGCCCAATTGTTGCACCAGGGTGGATTTCAATTCCAGTAAAAAACCGAGCCAAGTGAGAAATCAGGCGCGGAATAAAGGGAAGACCAACACTATACAGCCAGTGAGCCAGCCTATGGAATAACAAGGCTTGCAAACCAGGGTAACAAAATAAAACTTCCAACCAGTTACGGGCAGCTGGGTCACGTTCAAATATGATACGAAAGTCAGCACACAGTATAGATAGCACGAGATAGCACCCTCGGAAAGCACAACAAGCTACTCTCCCATATTATCCTCTCAGGTGTTACACCTAAAAATTGGGCATTGGGCATTGGGCATTGGGAATTGGGCATTAGTTATTAATCACTTAACTCCTAACTCCTAACTCCTAACTCAGCACTCTCCACTTCACTGTTGCTCCACTTTCAAAGTATAATCACGCTTGACTCCAGGATTAAATGTACCTACCCAAATCCGATAGGTTCCCTTTTTCCAGTCGCGATCGCTAACGCTAGCATCTTTACTTTTGCCAGTATCATCGCCGCAACGAATTGTTGTTTTATCTGGGCCTTGGATAATTAAAGTGGTGTCGTTGTTGTTGCTATCAACTTGGATTGTTAGCTGAGGAAAGTCTTTTTCCAAAACCATAATGTGATCTGGTTTGGGATCGGCAAAGCCAATGCAAGCTTTTTGATCGCGATCGCGGTTACTTATGGCAGACAATGAGTAAGAACCACCTGTAAACCCCTGTACTGTTCCTTGTGCTGAATCAAAGTTTGTTGATAAATTCAAAGTGGCAAAGTTTGCTGTCTGTGCGATTGCAGGGGTAGCTGTAATGGCGGTAAGTATAGCCAACAGCCAACCGCCGCGAAACTGAAGTCGGGGGCGACAGTATTTCATAGTAGCCCTCCAACAGGCTTTTAAATAAGTAGTGATATATACATATTCTAATAAAAAAATTCCAGTGAAATTTCAGTTGGTTGTGCCACAATCAAATGTGCCACAGTTGATGTTTTTGAAAGTGGACTGTTAATTGCTTGGTTATTTCTGGATCTAGACAGCAACATTAAATCACGCCCGTTGATAGTGGGGAATTTTTGCAATCAAGACATTAATTACCAAATGCTACAGAATATCTACGTAAATATTATGAGGCAAGAAAGTAGAGAAGAGAAAAGAATTTTTTCCCTTCTCTACTTTGAGCTTTTATGAAAATCTCACGAATTATGGAGTTTGAAGAAGACACCACCTTTGAGCGATCGCGTGTCAGTTCCATAACTACTAACTGTGAGCGATCGCAGGTTGTTAAAAAATGGTTTACCTAAAACTTCCACTAGTTTGAGAATCGGTACTTGACGCTCTAACAAATTCTGGCTCTTTGTCCAATCGAGATATACATAACCTTGGTTTGGTAGGGGAATTGCCGCGATACTATCTTTGAAATTAGGATTGTCAATTATGGAATTATCCTTGGTTGTGAGAATTTCATCGATCGTCTCCAAGTCAGACGCGAAAATTTCGTAATTTCCTAAAGTTGTGTGCAATCCCCGCACTTT
Source organism: Nostoc sp. DedQUE04 (assembly GCF_034530995.1). Lineage (NCBI taxonomy): Bacteria > Bacillati > Cyanobacteriota > Cyanophyceae > Nostocales > Nostocaceae > Nostoc > Nostoc sp. DedQUE04. The sequence continues at coordinate 87,995 of NZ_JAVRCA010000023.1, read as the reverse complement.
TGTTTCAATGCTGAAAGATTCTCCTTCTTTGACATCACTTTTTTTTGTTGCTGTGGTTAACTCTGTCCAAGCAGATATTTTTTGCTTGTCTATAGTTAAGAAATTAATACTGAGTCCATTGGATGAGGCGATCGCATCTAATCGAGCAACACCTTTTTCCACACTCTCAGATTTTTCTACTACAAAAATCCAATGAGGAGTTGTTTGCTCTTTCGCCGGTAACAATGCTATGGCATATTCTCCTTCTACCCAACTGAAAATATCTTTTGGTAAATTTATACCCCAGCGTTTTTGAACATCTGCTAAAGGTTTTGCTAACCGAGAAACCACATCTTCCCCAGAACCATATATAGTTGCTGTTGCTTGTTTCCAGAGTTTGGCTAAATCACTGTCAGCCAAGTTACTCAAATTCGAGCCGGAAATTGCTAAACCTGCGGATGCTGGAACATACTGCAATGCTCCCACAGGTTTAGATAGCGGTGCAGATGGAGGGACAATTTCCGATGAAGTCAAAATGGTGGTTTCTGCCAGCAATCCTTGGGGATTCAACAATAAGGATATGATTTGACTGTTATAAAGTTGTTCTGGTAACTCTAACCCTTGCCATTTTGCTACGATGGGAAGATTCAAGAAAGCTACAGCTAATCCCCCTTTGAGCCGTTCTTTGGCAGCTTTTTGATATTCGGGTGAGCTAGTCAAATTCAGATCGGGCGCTTGGACGTTATTGATAGCATCTTTTAGTACTTTGGGATCGTTGGCAAATAAGACAAAGTTTTCACCGACAACAGAACCAGCAAGCAAGTCTTGTTCTGGTTGAGAATTGTCAGAAATCAGTTTTACACCTTTATATTGTTCAACAGCTAAGGTTGCACCAGCTAAGGCTCGTTTGGAAAACAACAATTCGACAAACTCGCGACTTTTCTCTGGTTGCTTGGTTGTTAATGCTAACAGATATCCTGGCTGCTGTCCGTTTTCTGGATTGCGATCGATATCTAAGGTAGTAATAGCTAATGTAATTTCGTCCCCTAACCAGGGTTGAATGTCTTGTTTGTAATCTATGCCACTCTTGGCGAATAAACTGGTTTTGAGTTTAGATAGTTCTTCTTCGCGCTCCAACGCCTGCAAACGGTCAGGATTGGTCAATAATGAAACCATTGCAGGAGAAAGTTTCGACACGAATATGGCTGCACCAGGCCCAGAGCTAGAAGCAATGAGGTTAGCCGGACTTTTAGCGAAAAACCAGTAAAAGCCTGCGATCGCAATTACTAGCAGGGCGATCGCCCCAGCGACGATAAAACCGATAAATGAACGTTGCCTATTCACATTAAACCTATTAAAAAAGACGGTTTACAGCCATTTAAGCAGAAAGCCTAGCAGAATTAATCAACCTTCTTGAGAATGGATACTCATGCAAAGGCAGAGATTTTCTGTCACCATAAATAGGATTAAGACTGTTTATCGGGAATTCTTTTAGTCAACCCATGAACCAAATTAGTGTAGAAGAACTGGCGCAACGTCTTTCTTCTAGTGATGTAAGTATTCAGCTAGTAGATGTGCGTGAACCAGAAGAATTGGCGATCGCTAGCATTGAGGGCTTTGTTAACCTACCTTTAAGTCAATTTGCCGAATGGGGAGATCGAGTACCGACCCTCTTCAATCCCGAAGCCGAAACCTTGGTGTTATGCCACCACGGCATCCGCTCTGCCCAAATGTGCCAGTGGTTGATTGCTCAAGGTTTTACAAATGTGCAAAATATTTCGGGTGGTATTGATGCCTATTCCCAATTAGTAGACTCTTCAATTCCCCAGTATTAGCTTATGCTCGGATAGATCATTCAGATGGAACTTACTCTTCCATCTGAATTTTGCTATGCTAAACATAGAAGTACATCTATTTAGAGGCTTGCCGGAAAGTTTGAAATTTGGGCATCACCTACATCTGCATAAAAATGTTGGATTGCTCTAAATTACAGTTCGGCAGTAACCCCTGAAGAAAATACGTATCTAATAATACTGTTGCAAGCATAAATTTATGCAAAAGTACGGTTAGAAAAAAGCATCGGAGGGGTACATTATAACTAGCAGCTTTTGCAAAAAAATTGAGCTACTAGTTCAACCCTAATCTTAAAAAATGCTTTGTATATAAACTTTAAAAATACTTATCATAATATAGTTATATAATTTGATATCTTAATAAATTATTAATATTTTCTGTTTCGATTAAATCCACAAATTTTTTGAGAGTTTGATTAAAATCTGCCTTCAGCAAAACATACCATAATGGAAGTTCAGTTAACAAATCGACAACAGCATATACTTTGGGCAACGGTACGTCACTACATTGCTACGGCAGAGCCAGTTGGTTCAAAGGCTTTGGTTGAGGAGTACGATCTGGGTGTAAGCTCGGCGACAATTCGCAATGTCATGGGTGTTTTAGAAAAGTCTGGATTGCTCTACCAACCACACGCTTCTGCTGGACGTGTACCTTCAGATTCGGGCTATCGCATTTATGTTGACCAGCTAATTACGCCTTCTCTGCGGTCGCGCAGCGTGTCGCAGACAGACGCTACGCGGAGCTTGCTTCCACAAAGTGCTACGGAAATTTTAGGGCGAGAAGTAGAGGTGGCATTGCAAAAGCAGCTACAGTGGCAAGATCGGAGTTTAGAAACCCTACTGCAAGGAGCCGCGCAGATTTTAGCAACCTTGAGTGGTTGTATTAGCTTGATTACTATACCGCAAACGACCACAGCGCTATTGCGACATCTGCAATTAATGCAAATTGAAGCCGGACGGATTATGCTGATTGTGGTGACAGATGGTTATGAGACACATTCTAAATTGATGGATTTGTCGCTAACACCAGAAGAAAGCCAACGGGATTCAGAGGTAATAGATCGCGAGTTGCAGATTGTTTCTAACTTTTTGAATAGTCACCTGCGGGGGCGAAGTCTGTTGGAATTAGGCCACCTCAACTGGAGCGAACTAGATCAAGAATTCCAACGCTACGGGGAATTTTTGAAAAACTCAGTTGCCGAATTGACTCGTCGCACTCTTGCACCGACTGCAACCCAAATTATGGTTCGGGGTGTGTCAGAAGTTTTGCGCCAGCCAGAATTTTCCCAGTTACAGCAAGTACAAACAATTATCCACCTGCTGGAAGAAGAACAAGACCAACTGTGGCGATTAATATTTGAAGAACCAGAACTAGAGGATGGTGGAAAACCAAAAGTAACGGTTCGCATTGGCGCAGAAAATCCATTAGAACCGATACGCACCTGCACCTTGATTTCTTCTAACTATCGCCGAGGTTCGATACCCGTAGGAAGTGTAGGAGTTTTGGGGCCAACGCGTCTAGATTATGAAAGTGCGATCGCAGTAGTAGCATCTGCTGCTGATTATCTCTCAGAAGCTTTCAGTTATTTCAATCCTTAATTAGCGGTTAATCTTTAGGAACAAGCCGCTACGCCTCTAGGGGAGGAAACAATACCACATAGCAAGCACATAGCCGTATTTGTAACGGCAAAATCAATAATTAATACTACTTAAATCTTTCATGCTTAGAAAAATTGCCTTTAGTCTACTGTGGCTGGGATTTGTTGTCTATGGTTTTTTTCTCGCACCTCCTGAGCAACCTGGTACATTCGAGTTAATTAAAAACCTTTCTATTGGCCAGTGGCAAGGCGTTAACCCGTTAGTCATAGCATTATTCAACCTCATGGGCATCTGGCCTCTTATTTACAGCGCAGTAGTTTTTATTGATGGTAGAGGACAAAAAATACCTGCTTGGCTGTTTGCTACTGTCTCTTTCGGAGTTGGTGCTTTTGCATTTTTGCCGTACTTAGCCTTTAGAGAACCAAATAATCAGTTTGTCGGTAAAAAGAATACCTTCCTCAAGCTGTTAGATTCTCGTGTGACTGGGGTTGTCTTGATGGTAGCCACGGTTATTCTAGCTGTCTATGGTTTAAGAGGAGGAGATTGGAGTAATTTTGTGCAACAGTGGCAAACCAACCGCTTCATCAATGTGATGAGTTTAGATTTCTGTCTACTTTGCCTATTATTCCCAGCTGTGCTAGGGGATGATATGGCGCGTCGTGATTGGAAAAATCCACAGATATTCTGGCTAATAGCGTTGATACCGCTATTAGGGCCATTGATTTATTTGTGTGTACGTCCACCTCTACCAGACGTAGGTGTTGAGGCAATACGCAGTCAGCAAACAGCTGCAAATTAAAGCACTTTTTAATTCCTAATTAAAGACAGTTTCAGTTGGGGACTAAATCTCCAACTGAAACAAAAATCACGTATATATTTACCCCTATTTTTCAACAAGCTAAGGGCAGCGTTCTACAAAAAGGTGGATTTAGACGCAAAAAATACGAACTATAAATTAGTAATTATGTTAAATGCACCCATCTAAAAATGATCAATAGAAAAGTTGCATTGTGGTTACTATGGCTTGGATTTATCGCCTATATCTTACTGTTAGCACCGCCCTTGCATTTACAGGAAACCCTAATTCTGCTGAAAAATATATTTACTCTTCAGTGGCTTGACATAAATCCAATTATCCTTTCCTTGTTTTCTTTAGTCGGGATCTGGTTACTAATTTACAGTGGTTTGTTGTTCATTGATGGCAGAATGCAACGAATTCCTTTTTGGCCTTTTGCCTTGGCATCAGTCGGATCGGGAGTGCTTGGTTTATTACCATATTTGGCTTTTCGCGAACAAAATCAAGAATTTTCTGGACAAAAGGATACTTTTTTACGACTGCTAGATTCTCGTTTTTTTGGGATTGTTTTGAGTTTAAGTACTGTTGGCTTGCTCACCTATGGGTTTGTCTTAGGTGACTGGGGAGATTTTGTGCAGCAGTTTCAAGGCGATCGCTTTATTAATGGCATGAGCTTGGCATTTTGCCTTTTTTGTCTTTTATTCCCCACAATCCTTGGCGATGATATGGCTCGTCATCACTGGAATAATCCCCAGGTGTTTTGGGCAATAGCGTTTGTCCCGCTACTCGGCCCACTTGTTTATCTTTGCTTGCGCCCGCCCTTACCATCAACTATTCGTGAAGAATCGTTGATAGCTAATCGGTAGTAAATTTCTTCTATTGATCGCCAAGGTTCACTGCCAGAAAGAAGTGTGGGAGTTTTGGGGGCAATGCACCTAGATGATAAAAGTGTAGAGCCTCCCTTTTTTCAGTGAATTGGGGACTTTCTGTTGTGGGTGCGTAAATCCCAAGAGAAAATTTTTTCTGAAAGTACTTTACAAAACGCAATAAATTCTTTAAGATGTGTAACAGGTAGTCAAACCTACCTAAATTCATCTGCAAATAATCGCATTTATAAAACAATGACAACAACCATCCAACAGCGCCAAAGCGCCAATGTATGGGATCGATTCTGCGAATGGATCACCAGCACCAATAACCGGATCTACATCGGTTGGTTCGGCGTAGTCATGATCCCCACCTTGCTAGCCGCCACCGCTTGCTTCGTAATCGCCTTCATCGCTGCTCCTCCAGTAGACATCGATGGTATCCGCGAACCAGTAGCAGGTTCTTTGATCTACGGAAACAACATCATCTCCGGTGCAGTAGTACCTTCCTCCAACGCCATCGGTTTGCACTTCTACCCAATTTGGGAAGCAGCATCTCTTGACGAGTGGTTGTACAACGGCGGTCCTTACCAGTTGGTAATTTTCCACTTCCTGATTGGCGTATTCTGCTACATGGGTCGTGAATGGGAATTATCCTACCGTTTAGGAATGCGTCCTTGGATTGCAATTGCCTATTCAGCACCAGTAGCAGCAGCAAGCGCAGTATTCTTGGTATACCCCATCGGACAAGGTTCATTCTCTGACGGTATGCCCTTGGGAATAAGTGGAACCTTCAACTTCATGATCGTGTTCCAAGCAGAACACAACATCTTGATGCACCCCTTCCACCAATTAGGTGTAGCTGGTGTATTCGGCGGAAGTTTGTTCTCTGCAATGCACGGATCTTTGGTAACTTCCTCCTTGGTTCGTGAAACCACCGAAACCGAATCTCAAAACTACGGTTACAAGTTCGGTCAAGAAGAAGAAACCTACAACATCGTTGCGGCTCACGGCTACTTCGGTCGGTTAATCTTCCAATACGCTTCCTTCAACAACAGCCGTTCGCTGCACTTCTTCCTCGCAGCATGGCCTGTAATCGGAATCTGGTTCACCGCCTTGGGTGTAAGCACAATGGCGTTCAACTTGAACGGTTTCAACTTCAACCAGTCAATCATTGACTCTGAAGGTCGTGTGATTTCAACTTGGGCGGATGTAATCAACCGCGCTAACCTGGGTATGGAAGTTATGCACGAGCGTAATGCTCACAACTTCCCTCTGGATTTGGCTGCTGGCGATTCTGCTCCTGTAGCAATAAGCGCTCCTGCTATCAACGGTTAATTCTGAAGTTTAGCTAAATAAGAAAGCGCCCTCCGTTACCAGAGGGCGCTTTCTTATTTGTATAGGTAAAGGCTATACGTCAAACATTCCAAGTGCCAAAGCATAAAAATTAACTTTTGCACAAACTCTAGGTAAAATACATAAGCCTCATCCTTTTTCTTTAAGATCATGGGCAACACTTTTGGTCATCTATTTCGTATAACTACTTTTGGTGAATCTCACGGTGGCGGTGTGGGGGTTGTGATTGATGGTTGTCCTCCACAACTAGAAATTTCGGCAGAAGAAATCCAAGTAGAATTAGATAGAAGGCGTCCAGGACAAAGTAAAATTACGACACCTCGCAAAGAAGCCGATACCTGCGAGATTTTATCGGGTGTATTTGAAGGCAAAACACTAGGAACGCCTATAGGGATTTTGGTACGGAACAAGGACACTCGATCGCAAGACTACGACGAAATGGCCGAGAAGTATCGCCCTTCTCATGCGGATGCAACTTATGATGCAAAATATGGCATTCGCAATTGGCAAGGCGGGGGTAGGTCGTCAGCGCGTGAGACAATTGGCAGAGTAGCAGCAGGTGCGATCGCTAAAAAAATTCTCCGTCAAGTTGCCAATGTTGAAGTTATCGGTTATGTGAAGCGGATCAAGGATCTAGAAGGTGTAGTCGATCCAAATACCGTTACCTTAGAACAAGTGGAAAGCAACATCGTGCGCTGTCCCGATGCTGAATGTAGCGATCGCATGATTGAATTAATTGAGCAAGTTGGGAGGCAAGGTGATTCTATCGGCGGTGTTGTAGAATGTGTAGCGCGTAACGTGCCGAAAGGTTTGGGCGAACCAGTATTTGATAAATTGGAAGCTGATATCGCTAAAGGTGTGATGTCTCTCCCGGCTAGCAAAGGCTTTGAAATTGGTTCCGGTTTTGGCGGAACGCTGTTAACCGGAATTGAGCATAACGACGAATATTATATTGATGAAAATGGTGAAATTCGCACTGTAACTAACCGTTCTGGTGGTATTCAGGGGGGAATTTCCAATGGAGAAAATATCATTTTACGAGTTGCATTTAAGCCGACGGCGACAATTAGAAAAGAGCAAAAAACAGTAACTCGTGAAGGTGAAGAAACCCTATTAGCGGCAAAAGGACGACACGATCCTTGTGTGTTACCGCGTGCAGTTCCAATGGTGGAGGCAATGGTGGCGCTGGTGTTGTGTGACCATTTGTTACGGCATCATGGACAGTGTAAGGTGTTGTAGGGATTATACTTGGACTTTCATAAAATATTTATGCTTCGAGGGTGGGTGTCTGACTCGCCCTTTTTTATCTGTATTGCTATAGTAGCAGATAACACATTTAACTACGTGCGATCGCATCTACTATCAATATGGATAAAGAGTCTCAAAATTGCTTAGAACACTTTGCTGCTTTAAAGTTTAAATACCAAGCGACTCAATATGAAGATTCATTACCTGCTAGTTTGCTGTATCTCATACTACGAAAACTTGACTTAGGAATTGAACTCCTTGACTTAGAATCTACTTGGTTGGGAGAGTCTCAGCTTGAGGAGACTTTAGAAGCTATCAAGCAAGAGCAGAAACATAAAGTACAAGAATTCAGAAATCTAGAATTTGAATTCTCTAAATTAAAGTCTAAGTACAAAGCCACAAATTATAACGTTTCTTGGCAATCTACTCGTCTGTATTTTATACTTTTGAAACTTGAATCAGGAACTTTACTCACTGATTTAGAAGTTCAATGGCTGAGAAGAACTGGTTTATATGAAACAAATCAAATTGCTCAAGAAGTAAAGCGATTTACTCAACTTAAATCTCAATACAAAGCTAGTCAATATCAAGACTCATATCCTGATAGTTTTCTGTATCAAATACTAAAAAAGTTAGAGGTTACAGAACGTTTAAGTGATTCTGAATATAATTGGCTGCTCAATAATCAACTCTTGGAAACAGCAGAAGTTTTTCAGCAACAGGAATCAGAAAAAGAAGCTCAATTTGCTAAGTTAAAAGATAAATATCAAGCGAATCTACACTCTGATTTATTATTATCAAGTCCATTATATCCAATACTACAAAATATTGATGCCAAAAATGATTTGAGTGATTCCGAGATTAACTGGTTGGAACAGGAAAAACTTAGCGAAACAATTGCCATTGCTCAAGAGTTGGAACAAACACGAGAATTTGCCGCCTTGAAACTGAAGTATAAAGCAACTGAGTATCAGGATTCATCGCCCAAGAGCCACCTGTATAAAATTCTTAAAAGACTTGAGTTGTCGAATCAGTTAGGTGAACAGGATATTAACTTTCTCAAAAAACGCAAGCTGACTGAGATTATAGAAATTGCAAATGAAAAATATGTCTCCATCCTAAAATCTAAAATAGATTCAGAAGAACTACTTAATGAATCAGAAATTGAGTGGTTGAAAAATAATAGACATGAAGATATCATTATCTTTGCCAAACAAAAGCACTTCGCAGCTTTGAAATCAAAATATGATGTTTTACGCTATCAAGATAAATCACACACCAGTCTTTTATACACAATTTTGCAAAAGCTGGAGTTAAAAGAGCGACTTGAAGCAACAGATGTTGCTTGGCTTCAAGAGACTAAAGTTGAAGTGCCTCTAGCAACATATAGTTATGATAGGTGGCAACAAGAACCTCAGCATCAAGGGACTAAATTATTCTCTGGTAAGATTTGGATTGCTTACCACACAATTGAAGCAAATTTTTATGAACAGGAGTTTCAGCGCACTGATAACAAATGGAACTTAGCAAATGCCAGCAGTCATTGGCGCAAAGCAGATGAACCAGAACAGGCATTGCAACTGACGAATAATTTACAACTCGACAAAATTAAAGAAAATAAACTCAAATCAGCTTTGCTAACTACCAGAGGTGGAGCTTTTCGAGATTTTGGAAAATTAGATGAAGCAGAAAATTGCGCCCGTCAAGCTATTAAGCATCTACAAAAAAGCCATCACCCTTATACTTTGATGGGAGCCATTTGTTTTGAACGACATCAATATTCAGATGGTGAATATTGGTTTCAAGAAGCAATCAAACGTGGTGCTAATCCTAGAGATATGGATTCTGAAATCAAGCGAGTAGTGAAAAATGCTAATGATGAAAATAAGCGTCAGCAAGTGATAAACTACCTACTAAACAAAGATTCACAACGGTATGCTTGGGCGAAGTCTTATATCAAAAAACCAAAGAATAAAATCTGAATGAAAAAATAAAATCACATCAGAAAACTAAAAGAGAAACTAGGTAAAATTTAATGTAATGCAAGTGTTTCTCTAGCGTTACACTAAAAATGAATTGCTCTGGTTGCATCGCATGGATTTTATAACAATTTTAGGATTAGCTGCCGCCACAATAACCACAATCTCTTTTTTGCCACAAATGTTTAAAACTTGGCAAACAAAATCAGCAAAAGATGTTTCTTTAGTTACCCTGATTACATTCATAAGTGGTGTTTTTTTGTGGCTAATCTATGGAATTTATTTACAATCCTTGCCAATTATTCTTGCTAACGCTATAACATTGGTTTTTAACTTAATTATTCTATGGCTTAAAATTAAATATAGATAAACTTGCCTCTAACAAACACCTGTGACATCATCTGTATTTGACTCTGAACGCCTTCTATTTACACCTACTACCCCAGACACCAACGCTATCCCCATAATCTTTGCCTTTCCCAACGAGTACAGCGTAGGTATCACTAGCCTTGGCTATCAGGTAGTTTGGGCAACCTTGGCAATGCGTGATGATGTGCAGGTGAGTCGCCTGTTTACCGATACTCACGAACAACTCCCCAGAATGCCGGAAATTGTGGGATTTTCTATTTCGTGGGAACTGGATTATGTGAATATTCTAAATTTGCTGGAATCTTTAGAAATTCCTATTCGGGCAACCTCTCGTGATGATTCTCATCCGATAATTTTTGGTGGTGGCCCCGTTCTCACTGCTAACCCCGAACCTTTTGCAGATTTTTTTGATGTAATTTTGCTGGGGGATGGCGAAACTCTGTTAGGAAATTTTATTGAGGCTTACAAAGAAGTCAGAAATGCCTCCAGACAAACTCAACTAAAAAGACTTGCACAAATACCAGGAATTTATGTACCCAGTTTGTATGAGGTGGAATATCACACAAGAGATGGTGAAGTAAAGTCTATTAAACCAATTTCTCCTGAAATTCCCGCAGTGGTGCAAAAGCAAACTTACCGAGGAAATACTCTATCGGCTTCTACTGTAGTCACCGAAAAAGCGGCATGGGAAAATATTTATATGGTGGAAGTGGTGAGAAGCTGTCCAGAAATGTGCCGCTTTTGTTTGGCGAGTTATCTCACACTGCCTTTTAGAACAGCCAGTCTGGAAGATTCATTAATTCCAGCGATCGCCAAAGGTTTAGAAGTCACAAATCGGCTAGGATTATTAGGGGCTTCAGTAACTCAACATCCAGAATTTGAGGCGTTGCTAGATTATATCAGTCAGCCAAAGTACGATGATGTCCGTCTCAGTATTGCCTCAGTGCGAACCAATACTGTAACAGTCCAGTTAGCAGAAACTTTGACTAAACGAGACACGCGATCGCTTACCATTGCAGTAGAAAGTGGTTCCGAAAAAATTCGGCAAATCGTCAACAAAAAGCTGCATAACGATGAAATTATCCAAGCGGCGATAAATGCCAAAGCTGGCGGATTAAAAAGCTTGAAACTCTACGGAATGGCAGGAATTCCTGGTGAAGAAGCAGAAGATTTAGAGCAAACCGTGGCGATGATGCGTAATATCAAAAAAGCTGCGCCAGGATTGCGGTTAACATACGGATGCAGCACCTTTGTACCCAAAGCACATACGCCATTTCAATGGTTTGGAGTGAATCGTCAAGCCGAAAAGCGGTTGCAATTTTTACAAAAACAGCTAAAACCGCAGGGAATAGAATTTCGCCCAGAAAGCTATAATTGGTCGATTATACAGGCTTTATTGTCGAGAGGCGATCGCAGACTCTCCCAACTCCTAGAACTTACTCGTGACTTTGGCGATTCCTTGGGTAGTTACAAACGTGCTTTCAAGCAACTCAAAGGACAAATCCCCGACTTAGATTTCTACGTCCATACCGAGTGGTCAACAGAACAAGTATTACCCTGGAGCCACTTGCAAGGGCCTCTGCCACAGTCTACACTACTAAAGCATTTGGCTGATGCTAAAAGTTATATCAATCCATCTCCAAAAGAATTACAGCCATTGAATTCATAGCTGAAAACTTGATGCAAAACACAGCTGAGTATTACTGCGCTTATTGCGGCGAACCAAACTTAACTTTTATTGATTTGAGTGCTGGAGGACAACAATCTTACGTTGAAGATTGTCAAGTTTGTTGTAACCCAAATATTTTGTATGTGCGGGTTGATGAAGATACCCTAGATATCGAAATTGATACTGAATCTGAAAGCTGAATTTTAGGTTTTTCTTTCCATGCTGCACTTTAAACATTCTTCAATCATTAATGCCTCACCAGAAGTAGTTTGGAAATTTCACGAAAGGCCAGATATTTTGCAACTCTTGAATCCACCTTGGCAGCCGGTTCAAGTGGTTCGTCGTGAAGGAGGGCTGAACGTGGGTGCTATCACTGAATTTCGCTTATTTCTCGGCCCATTACCCTTAACTTGGTTAGCACGTCATACTGAATGTGAAAAATATCGTCTGTTTGCCGACGAACAGATATCTGGGCCTTTTGAATCTTGGATACATCGACATGAATTTGAACTGGAAAATGGTAAAACTAGGCTGACTGATGCTATTTCTTTTTCTATGCCTGGTGGAGGAACAGTTGAATTTGTCAGTGGTTGGTTAGTGCAAGTGCAACTAGAAGCTATGTTTCGCTATCGCCACTATGTAACAAAACGAGAATGCGAGTAACAATAGCAGAATGTGCTAGCAGCAAAAATTAATTATCCTGATTTTTCAACCCTTGCCGCGAAACCCACTTTATCAAACCAGGAAACAAGCGATACAAAGCTTGCGAGAAATTCGCCGAACCAACCATCACTTCCGATTTCTTATTCTTGACTGCATCCCAGATAGCATTTGCCACATCTTCAGGCTTCTCCACTACCGGATTTTTCAGCACAACCTCAAGCTGTCCACGACGAGTTTGAGCATCTTGCTTATCCTTGCCCCGAAAAACTGCCCGTTCCATTAAAGTACTCTTAATCAAATTCGGATAAATCCCACAAACATGAATCCCCTTTGGCTGTAGTTCTGCTTGTAACGCTTCCGTCAACCCTGTCACCCCAAACTTACTAGTGCAGTAGGGCACTAAGTAAGCAGTTGGTACCTTACCGCCAATGGAACTTAAATTAACTATAGTTCCACTACCCCGCTGGAGGAAATGAGGTAGAAGGGCATTAATTGTGTGGATATATCCCCATAAATTAGTGTCTATAATTTGATGCCAATCACTGAGAGAAAACTGCTCTACTGGGCCTGATGCGAAGATGCCTGCATTGTTTATCAACACATCGATATAACCATAATGCTCCAATGCCTTTTGTACCAAGGTGTGTACTTGAGATGCGTCAGTGACATCACAAGTAACAGTCAATGGTGCTGCACGACCAAGGCTTTGTAACTCCTGCGCTACAGCTTCCAAACGGTCAGCATGACGAGCTGTAATTACAAGGTCATATCCTTGCTGAGAAAATAAAAGAGCTGTTGCTTTACCAATACCTTCAGAAGCACCTGTAATCAATACCGTAGGAGCCATACTATTATATATAAGTAGTAAATTTAAAAATATTATTTGCTCTTTCTTTATTATTATTTTGAGCAATAACATTCCAGAAACCTTCTAACTTTCGTTAGATTTTTTATGATATCCAAAATAGTTATTTAGCGAGATTATAAGTTTTCATTCGCAGTTGTTTGGTAAAAATACCTCTACTCTAAAGGGTAATAAAAACTATTATTGAACTTTTGCTAGATAAGTATTTCCTAAACATCTTCAAAATCTCATTCTTTAGAGTTGTTTCTACTTTAGGACTAGAGACAGATAGCTTCACATGGGTAATTTAAGTAATATGAACAATGTAATTAGCTTCTTAAGGAAACTTCACAATGGCAAATTATCCTAGCGATCAAACTGAAACTGCATACAATGGCAAAGACCGCAATGCTGGTGAACTTGGGCTAACTCCTCAGTCTGAACTTTGGAACGGTCGCTTGGCTATGATCGGTTTTCTAGCTTACCTACTTTGGGATCTAAATGGTTATAGCGTCGTGCGGGACGTACTTCACCTGATTTCTTAAACTCCCCGTTAATTATTGAGCGTCTTTGTTGCAGGCTTAGATTCTATCCGAAAGTATCAAATACAAGGCACTGGTTATAAGAAATACTAATCTTACCAGTGTCTTTATCCATATCACCCAACCTTTTAACTGAAAACGGTTTTTAGAATAGTATCGGCTTGTGTAATAATAGTTAAAGTATCTCAATATTTATACATATTTTTGTTTGTTGGCATTGTCCAGTGTAAAACATTTACCACTAATACAGTTTTCCGGCTAGTAGTTAGTAGTTTATGTAATTACTATATTTTCTTTTTGGAATTTTCATCTGAATGTTAGGCGGAGTAAAAGTGTGATCGAGTTAGAACAACCACCCAGTCATCAAACAAAATTAACTTTAGTAGTGAAAAGTAAATCTCACTTTAAAGGACTTTTGATTGCTATTGTCATTGTTAGCGCATGGATCATTAGCCTGAGTTTATTGCTTTCCCTTGATATCTCCAAGTTAAAATTTTGGATGCTATTGCCCGTTATACTATGGCAAACATTTTTATATACGGGATTATTTATTACATCTCATGATGCCATGCATGGGGTAGTGTTTTCCCAAAACAATAAGATTAATCATTTTATTGGGACATTAACTCTATCTCTTTATGGTCTTTTACCATATAAAAAATTATTAAAAAAGCATTGGTTACACCACCAAAATCCAGCAACTCAAATCGACCCAGATTTTCATAATGGTATACACAAAAACTTCTTTGCTTGGTATTTCCATTTTATGAAAGGTTACTGGAGTTGGGGACAAGTTATTGCTTTAACTCTTATATATCAGTTTGCTAATCGCATCCTTCATATACCCCATGCTAATCTAATAACTTTTTGGGTACTTCCTTCGCTTTTAAGTTCATTCCAATTATTTTATTTTGGTACTTTCCTTCCACATAGCGAACCAATCGTAGGGTATATTCAGCCTCATTGTGCCCAAACGATTAGCCGTCCAATTTGGTGGTCATTTCTCACATGCTATCATTTCGGCTATCACGAAGAACATCACGAGTATCCTCATGTTTCTTGGTGGCAGTTACCAGAAATTTACAAAGCAAAATAGTTCTTATTCATCTAGTAAATAAGTGGACGTGAATAACTAAAGGTTTGTAGTCAGTGTCTCCAGCTATTAAAATAAGTCTGGGGCTGCCTACTAAGAGCAAATTTGTTCTGCTTATGCCAATTAATAATTCTCGTCTTGTCACTTATAGCCCTGCTTATACAATCGTTCCCACTTACGAGTGCTTTAATCGCTGTAGTTACTGCAACTTTCGCAGCGAACCGGGTAAAAGCCCGTGGATGAGTATTTCAGATGCAGACAGTATTTTAAAACCACTTCAAAACGAAAAAGTCTGTGAAATTCTTATACTCAGTGGTGAAGTGCATCCCCATTCGCCAAAGCGTCAGGCGTGGTTTGAGCGGATTTATGATTTGTGTGAATTAGCGCTTTCAATGGGGTTTTTACCTCATACAAACGCGGGGCCACTGAGTTTTGAAGAAATGCAAAAGCTCAAGCGTGTAAATGTTTCGATGGGGCTGATGTTGGAACAGTTAACGCCAACATTGTTAAATAGTGTACATCGGCACGCACCGAGTAAATTACCAGAAGTCCGTTTACAGCAATTGCAATGGGCGGGAGAGTTGCAGATCCCTTTTACAACTGGGTTACTGTTAGGAATTGGGGAAACAGTTGATGATTGGTGGGAAACATTAACAGCTATATCTGAACTGCATCAACGTTATCACCACATTCAAGAAGTTATTTTACAACCTCATAGTCCAGGACATCAGCAAACCTTTGATGCACCACCTTTTGACCCTCATCAGTTACCAGAAGTAATTGCTAAAGCACGTCAGATTTTACCGCCAGATATTACTATTCAAATTCCGCCGAATTTAGTTAAAGATGACCGATGGTTACTCGCTTGTATCGAAGCTGGTGCGCGAGATTTGGGCGGAATCGGGCCAAAAGATGAGGTGAATCCCGATTATCCTCATGTTCAGGAGCAAACATTGAGAGAAATTTTACAGCCTGCGGGGTGGGAGTTGATGGCGCGTTTACCAGTATATCCCCAGTTTGATGGCTGGTTGTCGGGGGAGTTGCAAAAATTGGTGAATCGGTGGCGAAAAACTTTAACTCCGGCTTTTCTTGTGTAATGACAAAGAAGTAAAGATTTTTTTCTTCCCTGTTAAGCTGCTCCACATTTAAATTGCATATACTGGGCGGGCAAGATGCCCACCCCACAAGAGTTATACTTAACTCGATTATAGAAGTTAGATGTTTTTTAGCTTAGTGTTTTTGTTAATGAGTCTTTGATACTCGCCGACGAGTCTTTTTTACCCGTGAATGAGTCTTTGATACTCGCCGACGAGTCTTTTTTACTCGTGAATGAGTCTTTGATACTCGCCGACGAGTCTTTGAGCTTCATTAATGAATTTTAGGGCTGCTGATTACCCAATCCCTATGTAAACTTGCGTTATTATCGCACTAATCTAGTAAATTCTACCTATGGCTCAGGATTTCGCAACTTTAAAAAAGATATACAACGCTTTTGACCCATTTCGACCCTTGCCCGCAGGAGATCCGGTTTATGTCGATTGTCAGGAAGTGCGAGGAGATGGCGACATTTTGGTAGAGGTGGGTAGAGAGATTTTGTACTCAGACAGAAAGACTTGTCAACTTTATGCCGGTCATCGTGGTGCAGGTAAATCAACAGAATTGCTGCGTCTTCAGAAATATTTAAATGAACAAGGTTGTTTTGTTGTCTATTTTGCGGCTGATGAACAAGATATCGAGCCAGAAGATGCCCAATATACAGATATTCTCCTTGCTTGTACACGACGTTTATTAGAAGCATTAAAAGATAACGCTAATCCTGAACCTTTGGTGTCATGGTTGAAAAGCCGCTGGCATGATTTAAAAGATTTGCTACCTGACGTATCTTTAGAAGGTCTGGAGGTAGAGAAGGAAATTCCTCTTTTTGCCAAAATCACAGCCAAATTGAGAACCGAACCTAGTCTCCGCCACAAAATCCGCGAAAGAGTTAACCCGCACACCACAACTTTGATTTTGGCTTTGAATCAATTTGTTGAAGATGCAAAAAAACGCTTACCTTCCGAATATTCTCAACTAGTAGTCATCGCTGATAATCTAGATCGGATTGTACCCATACCCCAAGAAGATGGACGCAGCAATCACGAACATATTTTTTTAGATCGTAGCGAACAACTCAAAGCTTTAAATTGCCATCTAATTTATACAGTACCGATTTCATTGGTGTTCTCTAACCGCGCTACAGATTTACGAGATATCTATGGTAGTGATGCTCAAGTTTTACCAATGATTATGGTGCAAACTCCTGAAAATAAAAGTTATCAACGAGGAATTAATAAAGTCCAGGAATTGTTGCAAAAGCGGGTGAGTCAGATTGACCCTAACCTTTCTATCTCAAATATGTTTGAGCAGCCGGAAGCTTTACAGCAACTATGCTTAATGAGTGGAGGTCATGTACGCAATTTGCTATTATTAATGAAGGAAGCAATTAAATATACTAATAATCTACCCATTACGAATAGAGCTTTACAACGGTCAATTAGCGAAACTAGAATTACCTACCGCAATACAGTTTATGCAGATGAATGGCAAGCACTAGCCAAAGTTTATCATTCTAAACGAATAGTAAATGATGAACAACACCGTAACTTATTATTCAATCGCTGTATTTTGGAATATCGCCACCGTGATAAAGAAGAACAAATTCAATGTTGGTATGATATTCATCCTTTAATTAAAGGAATTAAAGAATTTCAGGATGCTTTTGATAATTTGAACCTTAGTGAGACACAGCTTGATGAAACTGGAACTGACTGATTGGGATAAAGATTTACCACTGGAACCAGATGAAGAATATCAAGCCTTAGTCCGTACTCTTAACTTTACAGAAGGCTTTGGCTTGTTATTTGCTCGTTGTTCTCCGGCTGAGGGTGAGCAGTTAATTGGCAAAGTTAAAGAAGAAATTAATAATAAAAATATTGAGGTTTTGCAATTAAAGCAAGCTGTTAATAATTTATATGAAATTATAGATAAATTAGATAATAAAGAGCAGATAGATATTTTATTTATTACAGGTTTAGAGCATTCATTTTATGAATATGAAGAGTCTAAAAGATTGACAGGCTGGAATACTAGAGATATTTACTCATATAGTTGGAAGAGTGTACCGCCTGTTTTAATTAACCTGAATCAACAGCGAGAACGTTTTAGAGATAGCTTTAATATTTGTTTTGTTTTCTTTCTACCTCTATTTGCTATTAAATATTTTATTCAACGCGCCCCAGACTTCTTTGACTGGCGTTCGGGGTTATTTGACTTTCCTATAGATGCAGAAACTCTCAAGCAGGAATCATCACGTATACTCCAGGATGGAGACTATGAAAAATATCTCACGCTAACACCAAAAGAAAGAACTCAAAAAATACTAAAAATTCAGGAATTGCTTGCAGAAAATCATCAAGTAATTAGTAGCCAAGCAGAATTACTGTTTGAACTGGGAAATTTGCATTCTAGTGAACAAGATTATACAAAAGCGATCGCATCCTACGACCAAGCACTGAAATTGAAACCAGATTTACACCAAGCTTGGGATAGGCGAGGTGTTGGGCTGGGCAGTTTAGAACGCTACGAGGAAGAAATAGCATCCTACGACAAAGCGATAGAAATTAAACCAGATTATCACTTAGCTTGGTATCACCGAGGTATCGCGCTCAAGGACTTAGGTAAATGGAAGGAAGCTCTCGCTAGCTGGAAAAAAGCGATAGAAATAAAACCAAATGACAACTCAACTTTAAACTGGCTAGGAAATGCTTTAGATAAACTAGGCCAATCAGAAGAAGCAATAATTTGTTATGACCAAGCCATTGCCCTTAATCCCAACCATCCTCATGCTTGGTATAACCGGGCTATTGCGCTACGCAATTTAGGACGCAATGAAGAAGCGATCGCATCTTATGACCATGCACTGAAAATTAAATCTGATGACTACGAAGCTTGGAACGGTAAAGGTAATGCCCTATTTGCTTTAGGACGCAATGAAGAAGCGATCGCATCCTACGAGCAAGCACTGAAGTTTTTACCTGATTATCATCAGGTGTGGCATAATCATGGCAATTTATTGTACAGTCAAGGACGTTGTGAGGAGGCGTTAGCTAGCTACAACAAAGCTCAAAAAATTGACTCAAGCTGTCAAAGCGGATGGAATGAAATGGGTAATCTACTATTAAATTTACAACGTTATGAAGAAGCGATCGCATCTTACGACCAAGCACTAAAGATTAAACCAGATGACTACAAAGCTTTGTATTATAAGGGGGTTGCATTAATTAAATTAAGTCGCTGGAGAGAAGGAAATAATAGTATTAGCAAGGCTATTGAAATTAATCCAGATTTTATGAACGCTCTGTTTGATATACAGAAGAAACACATTATCAATTGGTTTCAGCAAAAATTGGGATTACAAAAGGTAGTTCGGATTTGGATAAGTTTTTTGAGGCTAATTGGATTTAGACGTTGATTGAGCGACCTTGCTATTAAAGTTTACATTCATGAAGCAGCTGGTAGACGAGTTGCCAGGTTAAGCGGTCTTTCTGTTACGGGTACTATCGGTATTTTATTGTGTGGACAGACACCGAGAAGGATATCCTATTAATATTAAACAAGCAATTGGTAGAATGATTGCTCGTGGAATTAGGCTAAGTGAAACTATTATCAATTTTGCACTTCAACAAACTGGTGAAATAGATTCTTAAGTTTTGTTCTGAGGCGGCACGTGTTGTTACCATTGCTCGATTTGTGAGTTACTATCGCCAAAATAGCTTCAAATAAATACCCACCGTGAACTAATTCCTAACGCATCCCTCAAAGGAGAGAGATAGGAGCCTAAACCCTGTTGTAAAATAGACATATAAGGATTCGGGGGGCCATCTAACTGGTCATAAACGCCTATAGAAACTATTTTTGGAAATCTCCAAGGTCTGAAGTCCAGCCAGCTGAAGCAACTACAGCGGCTGTATCACCAGCGCATACCAGGCGATCGCATCACCACGCCTGAGTTTTCCCAGCGTCTGGCAGCAATTAGCACAGAAGTCAATCAGCCTGTGTGCGCCTACATCAACCGTCGCGGACAAGTGATTCGCGTCGGGGTAGGCACACCACGCCAAACGCAAATACCACCGATGGAATTGCCCCGTTACGGTGCAGAACGACTCAGTGGTATTCGTTGTATTGCCACCCATCTAAAGCCAGAACCGCCCAACGAAGCGGCACTCACGGCTATGGCACTGCAACGCTTAGATGCCCTAGTTGTCCTAAATATTACCGGAACCGGCTTTACACGGCGGGGAGGCGGTTCGACTGGATATGTCAAAGAAGCTTATCTAGCTCATCTGACACCCCAAGAGTCTCGCACCCTGATTACTAGTCCTGCGGCTCCCAAGATAGGCGAAAGCCAAATCCAATCCCCAAGTTGGAATATATCGCCACCTTTGGACTTGGACGATCTGGCAGACCAGGATTTAGTAGACTTGGTAGAAAATCTG
This sequence comes from Nostoc sp. DedQUE04, assembly GCF_034530995.1. Classification (NCBI taxonomy): domain Bacteria; kingdom Bacillati; phylum Cyanobacteriota; class Cyanophyceae; order Nostocales; family Nostocaceae; genus Nostoc; species Nostoc sp. DedQUE04. The sequence continues at coordinate 67,605 of NZ_JAVRCA010000023.1, read as the reverse complement.
GAAGCGGAATTCCAGCGTGAATTTATCGCCCAGGAAGTAGATGCTGACCACGATCGCGTGCTGATTGTGGGGCTGATGACTAGTGAAATGACTCCCCTACAATTCCAAGACACCCTATTAGAATTGGCACGTTTAGTTGATACTGCTGGGGGAGATGTATTACAAACAATACAACAAAAGCGATCGCGCGTTCATCCCCAAACCGTAGTTGGCGAAGGTAAGGTGCAAGAAATTGCCCTAACCGCCCAAACACTAGGAGTCAACCTTGTTGTCTTTGACCGCGACCTCTCACCCTCCCAAGTCCGCAACTTAGAAATGCAAATTGGTATCCGGGTGGTTGACCGCACCGAAGTAATTTTGGATATTTTTGCCCAACGCGCTCAGTCCCGTGCCGGTAAGTTGCAAGTAGAACTAGCACAGTTAGAATACATGCAACCGCGACTAGCTGGTAGAGGTCGCACCATGTCCCGATTGGGTGGTGGTATTGGGACTCGTGGCCCTGGTGAAACCAAACTGGAAACTGAGCGCCGTGCAATTGGGCAGCGCATTTCTCGACTGCAAAAAGAAGTAACTCAGTTGCAAGCTCATCGTTCGCGGTTACGGCAACGAAGACAGCATCGAGAAGTTCCTTCAGTTGCTTTAGTTGGATATACCAACGCTGGTAAGTCCACTTTGCTGAATGCTCTCACTAATGCAGAAGTTTATACAGCCGACCAGTTATTTGCCACTCTCGATCCGACTACCCGCCGTTTGGCGATTCCTTATGGCGAAACTAATGAACATCAGGAAATTCTGATTACAGATACAGTAGGGTTTATACACGAACTGCCTGCATCGTTAATGGATGCCTTCCGTGCCACTTTAGAGGAAGTCACAGAAGCCGATGCCCTACTACATTTGGTGGACTTATCTCACCCTGCTTGGTTGCGTCATATTCGCTCAGTCAGGGAAATTTTGGCACAAATGCCAATAACTCCTGGTCCGGCGCTAGTGATTTTTAATAAGATCGATCAAGCCAATAGTGAGACACTAGCCCTAGCTAGAGAAGAATTCCCTCTCGCGGTATTTATTTCTGCGAGTCAGCGTTTGGGATTAGAAACCCTACGTCAACGCCTTGCCAAGCTCATTGAATACGCCGTTGATTCCCAGTAAATACTGAAATAAATTTTTAATTTCTAATTGAAAATGCCGTAGTTAATAGTAACTATGGCATTTTTTATTGAAATAATAGATATTTATACTTTACTAAAGCTTTATCGGTTTATGTGGAATTTGCTGAATGACAATATTATAAAAGACGTGCTAGAACAATTGATTAATGGTATTTTTCTGTTTCGTAGCTGATACAGTAATTGAATTTATCACTAAATAAACTCAATTACATATAAAGATTTAAGCATTGAACTTGTTCTTACTTAATTTTATACAGCAGAATTTAGAATTTAGGAGTAAAACATGCTTTATATCTGGGTAACAGATTTAGCTTGTCTATCTCACAACTTTAAATCTGCTATAAGTACTCTATTAACCTTTCAGTATGACTTTTAGAGTTATCTCATTTATCAACATTATAGAAAGAGAGGTATATGCAATTAGCTTCACAGCAATTTGAGTCAAAAGATGTCAAAGTACAGGTTCTTTTAACTGGAGGACATCAATACACCGTTTATTTAAAATCAGATGCACCTATACTGCATAGCCTTTTAACAACAGTTGTGGCTCGTGCTTACAAACAAGAATCTGAGTTACAGAATTTATTCCAAATTCCCATCAATGAAGGTCGCTCGGTTTTGTGTTTTCCTAGCGAACATCTTATAGGCGTAGTTACAGAACCCCCAATTTTTGTACAGCAATCAGATAAAATACAACTGCAAAATGATTATATTTTGGCTTCTGATTATATACAAATAGATAATTTTCTTAAACCAGAAGAACACAAGAATTTAGTTGAATACATCCTTAAAAAAGAGTCGGATTTTTTGCCAAGCAATACTTCTACCAACGACATTAATTATCGCCAATCAATGGTTATCTACTCATTCCCTGAATTTTCAGAACTGATATTAAAGAGAATTCAAGCAATGATTCCTGATATCTTGAGCAAATTAAACTTACCATCATTTTCTGTATCACAAATTGAAAGTCAACTCACTGCACATAATGATGGTAACTATTACAAACTTCATAATGATAATGGCAGTTCAGATACTGCTACTAGAGAGCTAACATACGTTTATTACTTTTATCAAGAACCAAAATCATTTTCTGGTGGAGAGTTGCTGATCTACGACAGCAAAATTGAAAATAACGTATATGTAAATGCTGAGACGTTCAAAACAGTTGAACCTCGCAACAACAGCATTGTATTCTTTCTCAGCCGTTATATGCACGAAGTACTGCCTGTGAATTGTCCCTCTCAAGCTTTTGGAGATAGTCGATTTACTATCAATGGCTGGGTGCGTCGATAAGCGAATTCAGTATAATCACTATACACTACCACAATGAATATTTAACTTTAGGGAAGGCGATCGCCTTCCCTAATTTCTTACAAACTCATAGCTAATCGATTTTCTAAGTAATATCTTTCATTGACTTATAAATAGTTTATCAATATTGATTAAGTAATTTATTTATTATTTTTAAATAAAGATTTAATTCTCTAATTAAAACTAGAATTATTACGTAATTATAATAAAACTTTTCTCACAGTATAAATACTTAATAAGTATAATTAGTTAAAAACAAGTCATTTTTTGATCGTGTATTAAATTTTTGATAAAGCTTAAAAAAAGCAGTACTAAATCTTTTTTTTTATGTCAATTTAGATAAGAAAATGATGTCCATGATGCTCGTATAAACATCATTATTAGGAAGCTTTTTCATATCTTGTTTAAGACAAAGAGGTTTAATTTACATGTCTCAAGCTTATTCAAAAAAAGTAATTGGTTATATAAGTTGTGGTCTATTATCATTCACCTTAGCTTTAGGGTCACAACTACCCCAAGCACAGGCTGGCAACGGTAACGGTAATGGTAACGGCAACGGCAACAAAAATACACCAGCACCTGCTCCAGCACCAGCACCTGCGCCAGCGCCAGCACCTGCTCCTGCGCCAGCACCAGCGCCAGCACCAGCGCCAGCGCCAGCGCCAGCACCTGCTCCAGCACCTGCTCCAGCACCTGCTCCAGCACCTGCTCCAGCACCTGCACCCAAGAGTTTGGGTTCTATAAGTTTTTCAGCTACAGGAACCAATACCTACGACAAATCTAACGATCCTCTGGCAGCGTCGGTTCTTTTTAATTACCTAGACAATGGTTTATTGTCACTGACCCTGACTAACAAATCTTCTGTAGGAATCTCAAATCCTTCTGATGTTCTGACCTCAGTTTTCTGGGACTATGCTGGTTCTCCCCTAAACAACTTATCGCTGGTTTCGGCTCTAGCTCCGACAGTAACCTCAAGCGCAGGCTCTACCACTACAAAGAATGTTGATCTTCTAGCTCTAAAGGAATGGAAATTGCCAAACACGAGTAATACTGGAGGACTTCCTGGCATTGACCAACACTACGGTCTGGGTACAGCTGGCTTAGGCATTTTCCAAGGTGGCGGTGGACAGCAATTCAATTACGGCATCATCAGTGGTTACGCTAATGATGCAAATCCAGCCGTGAGTTCGGGGACTTTTGTTCAAAGTTCAGCTACTTTCCTGCTATCAGGGCTAGCCTCCGACTTTGACATCACTAAGATTGGCAACATCCGTTTTCAGTACGGTACATCACTAAGCGAAACTAGTATAAAACCTGCCACAGCACCAGCACCTGCACCCGCGCCTGCGCCAGCACCTGCGCCAGCACCCGCGCCTGCTCCAGCACCAGCACCTGCACCCGCGCCTGCGCCAGCACCTGCTCCAGCACCCGCACCTGCTCCAGCACCTGCACCTGCTCCAGCACCTGCGCCAGCACCTGCACCTGCTCCAGCACCTGCTCCAG